>JBIKWR010000156.1:0-7550 GCA_044356225.1 Bacteriovoracaceae bacterium | reverse complement strand
CGTGCGAATTGCCATCGTCGGCAAGTACACCGAGTTAACCGAATCCTATAAATCATTGGATGAGGCCTTAAGGCATGGGGCGATTTCCAATCAAGTCAAACTCGTTCCGGTTTATGTGGATGCCGAGGCCATCACTTCAATCGAAGATGTCGCCAAAAAAGTCAAAGAAGTGGATGGCATTTTAGTGCCCGGTGGGTTTGGCGTGCGGGGTACCGAAGGCAAAATTTTGGCGATTCAATATGCGAGGGAAAATAAAATTCCATATCTCGGTATCTGTTTAGGCATGCAGTTAGCGGTGATTGAATTTGCTCGCAATGTAGTAGGAATAAAAAATGCCACCTCTCAAGAATTTAGCGATCAAGGAGATTTGGTCATTCATTATATGCAAGGACAAAAAGAAGATGGAAAAAAAGGTGGCACCATGAGGCTTGGCGCTTATGATTGCTCCTTAGAAAAAAATTCTTTGGCGGAAAAGGTTTATAAACAATTGGAAATTTCCGAACGTCACCGTCACCGCCTGGAAGTGAATAATGATTATGTCGCGCAGTTAAAATCAAAAGGCTTTCAGTTTTCAGGTACCAATAAAAAGTATGACTTAGTAGAGATGATTGAACTGAAAGATCATCCTTATTTTATTGGTTGTCAGTTTCATCCTGAATTTAAATCTCGACCGTTTAAACCCCATCCTCTTTTTCATTCTTTTGTGAAAGCCTCGCTGAATAAATACAAGGATCAAACATGGATCAATTAATGGTTTTTTCTGGGCCTTGTGTCCTGGAAAATGAAAGTTTGGCGATGGCCATCGCCGAGAGCTTAAAGAAACAATTTAATGGTTTGAATTTAACTTTCACCTTTAAAGGCAGTTTTGATAAGGCCAACCGTACTTCGGTGAATTCTTATCGCGGGCCAGGACTAGAAGAAGGTTTAAAAATTTTAGAAAAAATAAAAAAACAATTTCAGATTCCGGTCCTCACCGATTTTCATTATCCAGAACAAGCCATGGCGGTAGCTGAAGTCGTGGATGTTTTACAAGTGCCGGCTTTTTTGTGTCGTCAAACCGATATGATTTTGGCGGGAGCAGAAGCTTGTAAAAAATTTTCGCGCATTTTAAAAGTAAAAAAAGGTCAGTTTTTGAGCCCGGAAGAAACCAAAAACATTGTGGATAAAGCGACGCATTTTATCCCCAAAAAACAAATATTGCTGACGGAAAGAGGATCGAGTTTTGGCTACCAAAATTTAGTGGTGGATATGGCCTCCTTTCAAATCATGAAAAGTTTTGGGGTCAAAACAGTACACGATGCTACTCATTGTGTGCAACGTCCTGGAGCTGGTGGTGATAAGACTGGTGGCAAACGAGAGCAAGTGGCGGTCTTGGCCAAGGCCGCCATGGCAGCAGGTGCCGATGGCGTTTTTATTGAAACCCATCCGCATCCAGAAAAAGCCTTATCTGATTCGGCCACTTGTTTACCGCTTGATTCAGTCGGCTTGTTAGTTCGTTCACTGATTAAAATTCGCGAGGTTTCCGGTGAATAAAAAATCAAATTTAAATTTAAAAATAACCGCCAAGAAATTTCAAAAAAAATTAAAAAAAATTAAGTTATTTCTCACGGATTGTGACGGCGTCATGACCAATGGACAAATTTTCTGGGTATCCAAAGAAGCCGGTTGGAGCCGTTTTTTTCATTCGCTCGATGGTTATGGCCTAAAATGTTTGCAAAAAGCGGGCATCGAAATTGGTGTGATCTCAGGTGGAAAAAGTGAAGGCCTTAAACAGCGTTGCCAAGGTTTAGGCATTGATCATATTTATTTAGGCGATGAAGATAAACGATCCGCTTATTTAGAAATTCTCGATAAAACGGGTTTGAAGGATGACCAAGTTCTTTATATTGGCGATGATCTTTTTGATCTTCCGATCCTCGAACGAGTGGGGTTTTCAGCCGCGGTACCAAATTCAGTAATCGAAGTTCATGAAATGGTCGACTACGTGACGGTGAAAGAGGGTGGATTAGGAGCGGTGAGAGAAGTGTGCGATCTCGTTCGTTACGCTCAAGGTATAAAATCTGAAGTCACCACATTTTAAAAATAAAATGTTAGCTGGTTTGACTTATATAAGTCAGAAGATTATTTTATTTCTATGTCTTTGAAATCTTTTATAACTGGTCTATTTTGTAGTCTGTTTATCTCGACAGTAGTTTTCCATGCACATGCAAATTATTGTCATGAGAATTTGTCAAATGAAGTCGTCAATGATGCCTTAGCCGATTGTCAGAGCGAAAAGTCTCCAAATTCCCACGAGGAAAATAAGTCTCATGATTGTTGTTCTTATCATGTTAACTGCCAAGGACTTCTATTATTGGCAGAGTCTCTTGTCCCTTTTGTGGCGGTGGATTTTTATCAATCAAAATATAATTTTGTTTCGTTAAGCCTAAACAACTTTTTATTTTGGCTTTTGCGTCCTCCTATTATAGCGACACTGGAAAGCTCAACCAGCACCGCTATATCCTAATTTTTTTCTTTATTTAAAATTTTTAATAAGAGTAAGGTAGGAGTTTATGCTTAATCAAATTATCAAGTTTTCACTGCAAAGAAGGCCACTCGTTCTGGCACTTGGATTCATGCTTTTAATCATCGGATCGTGGCAGGCGCTACAACTTCCAGTGGATGTTTTTCCTGATCTCAATCGTCCGGTGGTGACGATCATGACAGAGGCCCAAGGCCTTGCTCCTGAAGAAGTTGAAATTCAGATTACTGTTCCCATCGAAAATGTCCTCAATGGATTACCCGGATTGATTAGGTTGAGATCGTCCAACAGTGCCGGCATATCCATCGTCTACGCTGAATTTGATTGGGGGACTGATATTTTTCAAAATAGACAACTGGTGGCCGAACGACTTATTTTGGTAAAAGAAAAATTGCCGGATAATTCTGCACCGGTGATGACTCCAAGTTCATCCATTATGGGCGAAATTATGTTTGTTGGATTGACCTCACCGAATGCGCAGGTGGATCCCATGGAGCTTCGAACCTTGGCCGATTGGGTGGTGCGACCAAGGCTGTTGGCAATACCTGGGGTTAGCCAAGTGGTGACGATCGGGGGGGATTTAAAACAATATCAAATTTTAGTATCGGCAGAAAAATTACATCAGAAAGGTCTGACGATTGAAGATTTAAAACATTCTTTGGCAGAAGTAGGATTAAACACCGCCGGTGGGTTTATCGACATTGGAACAAAAGAGTATCTCATTAGAACAATTGGGCGGTTAGAAACAATTGATCATATCAAAGAGGCTTATGTAGGAAATCATTTGGGGTTTCCAGTAGTGGTTAATGATATTGCAGAAGTCAAAATTGGTTCACATTTTAAACGCGGAAATGGTTCAATTAATGGTCAACATGCTGTGGTGATGACGGTGCAAAAACAACCTGGTAGTGAAACGATTAAATTGACTAAAAAAGTTGAGGCGGAACTTGCCTTACTTAAGCCCAATCTACCAGTTGGAGTAGAACTTAAATCAGATCTTTTTAAACAATCTCACTTTATTGAAAATTCCATCGGCAATGTTTCAGAGGCGCTTCTTCATGGCACGATCATGGTGATGATTGTTCTGATGTTGTTTTTAATGAGCTGGCGAACTACTTTTATAACGTTAACTGCGATTCCACTCTCATTTCTTCTCTCGGCGATTATTTTTAAATTGATGGGGATTGGAGTAAACACCATGACGCTTGGAGGTCTGGCGGTTGCGGTAGGAGAGTTAGTTGATGATGCCATTATAGATGTGGAAAATGTTTTTAGAAGATTAAGAGAGAATCGCCAGTTGGGAAATCCGCGCCCAATTTTGAAAGTCGTTTATGATGCTTCATCGGAAGTAAGAAATTCCATCGTCTTTTCTACCTTGATCGTCGTAATGGTTTTTGTTCCCTTGTTTGCGTTGGATGGAATAGAAGGAAGACTGTTTGCCCCTATGGGACATGCCTATATTATTTCTATTTTAGCATCTCTTTTAATGTCTCTAACGATTACGCCAGTGCTTTGTTATTATTTATTGGGTCAATCCAGAACTCAGTTAAAAGAAGATCAAGATGGATACTTTGTCCGAAAACTTAAAAAATTTGCCACCATCATTTTAAATAAAACTTTAAACTCACCAAAAAAATTATTGTTCGTAGTAGGTTTAATGTTTATTTTGGTCGCGGGATTATTACCTTTTATGGGACGAAATTTTTTACCATCTTTTAATGAAGGCTCGGCCACTTTAGGTCTACAGGCCGCTCCAGGAATTTCATTAACTGAGTCCGATAAAAAAGGATTAGAAGTTGAAAAAAATTTGTTAACTATTCCCGAAGTTCGTTCAACCACCCGAAGGGTTGGAAGGGCCGAAATGGACGAACATGCGGAAGGAGTTAACTGGAATGAAATCGATGTGGATTTTAAAGAGAGTGGAAGATCCAAGGAAGTTGTTTTTAATCAGATGAGAGAGAAAATTAAGGAAGTTTGGCCGGAGGTTTATGTTAATGTCGGTCAGCCTATTTCTCATCGTTTGGATCATATGCTCTCTGGAGTGCGGGCGCAAATTGCTTTAAAAATCTTTGGGCCTGATATTGTCGAATTGAGAAGATTAGGTGGAGAATTATACTTCAAAATTAAAGATCTAAAAGGACTAAAAGATTTGCAAGTAGAGCCTTTAGTGCAAATACCTCAACTTAAAATTTTTATCGATAAACAAGAAGTGAAAAAAGCGCAAATGAGCGCTGGCACTATGGCCAATGACTTAGAAGCACTGCTTAACGGTCATGAGACAGGACGGGTCATCGAAGGACAAAAAGTTTTTGGAATTTTATTGAGATTAGATGAAGCTTCAAGATCTGATCTGGAAAAAATTGAAAATATAAATATGAAACTACTCCCAACTGGAGAGCGTGTAAAAGTCAAAGATCTGGCGAATGTTTACAAGGGAAGTGGGCCCAATATGGTTAACCGCGAAGGCCTGCAGCGAAGGTTAGTGGTATCGGCAAATTCAGAGGGAATTGATCTGCGAGTTTTAGTGGCGGCAATTGAAAAAGCTTCAGCCGAAATTCCTTGGCCAGAAGGTTATCATATGGAGGTTGGCGGACAATTTGCTAGCCAAGTGAAGTCATCTCAGAAAATGATAGGGCTTGGGCTTTTATCCTTGTCGGTTATTTTTGTTATTCTTTATTTTTATTTCTCTTCGAGTGTCTTGGCATTGCAAATCATGCTTAATATACCTCTGGCGATGATTGGCAGTGTGCTTGCGATTTTTATAACTGAGCGATCATTTTCACTCGCTTCATTAATTGCTTTTGTGACTCTTTGTGGAATTGCCTCTCGCAATGGAATTATGATGATCTCTCACTATCTTCATTTGATGATCGAAGAGAAAAAAATCTTCAGTCGGGAACTTATAATAGAGGGAACACTCGATCGTCTGGTTCCCGTTTTAATGACCGCCCTAACTTCAATTTTAGCACTCTTTCCCCTGCTCTTTGCCGCTGGTGAGTCGGGAAAAGAAATTTTGCATCCAGTAGCGGTGGTGATTATCGGAGGATTAGTCACATCCACTCTTCTTGATATTTTGGTGACACCAGCAATTTTTAGTCTTTATGGAAAAAAGGCCTCACAAAAGGCGATCGATCAATATCAACAATCAAAATTGGAGAATTTTTTATGAAAGGTTTAATGAAAACTGTTACGACTTTAATCTTATTAGTTTTTTTTATGAAGCCTGGATTCACGCATGAAGCCGGCCATGGTGAAATCGAGGAAAGTGGAAAGTTTGGTGGGCGAACAGCGCCGGTGGTCGATAACATAGATGCCGAAAAAATAAATGAAGTAAAGCCTCTTTATAAAGCAGAATTAGTCAGGACCGAGGCAGGTAAACTGAGCCTGTATTTGTTTGATGAAAAGATGGAGCTTATGTCCTTAGATGCCTTTGCCAATGAAGTAGAGGTCAAACTCGAGGTTAAAAAGAAAGGAAAATTTATTCATTTTGGTGAAATAAAATTGAGCAAACACGGAAATCATTTTATGGGTCAATTGCCCAAAGTTGAGTACAAACCCTTTAACCTCGATATGTACATCATGAAAGATAAACAGAAACTTTTTGTAGGATTTGCCGATTTAGATTAAGAGGTCATCATGAATTTTTCGTTTTTCATTTTTTTTATTTATTCCTTGGGATTAGGCTCAACGTTAGCTGTTGAGCTTAACTCTGCCAGTCTGAAAGAAATGGTGGAGCAAAACAACTTAGATGTTTTGGCAAAAAAATCTGACCTGGAAGCCGTGGTCAATCGACAAGGTTTTTTACGGCGGTCTTTTATGCCCAAGCTTAGTTTAGAAGGAGGTTTTGAAAAATTTTCTTCAGGGCCATATTCGGGTTTATCACAACCCTTTGGCGCAGCAAAAGCGCAAGTCAATATTTTCAACGGGCAAAAAGATTATTTTCATGGAAAATTAATTGATGTGCAGTCTAGTGAAAAAGCCTTTGAGTTAGAAGAGAGCAAACGACAACAGTTACTAGATTTAAGAAAATTATATTGGGAATATCTCTATAAAAGAGATTTACAAAAAATTCTTAATGAAGGTCTGGCCTTAAATGTAAAAAACTTAGCTTCCGCCAAGCAAAGAAGCACTAGTGGTCTATCGACGAACACTGATATCATCGAGTTTGAACAGCATCAACTTTCACTGTCTCAAAATATTGAAAAAATAAAACTAGAGTTAGAGTATTTATTAAATCAAATAAAAAATATTTTAATGATTGAAGCGGGCCAGATTATTGTCTTAAATGAAGTTTTAAAACATCATCATAACGAGAGTGAAGAACCTTCTGCTGCTCCACTGGATCGTGTGATCGCTCCTCAAAAACTAGCTATAAAGATAGACCAGCACCAACTAGAACAAAAAATTAATCAACAGTGGTGGATGCCTTCCGTCGATATTTATACAGCGGCAGAACAGTTTACTCAAAAAGATCGAGACTATCTTAATCAAGCTGATCGATATGATTATAGTATAGGCATCAAGTTTAATATCAATTTGTTTGATGGGGGAGAAGCTTTTAATCTTTCCCGCTCTAATAAACTGGCGGTCAAGTCAATTGAGTATTCCCAACGAAATATTTCTAGGCAAATTGAAAACTATTATCAGTATTCTAAGAATTTAATAAAATTATTAGATAATCAATTGCATGGTGCTGAGCTGGCAGCAAAAAAGGCCGAAAGTTATTACCAAAATACTTTAAAAGAATACCAGCGGGGTATCAAAAATTCTCCAGATGTCTTAGGAGCAAGTCAGTCTTTTATTCAATCAAAAGAAAGAGTCATCGAGCTGGAGCGCGATTATCAGTTGGCCTTAGCATCACTTAAGAGTTTTATAGGTGAATGATCACTATTCGTTTAAAATTGCCATGGGAAAAAGCGCCTGTCCACTTGAGCGCATTTCATCATCGATCAGGCTTAATCCCATAAATTTACCTTGGGTAAAATAAGACATAAATGAGGCTTCATCTTTCGGGACTGTGGAAATTTGC
>JBIKWR010000155.1:0-7657 GCA_044356225.1 Bacteriovoracaceae bacterium | reverse complement strand
AATAACGCCATTTTTTAAAATGAGAATTCGATCACTGACTTTCAACGCTGCCGGGATGTCATGGGTAACAAAAATTGAAGCCACACCTCGCGCCTTGAGTTTATCCATAATTTTTAAAACATTCTGAGTATTGAGAGGATCAAGGCCGGCAGTTGGTTCATCATAAAGAATCACATCCGGATCAAGAATCATCGCTCTGGCCATGCCGACTCTTTTTTGCATACCACCCGAAAGGTCGCTAGGCATAAGATTTTCTTTTCCTTTTAAATCAATCAGGTCAAGAATATCCAACACTTTGTTAGTAATTTCTTTAAACTTTAAATTTGTATGTTCGAGCAATGGAAAGGCCAAATTTTCAAATACGGTGACAGAATCAAAAAGCGCTCCACTTTGAAAAGAATAACTAATTTTTTTGCGATAGTTGGCGTAGGTCTTTTCATCAAGATCATCAATTCTTTGTTCTTTGTAAAAAATCGCCCCTGATTCAATATACTCTAACCCAATTAAAGAACGTAAAAGAGTGGACTTGCCGGTGCCAGATCCACCTAGGAGTGCCACTGCTTCACCTTTGTGCAATTGAAAAGAAACACCTTTATGGATTTGTTGATTTCCAAAACTTTTATGAATGTTGTCTAATTTCAAAATACATTCAGTCATATTTTATAAAGTCCAAAAGGTTAAAAGGAATTTACTAATAATAAAGTTAGTTATCAGAATCCAGATGCTGGAAGTAACCACTACCCATGTTGTACTTTTTCCTACTCCTCTGGTTCCATCAACCGTATTGAGGCCGCGATAACAAGCGACCATCACAATGATGGTGGCGAAAAATAAAGTCTTAATAAGACCACTCCAAAAATCACGCATTTTAATGGTGGAAATAATTTTGACAAAATAAAAGTTGGCAGTCATTTCAAACTCGGATGTTGCCACAAAAAGTCCACCGATTAATCCAAATATATCAGTGACCGTACATAAGAGTGGTAAAGATATAAGGAGTGCCATCAATCGAGGGACGACTAAAACTCTGATAGGATCAGTGCCCAAGGCCCTGAGGGCATCGACTTGTTGAGTAACATTCATCGATCCAATTTCAGCAGCGATACCTGAACCAACTCGACCGGCAACTAAAAGCGATATAAAGATAGGTGCCATTTCTCTTAATAAAGACAAGCTGACGATCGCCGGAACATAAAGTGTTCCGCCGAATTTTTGTAATCCATATCCGAATTGCAAAGTCATGACAGAACCCATAACCAATCCAATCACTATCGCTAAAGAGAGAGACCCAAATCCCAGCGCCAAAATTTGTTCCGTCATGCGATGAAAATAAAAAGGTCTAGAGATACATCCATAAAACGTTTTCAGTGATAGCCTTGATATCGATCCAGCAAAAAAAATCATTTGCTGAATTTTTTTAACAAATGGTAGTTGTTCAATTTTTGTTATCATATTTATCAACTAACCTTTTTAAAGTTATTCATTATTAAATTCAATAGTTGCGAGTAGTTTTTGAAAATTATCTAAATCGGTGGATTTAATTTCTGGTCGAGCGGAGAGGAGTGCGAAATCGTAAACACAGTGATGGTAATTGATAGTAATCACTTTATATGTAAACTGAACTCCATCGACTTCGCCAATGCCAGTCGTTTCGATCGCCAGGCGATTTTTGAGATTAAATTCCTTGCTGGTAGTTTTAAGTCGTTTGATGCCTGCAAACATCCCATCCATTTGTGAAGCCAGATTCGTATCTTGATATTTTTTGCATAAAGAATTAATAAAAAGATGTGAACCCGTTTTTTGACTGTAGAAAGCGTGGTCAGAAATATCAGGGTTTGTCTTTTGCCAGTAGTTATCGTCGACAGAAAAAGTGTAACCTTCACTTTTAGTATTTTTTCGAATAGGGTCGGGAACTAAACTAGAGCAGCCTGAGAACCATATAATTGTATGTATGAGAAATAAAATTTTTATAACCACTTCTTGTATCCTCTTAAATGATGGGTTTATGGCCAGCACCAACCCGACCATTTTGATCCATTATTGTTGATATTCTTTTTACTTTAGCTGTTAATTAATTGTTAAATTAGCTTAAGCTCCTGTAAATCAATGGAACTTTTTCACATGTCAGAATTTTGGCCCGTAAAAATTTTCCTAGAGTAAAATTTTCCTTTAATGTCTTCTAATTCCGCGTAGAATATCTATATCCACGTTGGTTTCAGGAAGAATACAACGTAGGGATTAAGGCTTAACCAACAAATAATGAGTGTAGATGAAACAGGATGTTTCTATTGAGATCAGAAAAAGCCATGCCATCGGTGCCGACATCGGGACTATGATCAAAATATTGACGCTTCTTAATTTAAAAAATTTAAATTATATAAATTGTAAAATGAAGAAATTTTTCCCCCTAATCCTTCCTCTCTATATAATGATTTCTAGCAAATTGCTCTTTTCGCAAGAATTACAAGAAATAGTAGTCCAGGAAGATTTTAAAACCCATCAGCGCTGGAGCTTTTACGTCGATAAGTCTGTTCTATCGATCAATAAACAAGTTAATCAAATCAAATTTGAATCGCTTGATGTTAAAGTTTTTGAAAAACTCAAGGCGAATGTCGCGCAATTTAAAATTAATAGTGATTATATCAAGAGTATTGAAACAGACTCACAATCCTATCCTGCAAAACCACTATCGTTAACTGTGACACTTAAAGATAAAAGTGTAGAACTTTTTCCCTTTTATCGAGAAAGTGAAAAAAGATATGTTGTCGATTTTTGGATCAATGAGGATTTAAAACCAAAATCAACGGCAGCTGTCGCCACAACCAAAACAGACGTTCCCAAAAAAGAATCAGTGGCCGCAACGAGTGCTATCTTATCTCCAGCACCTCCCAAGGCGATTACTAAAACTGAAAACCAAGAGGTTGCACCACCTTTATTATCTCAAAATCAAGATGATGAAGGGTATCGCGATTTTCGATATGGCGCAGCGATGATTTGGAACTATGAAGCTTTTGTTCCCACTCTAGAAAACTTGTTTGATATCAATAGTAAGTCTCCAGAGATGTTTTTTCCTATTGAGGACATGAAAAACTTAGATGACCCTCGCGAAGCACACATGCAGATCTCCATTAATATGTATCGTAAGAAAAAATGGGGATTAATGTATAAATCGATAAAACTCTATGAACAAAAATTTGCCAGAGATAAAAAAATTGAAACGCATGAAGATTTAAATGAATACCTTAAAGCATTATCGATTATCAGAAAAAATATGGACTCTGCTGATCAAGGTCCAAAAAAATTAGCGGTTAATGTCCTCGATTCACTGGCAGAAAAAACAAATGATCAAAAACTCAAGTTGGCCATTTTTCAATATTTACTTCAGTATGCTCACTCCACAGAAAGCTTTATTGATCAATTAACATTTGCAAAAAAACTTTACGCAATAACGATGGAAAACTTTGATCGTGAAACATCACTCTATGCCGTAAAGTCGATGTTTCATGCTTTAGCGAGATTAGACCAATTATCAAAACTTGAAGAATTAATGAACGATAAAAGCATCGATAAATTAATCTCTTCACAGTTGACCTTATCCTATAAAGTGTATTTGCAACTTAAAAGAGGAGATACTTTAGCTGCCATAAGTACTTATGAAAAAGCAGAAAAAGGGTTACAAAAACCGATCCTTGAGTCCTTACTTTTTAATGTTGGCGAGGCATATTTCAGAGAGGCCCAGTACGAAAAGGCGATCGAGTTTTTTGATAATTTTATTGTGCAATATTCATTTCATCCAAAATCTTCACAAGCTAGACTAAGAATCGCCTTAGCTTACGATATGACCAGTAAAAAAGTTAATCAAGTTACCAAGCTATATGAACAAGTCATTAATCGATCAACCATGCCCGAAGTGAGTTACGAAGCTAAGATTCGGTTTGTGGGTTTAAAACTCGCCAGAAAAATTGAGCTCACCGAAAAAGATCGTGAGTACATTGTTTTTTTAGAACGAAGTGAAACTGAAGATCGACTGCTCAATAGCGAAGACCTGACAAAACTTTTATGGCTGGTGCGATTACGTGTTTTAATAAATCAGCATGACTACGTTAAGGCCTTGTCATACCTAGAGGCCATCCCAATGGAAAAATTAAAACCAGCAGAACGAATAATGTTTCAGGCCGATGGTTCTGAAATTATTAGCGGCCTAATCGATTCATACTACCATAAAGCCGATTATGGAGATGTTATTAAAGCATGGGAGTTATATAAAGATGTCTATTCTGATAAAGCAGCAAAAGATCCACATACATTGTACTTAGTCTCAAAGTCTTACCTAAATCTTGGCGTTAATGATGGACATACTAACTTGATTCAGAAGTTAGCCGAAATTAAAGGACCCTTAGTCAAAACCTATCCTCAATGGTTGACGACCAGGAAAGATTTAGGGGCTCAAGATTATGTTAGAGAATTGGAAATTCTAAAAGACGCGAAAAATGGACTTTGGAAGAAAATTCGCGAAGATTTATTGGCCCATGAAAGTGCTGGAACAATGTTGAGTAAAGATAAACTCTACTCCGGATTGGCCGCTTATCATTTAAAAAATTATGAAGACGTTATTAAAATATATGAAACCGCTTTAATCGAAGATAAGTTTCTTAAAACTCTTTCATTAGATGAATTAGCAAGTTTGTTTTCTAGCTATTCCGATTCCCTTTATAAACTCGATAAAGTGGATAAATTTGAATCAGTTTCAAGAGCGATATTAAAAGATACTCAAAAATTTACAGAGCAATCGGTGAATATAAAGAATCTTCATGAACGACTTGGCTATCTTTATTTAGAGGTTCTTGTTGGTAAAGCAGCAAAGGCATCGGCCAATGATCGAGAGCAACGGGCCCAACAATTTTTAAAAGACTATGCAAATTCAGAGTATGTTAATCGAGTAACGTACTTATTGGCCAAGGCTTTGTTAGATGGAGATAAAACTGATGAAGGAAAAAAAATTCTCAATCAGTTAATGAATGATGAAAAAGTTCCAGAGTACATAAAGGAATTATGCAAATCAGAACTTTCTACATTGAAACTCGATGAGAAAATTCTTTGATTCTAAAAGACAGGAGGTCTAATGGAAGCAGTTAACATCGAACTTTTTGGATATGATCCACGAGTTCAAAAAGCAGTTCAGTTTTCTTCAAATGTGGCAGTGACGAAAGCACCAGTTTTAATTGTCGGGGAACATGGTACCGGGAAGAAAACTTTAGCTTGCTTCATTCACCAACAATCCAATCGTGCCAGTGAAAGTGTCGTGATTGTCGATTGTTCCGAGTCTCCTAAAGATGTGGAAAATAACATTTTAGGTTATCGAGATGATGCTTCTGGAAGATTTGTCAAAGGAGCTTTAGAAAGGGCCAATAAAGGTTCAGTAGTCTTTGCAAACATTGACTGTCTCGATGAAGAGTTTCAAAAGCGCTTACACAAAATTATTTTAGAGTTAGAAGACTATGAAATTGATGTACGATTAATTTCAACGACCACTAAAAATTTATCAAAATTAGTTGGAGCAGGAAGATTTTATCGTGGGCTTTACACCATGCTTTCTGGAACTCAAATCAATTTACCTCCTCTTCGTGAAAGAAAAGAAGACATTAAAAAGTTAGCAATGGCCTACATTAAAAATGCTTGCGACGACTTTGATGTTAATCCAGTTCAAATTGCTCCTGAGGCACTAGATAAAATTAATGATCATTATTGGACTCACAATTTGAGTGAACTAAAGGCAGTGATTGAAAATTCATTAGGTTCTGATCACAATGGCGTGCTGAATATTCAAGATTTGGCAATTGGTGAAAGAAAAGCCGTGAGTATGATTTCTGAAAATGATGATGATGGGATAAAACTCATGTCGTTAAAAGATGCAGAAAAATTATTGATCAAAAAAGCCTTAGTTCATACTTCTGAAAATCGAACACAAGCAGCAAAAATATTAGGAGTGTCGATTAGGACATTGAGAAATAAAATAAATGAATACCGAACAGATGGTAATCAATATTTTGTGAATTTAAGATAGGATGACGAAATGATTGCGAACGACTCTACCGTAAAAGCATTGGCCGCCTCCCTCAATATGAGGGAGTTACGGCAAAAAATTATTGCTGCTAATGTTGCCAATGCTGATACACCAGATTATAAGGCCAAAAAACTTGATTTTGAGGATGCTTTAAAAAGGGCAATTGACCTCGATAAAGATAATTCTTTGGCAACGGAAGACACTCGCCATTTTGATGTTGGTGGCGGTGGTTTTAATAATCTAAAGCCAGAAATTTACAATGATCCAAATGGAGTTGTGAGCGAAGATGGCAATACAGTAGATCGAGATGATGAGTTAGCGCAAATGGCGCAAAATAAAATTCTTTATGATGCTTCAATTCAGTTACTAAATAAAAAATTAGGCATGATGAGGTATACGATTACCAATGAAAGATAAAATGAAAGATAAAATGAAAAATAGTTAAACACACACAAAAAACAATCTCACTTCTTGGAGCAGGAAGCGATAAGGAGAATGTATGTTGAAAAGTTTAGACATTAGTTCATCGGCGCTCAGTGCAAATCGCAAAAGACTAGAGGCCATTTCCAGTAATATTGCCAATGCCCAAACCACTAGAACGCCAGAAGGTGGTCCTTATCGCCCTAAAGAAGTGGTGTTTGGATCTGAGCCCTCGAGACAAAAATTTTCGGAAGTTTTACAACAGGAAATGGGTGATGCCCTGAATGAAGTGCATGCCACGGAAGTGATCTCAACCAATAAACCTCCTATTCCTAAATATGAACCGCATCATCCTGATGCCGATGAAAACGGGATGGTTTTTTATCCGAATGTTAATGTGATGGAAGAAATGGCCAACATGATTTCTACTTCCAGAAGTTATGAAGCAAATATTAATGCTTTAAATACCGCCAAACAAATGGCGATGAAAGCTTTAGAGATTGGTAAAAATTAACCGGAGTTAAGTTATGTCAATTGAATCAGTGGGTGGCATGAAACAAATTCTTAATCGTTACGACACCAATCGTTGGATTGAAAGTGCTGATTATGAATTTAAAACAAAAATAGATATTAAAGATTCACCTGAACAATTGGCCAAAACGATTGATTCAACTAAAACATTTGGACAATTTTTAGCCGAGTCGGTTGGCAATGTAAATGACATACAACTTAAAGCAAATGAAGCGATTCAGAAGTTAGCTACAGGTGAATCAAAAAATATTCATGAAACGATGTTAGTGGTGGAACAGGCTGATCTTGCTTTTAAAACGATGAACCAAATTCGTATGAAAGTGATAGATGCTTATAAAGAAATAATGAAAATGCAGGTGTAATTTTTTACTAGGAGCCGACCTTGTTAGAGTTTTTTGAAAAAGTCACCGACAGTCTCAGAGAGTTTATTGGTAATCTAGATGCCACCAGGAAAATTGGCCTGGTTGCCTTGACCGGACTGATTATCGCCGTTTTGGCAGTCATCGTCTTCTGGGCGGCACGAACACAATTTAGAGTGCTTTACACTGAGCTAAACTCTGAAGATGCTACGACCATCGCTCGTTTGTTAGAGGAAGAAAAAATTTCTTACCACTTGGAAGATGATGGTAAAACTATTCTAGT
>JBIKWR010000022.1:0-26115 GCA_044356225.1 Bacteriovoracaceae bacterium | reverse complement strand
GTTTGGATCGTGGCACCTTTTTCAAAGTGGCACCTTTTTCAAAGTGGCACCATTTTCAAAGTGGCACCATTTTCAAAGTGGCACCTTTTTCAAAGTGGCACCTTTTTCAAAGTGGCACCTTTTTCAAAGTGGCACCTTTTTCAAAGACAAAGAAAAATAAGCAAAGTGAAGATTTTTTCCATGACTAATCCCTCCTGGATGGCCTTTTTGGTTCTGTTCCATTGTTCAATCAGCAAAACCCAGGTCGAATTGAGGACGTGATTTGAGGGGGATATGGATGGCAAAACTGACTATATTTTAGACACCCACTTTACCATCACTGTGTAATTTGTTTTCTCGTACACTTTCTTAACAAGGAAAGGAGAATAAATTAATATTCAGTAGATCCATCCGATGAACCCAACGTCATTATTTATATAATGCAATCAAACAGGAGGATGTATCAAATGTTGAATCTCAAAAAATGCCCATTATTAGCAGTCATCGTAGCATTTTTGTTTATTCCATATGCTTATTCAATGGAAGAGAAAAATGGAATCACAAGGGAAACCAAAGAAGAAAAAATCGCTGAGGTAATGAGTCTTCTTTTGGCGAATGGCTTTACACCAGAAGATGCTACAGATTTAGTTAAAATGGCCTTGAATGTAGATGTTGGCCAATTGCTAGAGGAGTTAAGAATTGATCATGCTAACAGCCAAAAATTAATCTGCTCTGAGCCTTCAGCAATTCCAGAGGATGGAGTGATTTTTATAAAAACTGATGTAGGCAACTGCAATTATGTTGAATCCGACTACGATGGATGCAATATTGAAGTCAAAGATATTTTCGGCGATTATCGGATTCATAATGATGGTAGTTTCCGGATGTCTGTCTTACTTTGGGTTGCTATAAAAATAGATCTCTTTAGCTCAATCGAATGTGTAAAATCGAGTTTGTGTGGCAGCGAAAAAACCTGCAAAAATGTGATTTCAAGCGATAGTGACGGTCAGTGGATGGAATGTAATTGCCGTTAGAATTTAGATTGTTTAAAGGTCTTCCAGTGCTTGGAACGCGGAGTTCTTGGTCGCGTTGCCAGGCACTGATTCAGGCTGAAAAGAGGCTGAAAAAAGAGGCTGAAAAGGGCTGAAAAGTGCCAGCACCCAAATGGTTGAGAAAAACTGAACCGTTTGGATCGAGGCACCTTTTTCAAAAAGACATTTAGTACATCGATGATTTTGACATCAAACCGTGACATTGGAGAATGGCCTGAAGTATTTGTCGACCCAGTCTTGGCGTCAGCGGCGATTGATCGAATTTTTGACCGAGCAAAAGTGGCAGTTTTTAAGGGAAAGAGTTACAGAGCGGAAGGAAATGACAAAGCAAGAGTTGCAAAAAAGAATAAGCTGACGATATAACTCTAGGTTTAACGTAAATTGCCAGCACCCAAATGGTTGAGAAAAGTTGAACCGTTTGGATCGTGGCACCTTTTTCACCCTTCCTTAGTGTAAGCATGATTTTTTTTAATTTTTACACGAATTAAGATTAATTGAATATAGATTGAAATAAGTAGGTTTAACGTAAATTGCCTAACATGGAAGTAACATGAAAAGCGTTTACAAGTAGACTAAAATTATTGCCTATTATTGGTCATAAACATCCTCAGTTAAAATTAGAGTTACGACACTAAAAAATTTAACAAAAGGAAGTTTATGACTACAAAAGAGTATCTCATTCAACGAAAATTAAATGTACTAGATTTTGCAGATCAGATGAAAAATATCTCTGAGGCGTGCAGGAAAATCGGTGTTTCCAGACAGCATTACTATGATATTAAAAACACCTAAGCCGAAGAAGGGATTGAAGGACTGATGGAAAAGACGAGAAGAGTTGCTCGTATTAAAAATCGTTTTGCCACAGAAATTGAAGATGGAATTTTAGATTATAGCCTTCACAATCCAACCCATGGCCAGGTTCGAGTCTCCAATGAACTTAATAGAAAAAACAATTGGACGATCTCTGGAGGCGGAGTTCGCTCCGTCTGGCTTCGCCACCAATTAGAAACTAAAGCCCTCCGTCTGAAGCGTTTAGAGGCCTGGGCCAAGGAAAACTCCGGGCTTTTAACTGAGTCGCAAATAAAGGCGATGGAAGAGCAAAAAGCAGAAAAGCAGGCACACGGAGAAATTGAAACTCATCACTCTGGATTTCTGGTCGCGCAAGATTCTTATTACGTTGGCTATATTAAGGGGATTGGAAAAATTTATCAGCAAACGGGGATCGATACTTTTTCCAATATTGGTTTTGCAAAACTCTATACTGATAAAACTGCAACTGTTGCCGCTGAGTTTTTAAATTCAAAAGTTCTTCCATTCTTTGATGAGCAAAAAATTTCGGTGTTGCGAGTTTTAACAGACCGAGGAACTGAATATTGTGGTCGTCCGGAGACACATCACTATCAGCTATTTTTATATTTGAATGATATTGAACATTCAAAAACTAAGGTTCGACATCCGCAAACAAACGGCTCTTGCGAGAAGCTAAATCAAACTATTCAAGAAGAATTTTATTCAGTGGCTTTTAGAAAAAAATTATATATCTCAATCGAGGACATGCAAAAAGATCTCGATACCTTCATGAAATATTATAATTGCGAACGAACCAACCAAGGCAAAAGGTGCAAGGGGCGAACGCCAATGGAAACTTTTATAGAGGGCAAAGATCTTTATTTAAAAATGGTATACGAAGGAGGTAAAGAAAAAGAGGCTCCCATTCGAAGATGGGAACCAGAAGTTGAAATAAAATATTTGAACTAAAATTTATTTTGACTGGGGATGACTTGTAAACGCTTTTAGTGACTACTGCATTTTATTGAATTCATTAATTTAATCTTATTAGTCTTTTTTATCATTTATTAACTTCATTTTATTTTGTTTGGTTTTTATTTCATTTAAATATATCGATTCATTTAATTTTAATTTTAAATTAATCATTTCTTGATTCAAAATTTTCTTGTCTTTGGTAGACAATTTATCTATTGGTTGAAAATTATCATTTTCCACTTTTTTCCGGGGTAGGAGATTGATCTTCATTAATGAAAAACTCCGCCCCTCTTGAAACATCTTCATTATTTCCAGATTTAATCTCAAGAAGTCCTCCTGAACTTATACGAGGCTTAGAATCTCTATTCTTTTTGGTAAAGGTTTCAAAATATTGCTTTAACTGAATTTTTTCTTCTATACTCAGCGGTAAACTTGGTGGCATCACTCCATGATAATGTGATGGTCGATTTACTCTACTCCAAATTCTATGTCTCATATCTCCAAGTTCACCAGTACTCCTACTTAACATTTCTTCAAACTCTGAAATTTTTTCTGAGCTAAATGGCAAATTAGGTGCTCCAGACTTGCTTCCAATTCCATGACAGTCCATACATTTATTATCATCAAGCAGCGCTTCTATCTGCGGTCGGATCTTTGCTCTTTCTTGCGCCAAAATAATTTCTTCTGCTTCTTCCGCAGCATCTACTAAATCCTCCAACGCTAAATCGTAATCCTTTAGTTTTTGGCAATGACTATCTAACTCACTTAAATATTGATCATTATTGCTTTCAAAGGCAGCTAAACTTCTTTCTTGTAACTCTTCACAGGATAACTTTGTTAGTGATGACATTGGCTCAAATATTGACATATTGAAAATAAAATCTCCAAATGTAAATGAGCCAGGATCAACTGAGATGGATAATGTTGAAGTATCAAAACCAAAAGGCTCTAATAGATACCTTAAAGGGGCGATGAGATGTGCGGATCGTTCTTGATCTTTGGGTACTTGGGCACTTTCTGTAATCTTGATTAAATCTGCAACTGCATTATTGTATGCTTCTTCTTCAGAGAGTCCAGTCTCTCGATATTTTTCTTCCATAATCCACATTTTGCGTCCAACTCTGTCTGCAAAATATTCATTTTGTTTGGTTTTTGTGTCTCGTAAAACTTCTTTAAAAGCATCCTCGTTATCTTTATCAGCTATACCTCTTATATCAAAATATTCCGCCGCCGTTTTTTTAAATTTTTCAGGTATATATTTATCCATATCACCAGAAGTATTTATGCAATTTCTTTTTACAATGGCCGCTAGTGCATATTTAAATGTTTCAAAGTTTGGATTCTCTTCGAAGAGACGGTTGATTCGACAATGATTCTTTAAATAGAGTTCATCGAAGAGAGCAGCTGCTGGACCATCACTCGGATGATGTTTGTTCTTTACTCGATATCCTCGAGAAGCCTTAGAAGTAGCGGCCATACTCTCTCTCACTATTTCAAGAGGGTTATTTTCTAAAAAAGGTTTTAAATGGGCAAAACGTTGCCATTCGGGGTTGTTTTTTTTATTTTCAATTTTTTCCAAAAAGCTAATAAAGTCCTTCTCTTCATGTGTTCCGCCGGCCACTTTATCTCCCGCTGAGGGAACTTGATTAGACCAAAAACGGTAGGGATCAAAAATGGGACGCGTGTCTCCTCCACTGCCATGACATTTGATACATTTAGATGGATTAGTGTCAACTTTTGCTTGACCATTTTCAACACTGATCTCAATCAATTCCCATGTGCCATCTTTCCCATTAAATGTCATGAGTTCGACACTATTCCCACCTCGAAGTTCTGGATGGCCATTAAAACTTGCAACGACTTCGCTGGATGGAGATTTCATGAGATAACGATCGCCTTCTTGAAGGCTCTGACTTAATCCCATAAAAACGACGGTTTCTCTCATGGCCAGTGGAAAATTTTCTAATACTTTATCAATGCTCGAGAATTTTTCAGGATTGTTTTGAATCTTGCTAATAGTATCATTGACTTCATTAATTAAAGACTGCTCACATTGTCCACATCGATAACCTACTTGCGTTTTGCCTGCAGCCTCTTTGCAATCTAATGGCGAATTACTTTGAATGCTTGGTGGAGGGGCATTCGTTTGACCCTCTTGAGCAAATGACCCTTTGCCATAGTTTTTTAACGTTTGTAAAAAACCAAGTCCAATTAATATGATAATAACTTTAATCTTCATTTCATTTTCTTTTCGTCAATTCATTAAGAAAAATATAGAATTGTTTCATGAAATTTTTGTTATTTTGTATTCTTTTCCAAACTTTTTTAGTGGCATCAGAATTTAAACCCGAGCCTTTTACTTCTGAACAAGAAATTTTGAAAAAAATCCCAGAATACACAAAAAAAATGCCCATAAAAAAGGGCTATCAAGGCGCAAAATCATGGAGTGTTTTATTAAAATACACCGCGGAAAATAAGCATACTGGATTGTTTCACTCAATTTTAAGATACAGTCCAGTTAAACCACAAGACAGAGTTGAATTTATCCAAGATGTTTTTCAAATTCTTAAATTAAATCCAGAATTTTTTGTTAAAGAATTTGATCAGTATTTTGAGCAGAATAAACTTTGTATGAATTGGTTTTTTTATTCAGAAAGAACCGCTATTGAGTCGCTTGATTTTTCACAATTTAAAGATGTGAGATTAAAATCTTTGGCCAAAAATAATGGCATAACTAAAAAAATTGCTTCAAAATGTTTCGCTATACTGAATCAAAAAGTAAAAAACAATCAATAACGAAGAATTAGAATTAATGAAGTATCTTGCACCCTATACGCAAAATCTCTTAACTGCCAAAACTATGCCTTAGTTTTCATGATTAATTTAAACAGCCTAACAATTTCTTCAACTTGATTCACACTTCTAAATTGGAGTTCAATCCATTCACTACTAGGACCTCGTTTTGGATGAAATTGAGAATCTTTAGGATGGGACAACCCTTCGCTTTTAATTATTTTTTTGGTTAAACGCACATCAATTTCGTTCTGACTATGAAAATGGGCCATTTCTTTTCCTTGAAAAAAAATCGCTGACCCTCCAGATACTTTGGATGGACGATCTTCAAAACCCTCCAAGGTCTGTAATTTTTTAACTAACATCTCTTTTAGTTTTGCCATACATTTTCCTAAAAAAATCTTGGATAGTCGGTATAACCCTTTGGCCCTGGAGAATAATAAGTGCTTTTATCAGATGGTGCCAAAGGTTGATTATTTTTTATTCCCTCTACTAAACCATGGTTGCTTCAGCAATGATTAATCCTGCCCCAGCTCTTTGAGCATAATATTGCCCCATTAAATCATTAGGCATATGCTCAACCCCAGCGCGAGCTCGAGTTAAAGGGGCCATAATAATGCTGTTTTTTAATTGTAGATTCCCTAATACCATGGGTTTAAGAAGTGCATCGTGGTTCATAAACTAATATCCTTTTTAAAAAAATAATCTAATCAATCAATAATTCATACCACAAATCGACGACTGTAGGTATATTGAGCAGAGTTCAAATATTAACTTTTAAGGAGAAATTTTATGTTTAATTGGCTGGTACCTCAAATGATAAAAATGCTTAAAAATCTTGATCATATTCTAGATAAAGGCGCCGAATATGCCGCTGCAAAAAACTTCGACATGGGAGTTTTACTAAACACTAGACTTGCTCCCGATCAGTTTAACTTAATTCGACAAGTTCAAATTGCTTGTGATGTTGCTAAGTTTAGTGCCGCAAAGTTAACCAACAAAGAAGCACCAGAACATGCCGACAAGGAAACTAACTTAGCTGAGTTAAAAACACGAATTCAAGAAACCATTAAATTTCTAGGAACGTTTACGAAAGAAGATTTTAATGGGTCAGAGGAAAGAAAAATTTCTCAACCTCGTTGGGAAGGAAAATATTTAAATGGTCTTGAGTACGCGATTCAATACACCCTTCCTAATGTGTATTTTCATGTCACCACAACTTATTCAATTTTGAGAAATAATGGGGTTGAAGTTGGAAAAAAAGATTTTTTAGGCGAAATGCCCTACAAAAAATAGTTTTTTTTTAAGCGCAGTAAGAACTATGTAGCGTTGTTACTGCGCTCAATTTTCGAATTATCTAAAATGAAATTATTAAATTTAAAGAAATAATAAGTGAAGATTTATAAAGAAAAATTTATGAAATATCATTTCCCTTTGGAAACTCGCCAAAGTGAGTCTATAAAATAACTATCCTTATCGGTAAAATGCTGAAGTATAAAGCAAAAAGTGCTAGCACCCAAATGGTGAGAATATCGTTTTTTTAAAATTAAATTTTTTTTATTCATACCTTCTCTAACTAATAAATATCGAATTATTAGATCCATTTAAATCAGCAAGTGAATCAATTTAAAAATAATACAACTTTCAACCATTTAGGTGCTGGCACTTTTTATCATTAACTCATTTAAAAATTCCGCCATAAAGATTTACTGTTTTATACCAAATGGCCTCCTTTAAATGAGAGATGGCTTATTCTTTTTCTTCGCGAGCATCGAGTATAAGAATTGACATTTGTTTTTAGATAAAAAAAGTAATTAATCATAAATTAAAATTTAAAGTGAAATACGCTGAGTCTCGCCCACTTCCAGAGTGATAAATTCATTTTCTGGAACATTCATTTTTTTCAGGGCCTTTTTTAAATCGGAGACGGGGTCGTCGATACCTTCATCCGTTAACTGAAAAGTTCCAAAATGAATTCCCATGGATTTTTTAGATTTTAAATCTAAATGGGCCTGAACCGCTTCTTCTGGATTTAAATGTTGCTCTTTCATCATCCAACGTGGTTCATAAGCTCCTATCGGTAACATGGAAAAACTCATCGCACCTAGTTTGGCATATATCATTTTGAAATGGTCCGAATAACCTGTATCTCCACCAAAATGAATCTTTGCTCCAAGGTAATCAAAAGTAAAACTGCCCCATAAACTTTTGTTGCGATCAAACACACCTCGAGCAGACCAATGATGACAGGGAGTAAAAATAACTTTGAAACCTGGAGCGATGACAACTTCTTCCCACCAATCTAATTCTTGAAAATTGGTGATTTGATTTTTTTCAAGCAAGGCGCCATCACCTAGTGGAATAAAAATTCGAGGTTGGTCGCGTTTTGAAATTTTTTGCAAAGTGGGAATATCTAAATGATCGTAATGGTTATGGCTGATGGCAATGACATCTATTTTGGGAAGTTCATCAAAACTAACTCCAGGTCTTCTCACTCTTTTAGGTCCGGCCCAGCTAACGGGGCTAGTGCGCTCTGAAAGATGCGGGTCAGTGAGAATAGTTAAATTTTTAAACTGCAACAACACCATGGCATGATTGATAAAAGTCACAATCACTTCGCGCTCAGTTGGTAGTAAACTTAATTGGGGAACTGCTTGATTCTCAATCCATTGCGGCCATGGTTTAGCAGCACCAAACATTTTCCACTTAAAAACGTGCCATAGGCCCTTAGGGGGTGCACCAGTGGGATTATGAAAACGCTTGCCATCAAAGTGATCACTTTTTGCGCCTTTATAAGACGAACCACAACTACCAATGATCATGAATAACAGGCCGACAAAAATTTTTTTCATGTATTGATTTTATTCTAAAGAAATCTTTTGTCCAACATCACAAAAGGTTCTATGAACCTCTTGTTTATGGTGGAACAAAAGTGAATGGTGCTTTTGTATTTGGTACTTTTTTCTTGTTTTACTAAAGAAATCATTTTTGTTAAATCAATATTGCCTAACAGAAAAAAGGTATCACGAACCCTGAACTCAAAAACGAGATACTAAAAAACAGATTTCGAATTGAACCAAGGGCCTTAAAAACAAGAATGAAATCAACATATAGCTTTTTAATGGAGCCATGAAGTAAATTTAAGGCCCGAAATGGCGTATGTTAAAGCAGCGGCATTCGTATCACCTACCCTTATTCACCTACCCTTATTCGCCTACCCTTATTCGCCTACCCTTATTCGCCTACCCTTATTCGCCTACCCTTATTCGTAAATTAATATAATTGGTACACACAACGGGCATAGATTTTCATATATCGATTTGCATTTATAAACTTTAAATTTTCCTGATCAAAAACATACTCCAAAGCGTTTTTTGATGAGTAACTATTAATCGCAGCTAAATAATCAAGCTTGTTAAGAAAATTTTCAGGTAAATTATTTTGAAGTTTTGTTTCAATAATTCGTGAATAATCATCGATTGTAGGGAGATACCAATTTTCATAAAATCGATGATATGAAATTTTATTTTTCTCATTTGCACAAGCTTCAGAAGCTTCTTGTTGAGAATTAAATGTACGGACATCTAGATCTAGACGGTTTTCAAGATCATTTTCCTCAATTGGCATAGCAAGAACAGGTCGCCACAGAGTTTTTGCCTTTGAGTCATAATAAACTTCTTCAGTTGGATGTGTCGTTCTCATTACTAGTTTGAAGTCCTCTTTTTGAGGATTCCATAAAACTTTTTCACATGACTTCATGCCTTCATTTATATTTTCAATCTTAAACAAAGCATTTCCTTGACGACCACAATGAACGCTCTCGAGCTCAAAAAAAGCCCCAAGCATAATGGATTCTAAATTATGGTTGAGAGCTTCGGTATCAAGTAATTGAAGAAAGGCCGCTCGAGCTCCCTTAATTTCAGGTTCTTTAATTTTTTGTGTCAAACTAGCGATAATTTCTTTAATTCTAAGATTAAAATCTAATAAAGTACGTAAATCTTTAATTAAAGCTTCTTGATCTTTTAACCTTGTTAAAAGATAAGTATCCTCGCCAAATTGTTTAATATTTATCTGAATACTACGAAGAAGTTTGTTTGCCGAGTCTAGTTTTTCTTCAATTGAAAATGTTTTATGAGTATTTAATAAAGAATAATTATCTTTTTCATTAGTAAACTCATTTAAAACATTAATAACTAATGGTTTTTTATTCGCACTTTCTAACTGATTTTTAATAGCATATGAATAATTTATTAATGTTTTTTCAAATATTTCGTTAAAGCGGTTGATACTCAAAGTTGTTAATTTTTGATTACATGAATCGCCTTTTAATTTTATTTCATCATTCGGCGTTTCTTCAAATTCTAGAGGATTGCCTTTACAAATAAAAATATCAATATCGTCATTCGGATTTTCATCATTGCTTTTAAAATACCAATGAACAGCTGAAAAACGATTCCTGCTCAAATCCGCTTTTCTTACAAGTAAATCAGCATGGCTTAAACTTATTAAAAAAATGTTAGAGATAATGATAAAAAAGAAGACATAATATAATTGGCGGGTTTTCATAAAATAATCCTTAGTTTAAATATATCTAAAAGCTAACATGCTCAGAATTTTTTAGTATGGAAATTGATTTAACGGGTAAAATTTATCGAATCAAAAATTGTGAACTTGAAAAACAGTATGTGATTCTTTTCGTTTAGAGTATGTAATACAAAATTCCAACCTTGAGTCAAAAAGGTATCACGAACTCTCGTCGAACTCTCGTCTCCATTGCTTTATAAAATTTTTCGTGAAAACTTGCAGCATCGCCACTCGCAGTGCCCACGAAACAAACTTTTGGTTTAGGCTTACCCGATAGACTGAAAAAAAAACCATCCAGCAATTGATTATCTCCAGAAAGGTTTAATCATAGCTCGAATGTAACAGCCTAGTTATTAGTAAAAATAAAAACAATAATTTTTAGCTTTGTCACGAATGGAAAAGGAATGACTTGGGTCAGGACTTTGACTTGATCTTGAGTGAGATATCGGTCACCTGATACAAAATAATCAAGAGAAATAAATTAGCTTAAATATTGTTAAATAATTTTTAGATGTCGTTGTGAACTTCTTTATTTTTCTCATGACCAATTCCATCAAAAAATTTAAATATTTAATTTAACTCCGCATCCAGATAGTTTTTCTCTGCAAAAACTCGGTGCCAGGCATTCGTCGTATTGTAATGAAAACAAAATTCTAAATGTTTTTTTCATAATTGCTCCGAATGCCTGGCACCCGATTTAAAGAATTTTTCGAAATACACAGGCAAGCCACGGACGCTGCTCTATTGGAAGGTTTTGTGGTCTATAGTAATGATCGATTAGTTTAAATCCACATGATTCCAGTAGACTTTGGTACTCACCAATTTCCATAAAATACGCATATCGAGGTGCCGTTAAATCTTCTCCTTGTCCTCTAGGGTTAGAGGTAAAAAGCACTCCATTTTCTTGTAAACTATTATGAAACATTCTTAAAACATCACTTAAGCTCCTTTTTGGCACATGAAATAGGGAGGCATTAGCAAAAATCCCATGATAAAAATGTGATTCAAGTTTCATTTCTATAAAATTTTGTTGAAAGACCTTCGTATGAGCGTAAGATTTGGCCATCTCACAAAATTCTGGGCATCCATCGAGCCCATGGGCTTCATGTCCTAGATCTTTAAAGTATTTAAGGTCTCGACCAGGGCCACAGCCAAAGTCTAGAATATTAAATGGTCCTGTGCCTTGGATATTTGTTAATAAGGCATTTATATTTTGAGTTACATCATGATCCTTGGTACCTTGCCAAAATCCTTGAGGATTTGTGGAATAATGATCAATTGTCTTAAGTGTGAGTTGCTGATCTTTAGTCTTGTTCATAGGAATTATTTTTATGCCAATTAAGCTAATAAAGCCAGTTAAGCAATTATTTGATAATTCATGGAAAAATTCAAACCAACAAGAATCACCATTTTTAACTAATGAATTTTTTAAAGCTTTAGAGGAAAGTCACGTCATAGGAGAAAAAACGGGATGGGATCCTCTCATGTTCCACAATGAGAATTCAAAACTTTTTACTTTTAGCAAAAGTCACAGTTATGGCGAATACATTTTTGATTGGGACTGGGCAAATGCCTATGAACGCCATGGACATAATTATTATCCCAAACTTACTTCTATGATTCCTTTTACTTCAGTCACCACAAAGCATTTTTTAGGTAAATGCTCTAAAGAGCTCATGGACTCTTATGAATATTTTTATAAAGAAGGAGATTATTCATCTTCTCATTTTCTATTTTTAGATCAATCGGAGATAGATTTTTTTAAATCTTATGACTATTTAATACGCGATAGTTTTCAATATCATTTTATCAATGAACGTTACGAGAGTTTTGACTATTTTTTAAGTCAGCTAAAATCTAGGAAAGCTAAGCAAATAAAAAAAGAGCGAGCTTTTCCTGCTGAATTTTCTTTTCATGAATATAGTGGCGAAAACTTAACGCTTGATCATGCCCAGCGGATGTATCAGTTTTATCTGACAACTGTGACGAAAAAAGGCGCCGTTGCTTATTTAAATGAAGATTTTTTCAAAATAATATTTTCCAGTTTAAAAAAACAAATCTTCTATGTCGAAGCTCGCTTTAAGGATAAACTTATCGCAGGCTCATTGTACTTTTTTAGCTCAGATAAATTATTTGGTCGATATTGGGGGGCCATTGAAAATCATCCTAATTTACACTTTGAGCTTTGTTACTATCGCGGAATTGAACTTGCTATTAAAAACAAATTAAAGATTTTTGAAGCTGGAGCTCAAGGTGAACATAAAATCGCGAGAGGTTTTAGGCCGGTTAAAACATTTAGCGCGCATAAAATGAAAAACAGTAACTTTCATGATGCTATAAAAAAGTATATTAGTGATGAAAGGATTCAGATTGATTCAATATTGCCTGAGTTAAGCAAGGGCTTGCCATTTAAAAAAGACTAACCTCTGCCAATTCAAAAGGTGCAAGCACTGCAAATGGTGCGGAAGGGCTACAATTTTGGTTTGAAAAACCCATAATATTTTTCTACCTTTAATCGGTATTTCCAACTTCCAAAGTGACTTGTCATGTAGATTGTCAATCTCTTGAGGCCTAAGACCTAACCAAACTGAAAGAAAAAGCCAATTAAAATTTGGTTGATTCATTTTCAGTGAAATCTCCATCAAATGTTCTGGTGTTAATTGTGCTGAAGGCCTCCTGACATATTTAGTTTTTCCATAATAAGCCTCAATTAATCTTTGTCGTTCATAACCTCTAGGGCGAACGATGGCCATAAATGGTTTTGCTAATTTTCTTGAAATATAATAACCCCACCTGTTCACTAAATTTAAAATTGAATGACAATAGCGAAGACTATATTTTTTTTGAAAAAAATAATCATAAATTTCATTGTTGTAATAAAACCATTCTGAAGGATCAATCTGGACTGCAACAATTAATTTTTGAGCTGCTTTCCAAGTTACCCTGGCCCTAGAAGTTTTTCTTTTTCTAGCAATCGTTTCTGAGTCGCGGGCCTTGATAAATCTTTTTTCAAATTCAGCAACAAACTCCTCCGGTAAAACTGAGTCAAAACGCTTACGAAGTTCTGCATCTTGCAATTCTATTTTTTTTATCCTCTCTTCCTGCCCTCTTAAATAATCTTGGGCATTCAATTGTTTTGCCCTTACTTTAGCCTCTTCAATGGTCATCAGTTTATGTATTCCAAGAGCGTGCCAGCGATCTGGATCAACATCCCATTCTTTTTTTAATTTCTGTGCGTTTGAATTTAAAACGTCACAAGATTTGTAAGATACAAATTGAAGTTTCCAATTTGGTACAGATTTTTTCCACATCAAAGCTCGAACATAATAACCCATTGGAGTAATCCATTGTTAATAGTTGATTAATTTATGTAGATCAAAAAAAGCGTCTACCACGTCCGAATCGGACGTGGTTTTAATTTCTAAAGGACTGAAATAATTGAGGGTATTGGTGGAAACTTGAATTTTAAGACTGAAGAGAATTGAACTTTGTTTTTCTTTAACGCTTTTTTTTGGAATTATTTTCTGAAAATCACGTATGTTTTTTTATTGTTCTCGCAATGAAAGGCGTAGCAATTATTGTGGGTAATAACCAGAAAACAATTTTTGGTATTGCCTGATGGCCTGGAATTGATGTGATATTTACAATAAGCAATGCTGTTGTCATTGCAATGTATGAACCAAGCATCCCTGATATATGTTTTCTAACCCAATTATCGCCGCGTCTTTTAACAGCATGATACCCTTTCCATGCAAAGGAAAAACTAAAAATCGCAACTATTAAGAACCACCAACTTTTCTCCCAGTTTAAAACGGATAGCATTGCAGCAGAAAGACAAACAAGGGCCATTAGATAAAAGTAAGTGACTCCAAATTTGGTATGTAACCCTTTTCTTTTAGGCGCATACATAGCAATAGGACCAATCACGAGACCAATCGTTCCTGCCAAAATATGAAGGTAAAGAGAAAGCTTAAATAACATTTTCTAAAGCCTTTTAAGCATGTGATATATTTTTGAATCCTTATTGGCCAGAATTTTTAAACTCCCATCAAAGCATCTTGATAGAACTGTCAGTTTGAATAGTGGCTTTTTTGTATTACATTTTACCCATAAATCGCAATTGGCTGATCATCATCATCGTCAGGAACTAAACTAATCTTAACTTTCATCCCCATCGATTTAGCATATTTATCAAGTGTCGAAATTTTTAAATCTTTACGATTTTCAATCTTTGATACTTCTGGCTGAGTCATGCCCTTAAGGTCTGTTTGATTCAATCCAATCATTTCGCGAGCGATTTTCAATCTTAGCTCATGAACTTTCTCTTGGCCTTTTTTAACTGACTTGGAAAATCTTTCTTCACCCATAACCTCTTTAGCATGAGCAAAAAAATCTTGGTTGTGTTTTTTAGTTTTCTTTTTCATTTTTTCTTCCCCTTCTTTGATTTCTTTGAGGGTTCTTTTTTCTGTTTCTCTAATTTCTTTTGTTCTATCTCTATTTCTTTTTTTCTATCTTCTAGAAATCGACCATATATTTTCTCACTTTGATCAATCATCGTATCGTAAAATGTCTTATCTCCACTTCCTGCTTTATTCCCACCAATTAAAAGGACAGCATTTCTATCTGGATCAAAAATAAAGAAAACTCTTATTACTTTATCTCTACTATTAAATCTTAACTCCTTAAGATTGGATAACTGGCTACCCTTTAAAGTGTCAGCATAAGGCCTTTAAAGATTTGGGCCAAACTGTTCCAACAACTTTATGTGTTCAACAATGTCTTCTTGCAAAGACTCATCTGCCTCATCAAACCAATCTTGGAACTCCGCTGTTTGCTTAACGTTCCATAAACTCATTATACCCCCAAAAGCATATTCACTCAAGGGAATATTCCCTTTACGGCATTTATTGTGATAACTTAACAATCTCTAGCAAATTCAGAAACTTAAATATTCAGGTCGGATTTTAATCCTACCTGAAATTAAATACTTAAGACTTTACACCAAATAGCTCCATTACATTCCCCATAACCTCGGTCTCAAAAGGCAGGATTTTGAGACTATCAGTGGCCCCTTTATCTTCGACTCCTGCAACTCGGATATAAAACTCTATCGTTTCCAAATCTCTCTAAACACAGATTTTTATCACTACCTTAGCAGGATTTCCATTTGCTAAAAGCTGAGTAGCAAAACAAGCTCTCATGGCATGGAAATTAATTTAAGTTATTTAGAATTTAAAGTTTTTCTGAAAAAAGGAAGTCGGTTTGTAATATTCAAAGAAGTCAAAATATTCACCATTTTTAACTTTTTCTTCTTTATAATCCACAATACCTAACGGGAGGCAGAACCTATTGAGGAACCTCAAACTAAAGCAACTTATCACTTGTTTTTCAGGGGTGGAGTAGCTTGAATCAGCAACCTCTGAAGTAATTGCTGGAAACGCTCTTAGATAAAATTGACCTAAATCGCGGTCAAGCGTCCAATCCCTGCATTTTTTATTTAATAATAAAAAATTAAAAGTTGCACTCCGTTGAATTAAATTTAGCTCTGAGTGTCCATCTAAAAATGCCCAGTTAAATGTATTAGCAAAATTTATGAAAATTAACTCAAATAATTCAATTTTTTTATTTTCTTCAAAAATTATTGCTCCCTTTTTTGTTAGGGAAAACTTGTTGTTTCTTTTTTTTATTAAACCCGAGATTTCGAGTAAAAGTTTTAACCTGGTCATTTGAGGAAGATCATCTTCTCTGTTTGGCCTAATTGTGTACTTATCTTTGAAAAAAAACTTTTCGTATAAATCTACAACAAAAAGCTTGGGTAGATTTCCTTTTTGTGTGGCCTTAAGATCCCCTGCCTCTTGAATTTTACGAAGAAAATATAAAGCTTGATTAAATATTGGAACTTGGTCTAGTTCTTTTTCTGACTCTAGTTCAATTTTGAATATTTCGTTATCTAAACTTAACGGTGAATTTAAAACTTTGTGCATCTGTGTGGGAGATAAACCAAGAAAGTCATCTTGTCCTTGTGAATTAAAATTCTTTGAAATTGTTCCTAACTCCTCGTTCATTTCTTCAAGGGAATTGAACTTATTCTCTGCAAAATGTTTTTTAACTTTTTCCATAAAATCGTTTGATGAATAAGATTGTTTTTCTTCAAAAGAGTTTGGGATTGGAAACTGTAAAACTTTACCTATACAGCATTTTTTATATTTCTTCCCTGAGCCACAGGGACAAGGATCATTTCTGGAAACTTTATTCATTTAATCTCTCTAACTCAAAGCGTACACCAATGTCTGAAGGAGGGTCGGGTTAGAATATCTTTTATATTATAAATACTCTAACACTTTGACTACTTTCTTTGAATTCTAAAGGTTCATCTGCAAATTCAATTTACAAAAATTTTCCCATCGCAAGACAGTCAAAATACTTTCCATCGAGTTTGCGATATTTTTTTAGTAAGCCTTCTTGCTCAAAGCCAAATTTCTTGTAAAGGGCTATTGCAGGCACATTCGTGGTGTAAACATTTAGCTCCACCTTTTCTAGACCGAACTTCTTTGCATGTTCTAAGACGGCTTTTAAAAGTTTGCTACCGACACCTTTGCCACGAAATTCTGGAAGTAATCCCATTCCCAATCCACCTCGATGTGATTGTCGAGGATTGTCTTCTGGAAAAACATCACACCAACCAACTACACAATTATTTTGAATCGCATAATAAACGGGACCGTTTATTGAAATTAGTTTTTTTTGAAAGCCGCTTACTTTTTCGAGTGGAGGAGCTTCAATCATTTCAATATAAACACGTTCACTTGCAACTTTCGAAAGTACTTCATGAAAACTGCTAAAATATTTTTCGGTTGGATAAACGATTTCAATGTCCATAAGTACTCCAGCAGACCCAGAAGTCTTTTTCGATTAGATCCTCTGAGAGACCAATATCAACTTCAGCTTTATTGAAGATATCAATCCTATTTTCTTTTGATAAATTTAAAAACCTATCCATTAAGTCCTTCTACTATCTTCGTATTAATTATTTTTCGAATCCAAACGGGAGCAAAATTCGAGTCTACTTTTAATATTTTCAAATCTTGCTTTGATAATTTTTTCCTTATTATTCTTATTTTTTTCTAGTCAATATGTTTTTGCCCCAAAAATTTCAAAGCTTGAACAACAAGACCTGATATCTTTCCGGCCATCGCCATATTTTTAGGAGTAGTTTTTTATTTGTCCATTAATTCCAAACTTTTTCCAAATGGCCTTAAGTTCTAAATATAAGCTCAATTTTTCTTATTTAACCTTTTTTAACTTTTCAATAAAATCATTAAAAGCCCATTCGGCTCTTTCGACTTCACACCATCTCTTGATTTCGGATTTCTTAAATGATTGTTTTTTAGCAACCAGAATCGCCTGCTCTAAACCTTCTTTCGATTTGAAATAAATGTAACTCGCTAAACGATCTTTAATACAATCTGTTGGAGAAAGTATTTTAATATGGGTAGCACCTTCAATTATCTCCATTGGAGTAATATTGATATCTTCCCCAATACCTAATGGCCCCGACGGAAATTCAACATACAGATGTTTACATTCGGGATGCACATAGTGCCTCCCCTTTTTTATAAATCCAATACGTTCCATAATTAGAGGAAGTTTATCTTTCATAAGATTTTGAACAATAAAATCTAAATCGCCTGATTCGTAAGCGCCTTCTGAATAAATTGAAACAACCGCGCCACCGACAAGAACTGCATCAATTCCATTTCTAGATAAGTGCCCTCCAACAAATTTCCAAAGTTCTTCTTCACTACAATTTTTAAAATCAATTTTCATGGAGCTTTACGACCAATAACAGGTTTACCCGCTCTCCTTGGACGCCTTCGGGTATTAAAAAGATTTTCTTTCTCTTGAAGTGGTATAGAATCATAAACCCTTTTCACCATTTCAATAAAAGGCGCAGTGAGAGAATTTTTTTTATTAAATTGATAAACCCTAGTCCTACCAAGCAATTTTGAAATTAAAATGCCAGCATTTTCAAAACGATCAAATTGCCTTTGAACTTGACCTAGAGTGATTTTAAAATCCTTGGCCACTGCAGTTGGGTAAGATTCATCATGATGATAAATGTGGAGGAAAATTTTTTGTGCAGTTTCGCTGCCTAATATTTGGTCGAGCATGAGGTAATTGTAAGACTATACCATGAAAAAGTCAACCCCTTAAGAGGGTTATTTAACCCCTAATAGAGGTTGAAAGAATACAAATACTTCGGGCATTTCCCTCATTTCTATAATGTATTTAATTCTTGGCATTTCTACCCTACCACAGAATTGAGTTATTATAGATGTGTGGATGGTGAAATATTGCGGTCACTTGCTTGGTGATGAGAGACGAGAAGCGCCGGGGGTAAGGTGAGGATGGATTCAACCTAACAGCAAACATGTGAACGGTCACTCAGTTAAAACGAAGCCCAGAAGAACTGAGCCAAACGCCACAAATGATGAGATAAGCACATCGCTATAGAAAAGATGCCAAAGATTTAGGCCCGACAGCACAGGTTGCAAGGGTTCAATAATATCTTTTCGTTTTTTATTTTTTTCTTGGCAGAAAAAGTAGAAGTAAATTTCTTCCGATCAAGATGATCAGCTTTCATACACAAAATTTCTTAAATTCTCTTTAAATGAAAATTAAAAGGAACCTTTCGGTTCCTTTTTTTTAGAACAAATAGAGAAAAGTTGCTCCTAATTCGTACTCATAATCTTGTCCTCTCTGGATTATGGGACTCTCTTGTAAACGCGATGAATACTTATCGTAACCAATTTCAAAAAGAGTCTTAAATCTCTTCGTCCAATCAACCTTTCCGACAATGGCAACAGCAGTTGATTGTCTACCAGAACTTGCTGAGTATAGGGACAATCCATTTCGAGAACTCTGCTCTGCACTCACACCAAAGTCCTTATTAATGAAAGCACCTGATCCCCACCTCTGTGAAACTTGAAGTTCAAGATCTAGAATTCCTATTTTATTTATCCCAAATCCTAAAAGTGCAATATGGAGATTTCCAATTTCACTATCTCCAAGTAACGAGGTAGCTCCAAACCAGACATTCCAATTACCATAAAGGTTGAGGCGAATTTCCGGTCTGGCCATGATTTTATCATCCGAATCTCCTTGGCCTCTCAATAAATCAGGATCATCAGCCTCAGTTCTTCCTGGCTCAAAACGGCCTACCAATGCAAAGTTAAAGTTATCTGTGGCAAAGTACCTTGCCCCCAATTCTTGACCATTAAAAAATATTTGTCCCCAATCATTTCCAGCATGAAAGATAACTCCTGGTTCAAACTCAAACTCTTTTTTGGTTGAACCATCAGCAATCGCCCCATATTCAACTCCAGCCCCAACACCGATGATCCAGGATTCGTCGTTCTCACAGGCAAAATTCAAAAGACTTGGAGATTCTGGAGAACATCTTTTTGCTAAAACTTTAGTTGAAAAAAAACTCATCAAGATACAAAAAACAAAATACTTCACAATTTCCTCCTTAAATTAAAAACTGTATTTCAAACCTACGTTAACATTCCATGGCCCATACCCCTCGGTGTCGGTGATAGTTGAGTTTCTTCCTCCCTCGCTTCTAAAGTCAGGACCGCTAAAGCCAATATTGGTGAGTTCAAAATTCAAACCCCAGTTGTTATTGATTTTGTACTCTGTCCCAACAATTAACTGATAACCAAGACCACCATCATCACTAAAGGATTGTTCTCCAGATGAATTCTCTAAATCAATATCAATCTCTTGAATAATCCCAAGTCCAACACAAACATAAGGTCTGAAGTTACTTGAAGTATTAAAATGGTAATAAGAGTTTAAGAAATGAAGGCGAGAAGAATAATCCCCTTTAGAGTAGTTACTACCGTCACTAAAAGAAGTCTCTGCAGAGTTAGTTATATAATCCCATGTAATCTCTGTGGAAAAACTATCATTCCAATTGTATCCAAATGAGAAGCCTGCACGGTATCCCAAGCTGGTTTCCATTTCACCAGTAACACCAGCAGCTCTAAACCCTGACTGAGAAATATCTTGGTTCCCTAAAACACTAGCACCACCATAGACCCTTGCGTAAAATCTCTCCTCTGCAAAAGCAGATACCGATAAAATCGACATCAAAATAACAAACAAAAATGGATTCATATGACCTCCTAAGTGTCTCAAAATAGATAAAAACCAGACCATGCCAGTACAAAAATAATAGCCACAAAAATCAAAGCATATTTAATAATTCTCAACTTTCTTGAATTCATAATCTCACCGTATACTTCGGAAGCACTAAAGCTAACTTATATACAAAAGCTGGTGATATTAATGGCTTATTTGATGAATGGGAGATATTATTTGATCAGTTCAACTCATGTATACACGAATGGAAAGAGAAAAAAGCCAATCCAAACTACTTAACTACCTAGATAAATACAAAGCGCACTACACGATAGGTGCCTTTGTTTACCTTAGCTTTGCTATTTCAGGTTTTCAGTTTGATATTGCCGAATCATCTACTCTTACAAGATTAGCCTACGGCTTTCTGCAGGTGTTTCTCCTGATTCTATTTTTGTCGCTTTCTAAAGAGTTGATACAGAGACGCTTTCCCAATATTAGAAATATTGTAGTTCTTAACATTTTAGTTATTTTATTGGGTACTTTTGGATCTTTTTTCTTTGATTACATCCTAATTGAACTATTTAAATTCATTGATCCCAATTGTATATTCCAAGAATCAAACTTAACCAATAATGAATTTACATCATATCTTAAATTTTATTTCGGAAGTTTTCTAGAAGACTTGAAGTACCCTGTTTTGTTCTGGCCTCTTTGTGAGTTGGCACAATCCTACCTTTCTAAACTTACTCAATCGATAAAGACAGAATTTGTTCTAACAAAGTCTTCTTTTGAGGATCTTCCTTTCTTGAAGGACATTCCGAAATCAGAAAGAAAAAATTTACTCGCTATTGAGGCCCAGCAAAACTATATCCAACTCATTTATCCAGAGAAAAACTATACTGTTCTCTATCGTCTTAAAGATGCCCTAATACAAATTCCAACTGAGTTAGGCATGAAAGTTCATCGCTCTTACTGGGTATCATTCAGTGCTATTGATAAGCAAAAAGACGCTTTAACCATCATATTAGTGAATGGAAGAGAAGTTCCTGTTAGTCGTTCTTTTTCAAAAGAATTAAAAGGGGAGTTTAAAAACTTTGAAGTATTGCCTTAACAGTTTTAAGTTTTTCTTTATCCAATCGTTTTAATATCTCGATGCAATCGGAATAAATATTTGAAGGCATTTCTTTATTTCCTTTTACCAAGTCCATAAACTCATCATAGCTATAGCCATAAGCATTTAGAAGCATAAGAATAATTTTAGGGTTAAGGTCGCATCTCCCATTTTCAGCATGGTTGATTTTTGCATCAGAAAGTTCCACAATTCTTGAAGCCTTTCGGATAGATAATTTACGTGACTCTCTTAAATATTTGAGCACGGCAGCCTCTTTACTCATAATCTTAAAATCACTTCTTCTATTTTTCTTTTTTTTAATTTTCATCTCTATCTCCAGTTTGAATGAATGAAGATGCATTTTTAAAATACGCGTGTAGTCCATTTAAAATCATAGAGATGAGTCAGAAATAAGACCCACTTCCTACACAAGTAGTCCATGAAAGTTGGTGGAGAAAATCATATGTAGCCCGAAAGTAGCACTTAAGTAGCACGACTCAAGTGACTCCAAGTGATTTTCTGTGACAAAAGAGGCAGACGAGCTAAACGCCCACTGGGATTGGTTTTCTAAGTGTTTTAAATTAGTTGGTTTTGTTTCTGGAAGGGGCCACCACTCATGCTTGTGCTGAGTGGTGGAGGTGGTGGGAATCGAACCCACGTCCGAAACACCGTTGTAAATGCAGTCTACGTGTGTAGTCGCTTAATTACCGAAGCGACTCGGGAGCTACTTTTGTCAATGTAACCAAACCCAGTGATTTTTTGCGAAGTAACCTGGCAAATCTTCGTCTGTTAGTTAGCCAGCAACAAAAAAACTGGTATGCCATCTTGGTTGTTATCGGGTGATGGCCCCCTCACAAGCTGGTATTAGGCAGCTAGAGCATATTGATTTTCACCAATTATGTTTTGGTCTCCTTTTTACTGGGCCAAGAGACCAACCCAGACACGCCTACAAAAACTCAAGTATCCCGTCGAAACCAGGGCACCCCCGTTCTGCAACATTCATCTTAGCATAGAGTGGAATTACTTAAAAGAGCACTTCATCTATTTGAATATTTTGAAATTTTTTACACTTTTAAATTAATAATTTGTATTGCTCGTGAATACCGCGCCCTTCGGGCTGGATTCACTCAGTGTGTTTCGCCAATAAAAAATTGTCCTCTGGACATTTTTTGTATTGACGTAGACACGCCTACAAAAACTCAAGTATCCCGTCGAAACCAGGGCACCCCCGTTCTGCAAAATTAATCTTAGCATAGAATGAATTGCGCCACCAGAGTATTAGACTGTTTCCGTCAGCCAAATTTTTAATGATATTGTCATTTCTCATCTCTATAAAATATCTTATGATTTTTTGAAAACTAAAACCAACAAGGTAGCCCTATGAATTTTTCGCTCCCCATATTTTCTACGTTTGTATTTTTAATGCTCAATATTTTCACAAATGCCAACCAAACTAAAGCACAAGAAACGGCAGTAGGAGACTACTCTTCATACAAATTAACTCTCACCTCAGATGGCATTATTGAAGAGGGTTCAGCCGTACAAAAAATTACTTCTTATAATGCTGCAACAGAGCTCTTTGAAATGAGAACTGTCACAGAAATAGCTGAAGAAGTAAATGTATTCGAAGATTGGTTTAAACAAGGTGAGTCGCTATCCGCCACTATTGCAGCTAGCGTTTTAGCTACATGTGAAGCTGATGGATCAATACTTGAAACTATCACTGTACCTGCAGGTACGTTTCAAACTTGTCGTAAAGATTTTGAATCTGGTCAAATATGGATTGGAATAGCTCCTTTTGGATATATTAAGTTACAAGAAGAGGAAGAAAGCCAAATATTACTAATGGAATTAAGTGAATATCAATTTGGGAAATAGAAAAAAATTAAAAAAATAATCATTTTTGAATGCATAAAAATATCGTATCGTTCTTGCAAAACATTAACTCAATCAAGGTGGTAGGAGGATGAAAATGTCCATTTCTTTATTATTAATTATCAATTTTTTCATTTCAATTAATGTCATTCATGCCCAAGATACCGCAATTAAAGATTTTGCTTCCTATAATTTAAGTGTCACCACTGATGGCAAAACAGAAACAGGCTCAACTGAACAGTCAGTTCTTTCTTATGATTCAAAAAGTGATCAATTTGAAATTAAGATCGTGACTAAAATATCTGGACAAGAAGAAGTAGAAGAAGAATGGATTGACCGAGAAGAATTATTATCAGCGAGTTTTGCAACCTCTGTCATCGCCAATTGTGTTTCAGAAGGCGCAGTCCTTGAAACCATCACTGTGCCGGCCGGAAAATTTCAAACTTGTCGCGTAGAAATGGGCACGGGCCAAATATGGTTTGCTGCCGTTCCCTTTGGAATTGTAAAATTACGAATGACCGACTCAAGCGAAACTCAACAAATAGAATTGAAAAAATTTAAATTTGGAAAATAAAATTCTCATCTCTCAAAAACCGGTCCCGAATTTTAGTTGGGGCCGACTGCAAATAACTTCAACTTTATTTTCTCGATGTTTTTTTATTAGTTTTGTTATTGCCACTTCCGTTCTCACAATCCAAACTCATTTTTAAAAACTCGAGATCTTCCACCCCAGTTCCGGGTGGAAAAATTTCTGGCACTTTTAAAGTTTCATTCTGCAACTTACTTTTTAACAAAACTAAATTGTCATAAGCTCTTTGAGTTTTACTATCCCACTTTACACAACTGGCCTCTTTATCATTCATTTTTCTTAATACTAGATTAATTTCTTCGAGGCAGGTTATTTGTATTGACGGGAGCGCTTCTCCACTTCCAAAAAAACCTTTCGATTCAGTCCATTCAGAACGATTAGATCTTCTGACATAAGTTAACTCGGCCCACTTACCATTTTGACTGGAAATATCAAGTGGTGATGCTAAACATCCGGACATGGGGGCCCTCACATTGCCCGCATCGGGAAAAACTGCCGCCGCCATTTGATACATTAAAAGTCTTCCGGCACAACCAACCCCCGCATCACAGGCAATGAGATTAACTCTAGGATTGGGATGAGAAAAAAGGCAACGATACTCATTAAAAATAAAATTAAAATCTCTTGTCTCCATATTTCCTGTGGTCAGTATCATGCCATCTGAATGACCAAAAATAGTCATTTCTTTGATCACACCGCAGTCCTGATGAATTCTTTTTAATTCTTCTTTTAATTGATCTTGAGTACTGACTTCTTTGATTATATTTCCGCTTTCTGCCTCACCACAGGCCTTTTGCACCGTTAATTGTTCCTTAGTGCTTTGGTTTTCAGCGGGATCAACAAGACATAATTTTACAATTTTTAAAGTTTTACAATCTCGCTGACAATGATCTTTACTTTCCGAGGAAAAAGAATGGATGAAAATGAATATGATCAAGAGAAACAACTTCATCTATTAATAATAAGCTCTCTTAGCATTAAAAAAAAGGTGGGGGGCCTTGCCCCCCAAATAGGATTTTTTAAGTCATACGGTAGAAAAGATCAATAAGTCATAGCTGATCGCTTTGATCGATTACTGACCTGGATTTGATTTACTTTTTATTTGTTTTAAAACTGCTTCTTTATGCTCTAATTCATTTGCAATTGAGATCTGTGCCCATAACACCCATGGAGATAATGAGTTGGCCAAATTTTCTTGATTGGACACTTTCTCCTCGACTGCTTCACCCACTTTTTCATCTACTTTTTCGCCTACTTTTTTTTCTACTGCTTCGCCCACTTCCAGTGTCATGATTCCCACAACGATGGGTTCATTTTTTTCATTGATAAAATAGAGTGGACCACCAGAACTTCCAGTTCTCATATCACAAGTATTTTTTAAAACCGTTGGACGAAAACTCGTATCAAGATTGACGTCTTGAATTTGGCAATCTTGATGAACCGTCATTTCTAATCCTTGATGAACGTCCGATGGATAACCAAGATTATTAACTTTCAAGTTTTTAAGTTGTTGAGTTGTAAATTCTTGCAACTTAAAAAAACCGAATTGTCTTCCAAGTGGTTGATCGATTAAAAGCAGTGCTATATCAAAGGCCATAGACTCAAATATTTTATTTCTTTGGCCCTGTTTTAAATTTTTTCCATAACCTGGCTCGACAATGGAAATAACATTCGCCTTGGCGATGCTTTTTCCATGATTAAAACCAAGAAGAAGTTGATATCTCCCAATGCTAGGGTTGCCATTTTCATCATAAATACAATGAGCAGCAGTCATCGCCATATTTTCAGAAACCAAAAATGCAGAACATGCTCCCCTTGGTCCAATTAATTTTCCAACTTTTTGCCAATGAGGGTCGAGTCCCACTGCCGGTAGACGGTTGTCTTCTCCAATAACGTGAAGAGCAAAAACCTGATTGATCATCAACAGCAAAAAACAAAAAGTGTTGAACAGAATTTTCATTTTTTCCCCTTATCAAAGTCACAAATTCGTATTGAAAAGATCAATAGCTTAAAAAATTAAAAACTTAGCTTGCAACTCCTTACATCGTGTAAAAAGTCGCAACCAAGTAAGAATTTGTTAATTTAAGAGGGACTTAAGAGGGACTCAAGAGGGACTCAAGAGGGACTCAAGAGGGACTCAAGAGGGACTCAAGAGGGACTCAAGAGGGACTCAAGAGGGACTCAAGAGGGACTCAAGAGGGACTCAAGAGGGACTCAAGAGG
>JBIKWR010000054.1:0-15960 GCA_044356225.1 Bacteriovoracaceae bacterium | reverse complement strand
GTTACAAAAAATAGAACTCATCGTTCGTCAAACTGAAAACCATTTAGAGAACAATAATCAAGAATCCGCTGATTCAATGCAAGCCTTGATCGCACAATTGAAATCTGAGTCATGGATCAAAGCGACTGAAACTTTAGAAAATTTTAGTGTTGAAGAAACTGGTCAAGAAGATTCGGAAGAACGCATGGGAATTGATTTAGCCGAAAAAGTAATTTTTAACATGAGTTTAATAAATAATCTTCTCGATTCACAAACCCTTAAAGAAATAGCGAAAAAGGAATAGTTATGAAAAAAACCTTGGTGTCCATTCTCGTTACCGTACTTTTAGGGGCCTCCGCTTTTATTCCCTATTCAACTTATGCCGACAAAAAAATAAAAAAATTTGTGGCGATGATTCCTGGGCAATATGTTGGTAAAGATAAAAATAAAACATTTTTAGGAATCCTGACGGTCAATGATAAATTTATTGAAAAAATTGAAGCCGATGAAAATGCCAAAAATTTAAAAGAAGCCAATGTTTATCATCTAACAACCGCTGGTAAATATAATGTGATTTATCCCGGTTTAATCGACCTGCATAATCATACTAAACAAAATATTATCCAGGCCTGGGGTGCGGCCAAAGGACAGTTTGCCAATCGATTTGAGTGGCGCGAATGGAGTGTTTACAAAAAATCAGTCAGTGCTAACATGAATCCCTGGATAGGCTACGGCAATGAAATTAACTGCGCGGCTTTTCGTTGGTCAGAGTTACAAGCGATGGTGATCGGAACCACCTACTTACAAGGTCCTCATTCTTGTACGTCGAATTTTGCCATTCATAAAGTTGAAGATGCTAAAGCTTTTAAATCAAAGAAAAAAGCTGTCCAAGGCCCAACGGATTTAGTACTCCCAGGAGAAATGGTTTTTGTTTGGGATGAAGTAAGGCCTTTAATCGAATCGAAAAAAGCAAAAAATTATGGCGAAGCGATCACGCAAATCGTGCACCGTACTTGTCCAGCGACCAAAGAAATCATTTCTGATTCCATGAGTGCTAAAGATGCTAAATTATTGGCCGATAAAAACTGGTTAAAAGAACAATGTAAAGTTAAGAACACTAAAGATTTAGAAAGCAGAGTTAGCGATAAGTCCATGCATCCGTCATTTTTACGCTATATTTATTTTGTGCATAAAACGATCGTGGGGAAAATTAATTATTTAAAAGACAAAAATTCTGCTGCCATCATCGGGCATTTAGCGGAAGGACGCCGCCACGATCCTTACAATGGATTAGAATTTGAAATCTTTGATCTGATCTTTGGTGAATTGGCCAAAGATAAAAATGTTAATTTTGTTCATGCCGTTGGGATCAATGAAAAAGGTTTAACTAAAATGGCCGATTATGGAATGGGGATTGTTTGGTCGCCGTTTTCTAATTTGTTACTCTATGGTGAAACTTTGGATCTAGCACTGGTTAAAAAAGTCGCAGAAAAAACTCAAAAACCTTTACTCTTATCACTGGGTTCAGATTGGACTCCAACGGGTTCACGGGGAGTTTTAGAAGAGCTTAAATTGGCAAAACAATATATTCTTAAAAATCAAAGTACTTTAAGTCACATTACGGATGAAGAACTTTTCAAAATGGTGACGGAAAATCCCGCTCGCATGATTAATCATTTTCATGATGGCAAAGTGGCGGGTGAAGCAGGAATTGGAACTTTAGCAGTGGGTGCACATGCTTCTTTTATTGCCACCACTAATAATCATGCCAATCCATTTACCAATTTAGTTGAAACTTATGTTCAAAACATTAACTTAGTAGTGGTCGATGGGGATCCTATTTATGGAAATAAAGACTTAATGGAAAAAACGGTTTTAGAAGCGGCCTTGAATGTGATTTCTAATTTAGTCGCTGATACCGATTCGATGAGAGAAAGTGCCAAAGAGTTTACCAACCCAATGGAAGGAACCGCTGAAGATCAAAAAAGCTTTATGGCCAAGACTGCAAAACATGTTGCTAGTTTATCCTTATCATCATCGACGCTTTGTGACCTTCAACAAGATAAAGTGATGGTAGAGCAAAATTCAGGTGATAAAGGATTATTGGCCTTTAAAGCAAAAACGGGACTCGATTTAGACCGTTTTGAAGATATCAATAAACTTCTCGCTTTTAATATCCTCAACTTTTCTGCCAATGTGTTGGAAACCCCTGCGGGAAAAGTAAATGCTTATAAGTTAAGTTATTTCCCTCCCCTCTTTTCTTGTGATGATCCAGCTTATGAACGTGGTGGTGATGAAAATACTAACTCCCTGTATGATTTTGTGATCGCCGATAGCAACAATGATAAATTCACCATTAACCGCGAAAAAAGAGCTGAGAACCGTAAAAAACAAAAATTTGGAAAAGTTCCAAAAAACATGGCCACGGATTACGGACTTGAATACGACATTACGGAAGCTAACTATTAATTCACGCAAAAAAAAGCCCAGGTCTAAAAACCTGGGCACTATTTTTAAAGCAGGATCAACCCCTGCTCATGTCATATTCACAGTTATACACCCTTAAGAGTGCTCTGATTTGATCATCCCTAATCTGACGTTTTCCCCTTATCGTGACTAACTCGTACCCAAAATCTATTGGAATACAATCATTGAGAACTCTATCATTTAACCCCTTGTTCCCTGGAAAAACCTTGAATGTCGATCATAAAGTGGGTCCTTGCTGCCTCCTGAAAAGGTTAGTAGACCATCTCTACTTCCTGTAGAGCGTCTAGGACCCGAAAAAATCGCTCGGCATCTTACTCAAGCGACCGAAGACCATACCGCTTCGGCAATTTCTAATCCATCTTTTCTGACCTTTTCAGGGGCCAAAACCAGTCGTAGGACAGAAACTTTGCTCCTAAGGACTTTCGTTCCCTAGTCACCTTTGTCACACGGATCCTGACTCCATCAACTCTTCAAGTTCCTTCTCAAACAGTGATGGTATAAAAAACATTATGGGGCCGGGTCAAACTCCGGTCAATCAATTGCTGCATAGATAAAATGATCGAGGCCAAGTGGCTGAATCAAATACCTTAAAATTTAAAGTCTCAATTTTTAATTTCGCCTTTTTTGAGACTCAAGAAAAGAAAATCGCCCATACTTATTGTCTGAAGAGTCAGGTGTTAAGGCGTTAGGTTTTTTTGTTAGCAGAAATCATTTGTTTCAAAAGTTGCCTAGAAAAATCAAAAAATTTTTTTATCTCAAGATGGGCGTAATCAGGATAAGTCCAGGGCAATAATTCAAACTGTTGGTCTTTGGCCGTATAGACAAGTTCAGCAAAAATATTTTCGGCAATCTCGATCCGGTGGGAAAAATTTTTAAACGTCGCCAAGACAACATTTTCGATGGTGATTAAACCAGGATCGATATTAATCGTTCGTTGAGAGTTTAAAGCACTTTTAAGAGAATTTTGCTCAAGCTGATAAGCAAAATGTTTGGCGGAAACAAGTTTTTGTCTTTTTACCAAATGCGGTGATAAAAAAAAAATTCGACTTAAGTGTTCGATGGATCCCATCTCTTGAGAGTAATATTCGCGCATAGGAAAAAAATCGTGTTTAAATGAGATCTCCAGACCATTTTCATTTTCTTTCTCAATAATTTTTTTAATCTCAGACTCTTGGTACAGATCATGTCGATACAACACACTATAAAACAAAAAACTTAAAGGTGCAGTTCTGGGATGGGCCATCGCTATAGATTAGATCCATGGGAAAGTTCTTCATGGATCGATTGGTAATACTCCACTAACTCCTCTTGCGACACTCGAGCGGTGCCTGTCTTGGCCACGACCACACCTGCCCCGCAGTTACCAACCCAAGCGGCCTCTTCGAGCGTTGATCCGGCCTCTAAACAACTGGCCACCAAGCTAATCACCGTGTCACCCGCACCCGATACATCAAAAACTTTTCGTGCGACGGTGGGAATAATATGCAGGTCTTTATCGAGTTCAGTATCTAAATAGGCCATGCCTTCTGAACCCAAAGTGATAATAATTTTTTTAAGTTCAAGTTTATCGATGAGAATATTGGCCACATGTTTTAAACTTTCATTTTTATACCCAAGAGATTCGGCCAAAAGATACGCTTCGACTAGATTTGGTTTTAACAAGGTGGCCCCTTTGTAAATAATCGCGTTTTTATTGCGATGAGGATCCACATAAATATTTTTTCCAGCGTTTTTAAATAAAGGAATCAAACGCTGACATAAGGCTTCGGTTAACAAACCTTTATTATAATCTTGCAAAATAATTGATTGATGCTGGTCAAAAAATTTTGTCACCCGTTGGAAAACTCGATCTTCCATTTCTTTATTAATTGAACTTTTATCTTCGTAATCAATGCGGCATATTTGCTGTGTTTTTGTCACTACTCTTTCTTTTACAGTGGTGGAAGATCCTTCATGGCGAATAATACCCCATGTCTGTAAACCACTTTCTTCCACAATATGCTCAAATTCTCCCGCTTTGGCATCATTGCCAATCACACCACACAAGGTGTTGCTCACTTTTAATCCAATTAAATTATCAGAGACGTTGGCGGTTAATCCCAACTTTTTCCATTCTTTGGTCACTTCCAAAATGGGAACAGGGGCCTCAGGAGAAATGCGTCTGACTTCCCCATAAGTATATTTATCGATGCCCACATCACCGATGACCAAAATAGGGGCCAGTTGTTCAAATTTTTGTAAAATACTTTTTAATCGTTTTTCTGAGATTAACCTAACGTCGGTCACGGATTATCCTTTTTGTAATTTTTAATAAAATAATAAAAACGAATGATCAGACAATCATATACCGGTGCTGGTTGAGATTTCTAGTGAAAACTTTGCCTCAAGTGCGTGAGATTGAATGTTGAATCAGTCACCTGGTTTGTGGCAAAACCAAATTTTTTGCTAAAGCACTGCTGATCACAATTTTTTTTAGTTCGGTTAAAACCTGATCATGGGTTAACAGACTCGTATCTAAAAGAACCGCATCGAGGCATTGGACTAATGGAGCATGGGCGCGCTTTGAATCTTGCTCATCACGAGCGGTCACATCCGCGATGATGCTGGCCAAATCAAATTGAGTTTTATCACCGGAATGATCTGGCGACTTTTTTTCTAACAATTGGTTAAGGCGTCTTCGGCCTCTGACTTCGGGAGTGGCGGTTAAAAATATTTTACAAAAAGATTGAGGAAAAACAACACTGCCAATATCTCTCCCCTCCATCACACAGAAATGATGACTGGCCAATTGTCTTTGAAAATCTACGAGAAAATTTCTAATCACCAGTAACTTTGAAAGCGTCGACGCAAGAGCTGAAACGTGATGTTCGCGAATTTTTTCCGTCAAATCGACATTGTTAATCGCCACTAAACACTTTTCACTTTTTCCATATTCCAAATGAATAGTTGGCAATTCATTTTGGATAAGTGTTTCGTCCGTCAAATCAATTTTTTTTTGGGTTAAATAAACCGCCAGCGCTCGAAACATCGCGCCTGTATCGATGTAAAGGAAGCTCAAGTCTTTTGCCAGTTGAATGGCCAAAGTCGATTTTCCAGCACCACTTGGTCCATCAATCGCTACTACTTTTGACCAGGGAAGTTCATTTTTTACCAAAAGATCACTCCGTTCTATAAAGCCTTTCAAAAATGTCAGTGTCGTAAATTTTTAACATGTTTGGATTGACCCTGGAATAATAAGTTTGGTCATCTTCGTTAATTTCTTGCTGATCTTTGACTAACAACCCTCTACTCCACGAAGGATAATCACTCGAGGCCTTTCTCGCCTGCCCTTCGATGATTAAAGAAATGGCCAAGAGTTCTTCTTTCGATAGTAATTTTATTTGCGATTGAAAAAGATTAAAGAGTTCTAGCTCTCGATTTTTATCATACACCATTAAACCTTGCAGCGATTTTTGCTGCATAATTTTTTGGATTAAATGCCTTCGATTATTGAGAAGATGAAACAGATTTTGGTAAAGACCTTCCAGTTCATTTCGCCAATTGAATAAATTCATAACAAAATTCTAGTTGGCCATGGCGATGAGTTTTGGCCATGAAAAAAACACATGATGATTATCGATCGAGTCGTATGGATCAATCATCACAAACGATTTAAGACCTGGGTTTTTTCTCAGCACATAATTGAGTCGATCATATTTAAAGGGAGCATAATCTTCACAAACTTCCCAATATAAATCGTTTCCGATTGAATCCTTCGCTTGCTGGCTTAGAACTACCCAATTTTCTATTTTTTTATAAGACTGCGACTTCACTTGCTCCACATAAACTGCCGTTAAATCAGAATAACGTAATTTCACTTTTTCTAAGTAAAGGTTGCTTTGACCAACTGGGAGACCATTTTTTAAACGTTTTGAAACCCAGTTGGGTCCCATATTATAAGCGACTGTGGCCAAATCCAATCGACCATAAAATCTTCGTTGTAGATAATTAAGGTAATACATTCCTAGTTCAATATTATAGACCACATCGTATAAATTTTTATCCGCATATTTTTGATTGATTTCAGGAACCTTATTTTTTAGAAACTCAGCAGTATCAGGCATGATCTGCATCAGCCCTGTGGCCCCCACTGAACTGACCACATCTTTACGAAAATGACTTTCTGTCCAAGTCACGGCCAAGGCCCAAAAAGGATCAACTTGATATTTATGGGCGGTTTCAAAATGAATCCTCAAGATTGAATCAAGCGACTCATTTTTCTTTTGTTTGATAAAATAATATCGACGCAGAGTGGGGTCTACAAAGTCCCTAAACTCTTCAAAGGTAATATTACTTAAATGATACTTATTAATGGTTTTTCCTAGTCCATAGCTATGACCTTTAAATGAATAAGTGGGAATTTGCTGCTGGCGATATATTTGTAATAAACGAGTTATCTGTAAAGAAGCCGCTCGACCTAAAATATCCTGAGAAAAATTCAAAATTTGATTAAAACCAAACAATCCAAGAGTTAAGGGCACCACGATCAAAACCAAACTGATGGATCGAAGTAGATAGTAATGAAAAGATCCCCTAAAAGAAACTAAAGAAGGATTGTTTCCTTCTAACGCAACAGGTTGAAGTTCAGTGACACTTTTCATGTTTGGGGTTTTTATAACGGGTAATCGATCATGTAAATACGCGAATAAGTCCCTGCTACCACTAAACACCAGATAATGGTATTTTAGGGAGAAATTATAGTATTTTGCCATCCAGTGTCATAAGATACCGGTGCTGGTTGAGATTTCCAGTGCTGCTATATATGTTCATTGAGATGGACTATCGGTGAGGTCTTGTGAATCAATTGTCTAAAGAAAAATCGGCCTATCTGCAACAACACCAAAATCAACCGGTTGATTGGTGGCCATTTTGTTCTGCAGCAATAGCAAAAGCTAAAACTGAAAATAAACCCATCTTTTTATCCATCGGCTATAGTTCGTGTCACTGGTGTCATGTGATGGCCCATGAGTCTTTTGATGATCCTGACACCGCAGACATACTCAATCAAAATTTTATCAATATAAAAGTTGATCGCGAAGAATTCCCGGATTTAGATGATCTGTATCAAAAAGGCTGCCAACTTTTTATCAAACGAGGTGGCTGGCCACTTTCGGCATTTTTACTGCCCAATTTAGAACCTTATTTTATTGGAACTTATTTTCCCAAAAATGCCAAAACTGGGCAAACGTCATTTTCCGACTTAGCTTTAGAATTGGCGAGAGTGTTTCGCGAAGATCATTCCGCTGCCTCTCAAAATGCCAAGCAGGCGATGGCGGCGATGATTCAAGGGTTTGATTCACCTCCAGTGGATTTTAAAGGACATTTTCCACATCCTTCAAGTTTGTTACAGGCGATCGATCAGTTTAAAGACGCAGAAAATGGAGGCTATTTAGATGCGCCTAAATTTCCTTCTTTTGCCTTCTATGAATGGGCGGTCGAGCAAATATTAGAGGGAGTTGTCGATCAAAAACATGCGGATCATATTCTGATGACGATAGAAAGAATGCTCATGGGTGGTATTTACGATCATGCTAGAGGTGGTGTTCATCGTTACTCGACCGATAAAAAGTGGTTAGTTCCCCATTTTGAAAAAATGCTCTACGACCAAGCAGGGCTTCTCAAAGTGTTGGCAAAGGCGAGCTTGATCACACCCACTCCTTTAATCATCGATGCCCTTATCCAAACCATCGATTACCTAAGTTCTGAAATGTTGAGTGAAGAAAAACATTTTTTCTCTGCTCAAGATGCCGACTCAGAAGATATGGAAGGTTTGTATTTTACTTTTAGTAAACAAGAATTTATGGATGTGATCAATTCCATCAATGAAGATTGGCAAACACCATTGTTATCGTGGTTTCAAATAAGTGAAGAAGGAAATTTTGATCATCAACTGAACGTCATATCGCTTGATCCAACACTAAAACAGGAATTTGCCAACGAAGAAGGTTGGAATAAAATCCGGGCCGTTAAAAAGGCGTTATTAATCGAGAGACAAAAACGTGTTCCTCCCCAAACTGACTCTAAAGGTGTGGCGAGTTGGAATTTTATGATGGTCTCGGCCCTTTGTGATGTAATTCAGTATTGCAAAGTGGAGGAAGTCAAAAATCGTGCCACCAAACTCCTGCACGAAAGTATTGAAGGAATTTTTTCGCGTTTTCTGATAAAGGCCCAAGAAAATGATGATCGGGTATCGCTGCGACATACAACGACTAAAACTCACTCTTTGCCCTATTTAGAAGATTATGTTTTTTTTGCTGAGGCCAATTTTCGCCTGTATGAAATAAGTGGCAATGATATCTTTAAAAAAAATGCTCATGATATTATTGAGTTTGTCTTAAAAGAATTTGTCCACGATGGTCAGCTGATGATGCGCGCTAAAGGTGCGACTCAACTAGCGGACTATCCCAATTTAGCTCACACTTTTTTTGATGCTAGTTTTCGCAGCCCTGCTTGTAGCTTCGTGCACTTAGTTCGGCGTGCGGCCCTCGTTTTTAATAATAGCGAATGGATTGAGACGATCGAAAAGCTTAAAGAGAATGTTCGCCAAGAAGCTTTAAAAAATCCGCTCGGTTGTGGCGAGGCGATTCGGGCAGTGATCTATCCGAACAGCATTTATCGACGAATCGAAGTTCCTAAAGCTTGGGCAGAACAAGTGGACTTCACCGGATTTAAGGCGCACTTACCTTATCGTTTTACCATTGATTTTAAAATTTATGAAAATCTTACTGCTTTAGAATTGTATGATCGAGGTCCGTGGCAAATTTGTTCGGCGAATGAATGTTCCAGTAAGGGTGAAGGACTGAGAAGTTTTATCGAATCCTTAACTCCTAAAAAACATCCTCCTAAAAAAACGGAAAAAGTTTGAATTTCACTGCGCATGATCAGTTGCTAAGTGGCATTCATATTCTCGAGTTTGCCCATCGTTTACCAGGGCCCTTGACTGGATTTTTATTACAGCGCATGGGTGCACTGGTTACAAAAATTGAACATCCCGAGTTTCCGGATCCCTTTACTCAAAAAGAAATGATGCTTGGTGATGATAGTTTTCTCACTTGGTATCAACAATTAAATCAAGATAAAAACATCGTTAAAATGACCGATCATTCAAATCCGCATTGGAATAAACTTTTAAAGAGTGTTGATGGAGTCTTGATCGCTTGGCCAGAAAAGATGATGGCCAACTATGGATTGGATCTGAGTTTTTCTTCCGACAAACCCTTGGCCTTAGTGAGAATGTCCAGCAGTCAAAAGAGCAAAAAACCGATGCACGATCTCAACGCTTTGGCGGAAAGCTCATTGATCCATCAGCACACGCAATTTTTTAAACAGCAAGAAATTATTCCACCGCCCTTTTTGCCCTTGGCGGCTTTAGCTTTTTCTTGGCAGGCCGCCTTGAGTATGTTGGCCTGTCTTATGCAATCAAAAGTAAAAAAACATTTGGTGCAGACTCAAATTTTTTTAGATGAAAGTTTGGCCCCGCTGCAAGAGATCTTTGGTGGCGAGGCCAATCATAAAAATCAGTTTTTACATAATGGACTTTATCCTTGTTATTCACTCTATCGCCTCAAGGATAATTCCTTGGTCGCCCTGGCGGCGGTGGAAGTAAAATACTGGTTAAAGTTTTGTGAAGTTTTTTCTTGTGCTTTGAAACCAGAAGATCGTTTTTCTACTGATCCGCTGATTTTTCAATTAATTTTTAGAACGCTTAATCAATATAAGCGCGAAGAAATCGCGGACAAAATTAAAAACTCTCATTTTTGCCTGACCATTATTTAAATTTAAATTTAAATTTGAGTTTGAAATAGATTATTAAAAAAGCGAAAGAACTTCTTCCGGCGGCCTAGCGATTACGGCTTTTTGACCATGAATCACAATTGGTCTTTCGATCAGTTCAGGATTGTCGATCATCACTTCAATTAACTCTTCATCGGAAAACTGACCAAGGTGAAGTCCTAATTCTTTAAAGGCGGGTTCTTTTTTTCGTAAAATTTCGGGGGCCGATTTTTTTAAGAGGGCCAAAATTTTTTGCAGGTCTTCTTTCGAGGGAGCATGTTTGAGATACTCCACCACCTGGATGTTTTTTCCTGCATCGGTGAGAATTTTTAAGGTCTCTCGGGATTTGGCACAGCGAGGGTTATGCCAAATGGTGGTGATGTTTTGAGTTGATGCCATAAATAAATTCCTATTTTAATTTTATTCTAGAGGTAAAGGATATACTTTAATCACAAAGGGAAAGCGAGTAAAGTCAGCGGGTGATAAACCCTTTTTTCCTGCTGGAATATTTCCTTTAAAATACTGTCGCCAAAAATCTGGATTTTTTTTATAAGACATTTTTTTGGGCCTTAATTTTTGCTCGACAAAATGGTTGAGAAATTTGGCAACTAATTCACTACAATATAAAAGTTCGTTGTCTAAGGCATCTCGATTGTTCCATAAAAAATCGGGGTCAAAAGAACGATCTTGATAATAGTGCATAAAATGATCGTAAAATTTCTGATCCCGAGATAAATCATCGGCCAAAAACTCGCGGTGACGATAAAGGGCATAGCTACCCGGGATACGGGATTTTTTGAGAAATTGCTTCAAGGGAATCAGGGCCACTGCTCCCAAGGCCTCGGCGACATAAAAGTTCTTAGTATGGGCCTCCTCTCGCCTAATGATAACTCCTGAATGCGAATAAGGCGCCCCCGTTTCATCTTCGATCACCGGGCACATATAGCAGTTAAGTGGCAGCAGAATGATATCTCCAGTTTGGCCAATGAATTCTTCAGCTCTTGAAGTGTTTATAAATAAAAGTAAGACGTAAAAAATGAGTTGTGACATGTTTTGTTGTTATCCCACTGGCGATAAAAATGTTCGCTGACTTTATTCTGGGGCGACCATAACATTTCTCGGTTTTTGAGACAATTTTCCCATCACAAAAAAAAGACTTTTGATTCTCGGTAGTTGATTGCTCACAGACCATTTTTTTGGGCGAATTTTCCGTATTTTTTTATCTCTAGGGTATAATTTCTAGATGCATAACCACCGTCGATCTTGCAGCTTTTTTTTTTGGTCCCCATTGATCAAGATTATGTTTGTTCTTTGTTTACTTAACTCCAACAGCGGTCTTATGGCCGCTGATTGTGGTTATGGCAGCGGCGACAAGGAAATGAAAGAACTAGCAGCAGAGTGTAACCAAACTCCAGGCATGGAGTGGCTCTGCCAAGTGAATCGATGTGCTTCGACCGAAGAGGCAAAAGGTTATCAAGCAGATTTTGCCAATTGTTTAGAGAAGGAAGTCGCAGCGGAAAGAAAAGTTTGCCAAGACCTGCTGGCGAAAACTTTTTTAGAAGAACAAGGATTTGATCTGCAAAAAGATGCGGAACATGGACTAGAAATCGCCTCTAAAGCGCTGACGGTTATTCAAGTGACCCATATCATCGTGGCCAAAACCATTTTAGAAAGTCCTAGTAAATGTATGCCGATGCAGCTTTATCAAGGGGCCGCTCTCACCGCTGTGATCACCGAGATCGGGTCTTTTTTTCAAATGCAAGATGCGGTGGAAGAATTAGAAGAAGAGTATAAAAAAGAAGTGGCGTTAAAAGATGGCCACTCCCAACAGCTGCGCAGTTTTGAATTTTTGGCGCAATATCACGATATGGTGGCAAAGGTTGCCAATCAAAAAAAGGCCAAGTACATGACGTTGTCGGTGTCTTATGGGGCAGTGGCGATTATGGCGGCGGTGGAAGCTTTTTCGACTCCAGACACCTGTTCTATAGGGCAAGCGCAATGGTTCACTCCCAAAAAAGAAACTCAACATCCATTATATTCCTCTGCTCTTTCAACTTATCTTGAGCATTTTTTTAATCTTATCCCCAAGGCGCATGCTCAAGAGGGATTAAATTTTGCCGCCATGACTCCGCTCTTGATGGCCTTTGCCAGTGGCTCAAATCCTTCAGTGGAAGAAGCAAAAAATCAAACTAAAAGTATGCTCACCAATTCTTATACGATTATGACATTAGCCGGAATCAGCGCTGGAATTGCCATCAAACTCTTTACCCATTTTAAATCCATCGAAAAAAAATCTAAAGAAAATGCTAATCGCATTCGCGAAATTGCCAGTGAGTTTATGGCGATTGCCACTGCCAATTGCTCGAAACGAAACAATCCCGGACAACCCGAATGTTACTGTTACAACAACGACCAGACTCTCAATGAGGAGCGCGGTAAAGAACAAGTTTGTAAAGATTTTATCGCCAGTTTTTTAGGGACTGCAAAAAGTGCTGGAGATTTTAAATTAGAAAACTTCGACAACCCAGGTTGTGTTACATCGGGTGGCGATTTTGATAAAAAATGCAGTTGTAAAACGACCAATAGTTGTTTTGAACCTCCTCCAGGCAGTGCTAACTTTGGCTCAATTGGTACCAAGGTGAATGCTTCACAGCTTTTGGCCCTCAATCAAGGAATTGCCGCGGGTAAAATTCAGGCGGGCAATCTCGATGCTTCAACTTTACAAAAACAAGCGAAAAAAAATTCTGATCTGTTAAAAAAAATTAAATCGGAAGGCAACGCTGAACGGATCAAAGCAGGCAAAGATCCCCTTTTTCTCAGCCCCAAAGGCCTGGCGTCAAAATTGATAGATAAAATTGCCACTCCCGATGTGGTCGCTCTCGCCCAAGGATCTGGTCGAGATCTCTTTTCTCCCCCCAATAATTTGCATGCCAGTTTAGTGACCGCCAATAAAAAAGTGCAAGATCGTTTTAAAAAACTAGGCAAAAGCTCAAGCGCCATCGCCTCGGGTGGCGGATTGGGATTGGATAGTTTTCTCAAACCGAAAGCAAGTTCAACTTCGGGCAACAAAGTAGAAAGTTTTGGCGATAAAAACTACGATGTGGATAAAGGAACCATTCACGAAGATACTAAATCCTTGTGGGATATCTTAACTGACCGCTATCGCAAATCTGGCCAAAGACGATTACAATAATCTTATGCTCCATTCCCTGCTCGGAAAAAATTCTGATCACATCGATCCAACATTTTTGTTACACCATCAGGTCATCGAACCTTTTTTAGAGTTACAAGCACGCGCCTTTGATGCTGGCATCGATTTGCAAATCTTGAGCGGATTTCGCGACTATCAAAAACAAAAAAATATTTGGGAACAAAAAATAGCAGGAACCAGACCGATCACTGACGAGCAAAGCCGAATTCTTGATTTGCAAACAATGTCAAAAGAAGAAATTGTTTTGGCGATCTTAAAATTTTCAGCACTGCCAGGTTTTAGTCGGCACCATTGGGGGACTGATCTCGATCTTTATGATGCCGCCGCGGTGGATGAACAGTATCAAATAAAACTGGAGGCGCATGAATATGAGACCGGCCCCTTTAAAAAACTGCATCGCTGGCTTAATCAATCTTTAAAGAACTCGCCTTTTTTTAGACCTTATGAAAAAACGAAAGCAAAAAAAGGTGTTGCTTTTGAACCATGGCATCTCTCTCATTACCCGGTGGCCAAGACTTTTGAAAAATTTCTCACTTTAAAAATATTTATTGAACAACTCGAAAATTCTGATCTGTCTTTGAAAGAAGTTTTATTAAATAAACCCGACTATTTTTATCATCACTACATAAAGCAATATTTTTTATCTTAAATTCGAGTGTTTCTTAATTTTAAAATAATTTTTTTTGAATAGCAGAGTATAAAATCTCTTGGGCCTTTTTCGCAGTCTGCTTTTTACAATTTTTGATCAGTTTATCATTGGTAATTATTTCACAAATTTCTTTACTCAGACGTTTTTTTAAATTTGTGATCATAAAATCAGCGATTAATTGTTTTTTATCTAACAAGCTTTTTATATTTTCAAAATGCAAATTGGCCACATCGCTAAACTTTGCAAACTGAATCAATTCATACTCGGTAAAAAAATAATGAATACCAGGAAGTGCTTTGCTCGGGAGAGAGGTTATCAGGGGAATCGCCTTGGCCATAACGTCGCGAATATAAACATGGACATTCGCTAGGCCTAATTCAGCGGCGGATTCTAAATAGACCTCTTCATCGGCATGAATATTATCGCCGATAAAAATAAACTCATCATAGAGAAATTGATTGGCCATCAGGATTTTACGGATCACTTGCTTTTTAAAGTCCTTGGAGTCTTTGAGATTATTGCGTTGAAAAATAACTCCTTTGGGAAAATGGTGTTTATCCAGCCAATCTTTGGCATCATATATCAGTTGATAAGAAGCACTTAAATAGACTACTTCGAGGGAAGTTCCTTCGCTGGCCATTATTTTTTGTTTGTCCGTTAAGATATTGGCGATCATCGGAAAAGGTTTAACGCCATTTAAAAGACGTTTCAAAGCGTCGGATAAATCAGAACTATTGGATTCTCTTAACGTGTCGTCTAAATCGGAAATCAGTAAAGTTTTTTGGGCGAAGGATGAGTTGATAAAAAAAGTGAAAAAAAGAAATTGAAAAAGCATAATCCGATGTGAACACTTCATGTTTTCCCCCTCTCCTACAATGGTATTAAGAAGCTATCTTAGAGGAGTCAATTTTTACAAGTAATTTTTATTTTTATTCAGACGTTGTGCGCGCACGGGAGCTTTAAGTAGCTGTTGGCAATGGATGTTATTTTCATCGGCGGGAGAGCGATTTTCTAAACACTCCACTTTTTGTGCCCAAAGCCCTAAAGCAGGATTGATGGTATTTCCCACCCAATGACCAATGGCAATAACGATGGCAAAATGCAGGCAAAAAACCCAGTTGATCAACATGCCGAACTTATCGGCTAAGGTCTTAGAATACTTTAATTTAACCCAGAACCTTGCAACCACTCGGGAGTGGGCATAATTAATTTTCGTTTAACCATATCAAACAACCCAACATCAAAAATACATTCACTGGCGACGACTTCCTTATCCTTAATCGTTTTAAACATTTTTTGCTCTAACTGCATTATTAAACTGGGAGCAGGTGAAAGAAAATGAGATCGAATGGTGATCTGGTCGCGATTTCTAAGCTCTTTGCGATACTTAATATTGGCCGCCAAAATCACTGGGCCAATTTGCCGCTCTTTAACTTCTTTGAGTCCATACCCTCGTTTGGTGATAAAATCCCAGCGCGCCTGCTCGAACAGTACAAAGTAACTGGCGTGATTGACGTGGCCAAAATTATCGAGATACTGCTCGAGAATGGTGGTGTGATAAACAAAAGAGGACATTTTTTTACTCCATATTTTTTTAGTGATGAAAACTATACGTTTTTTTTATAAGCCTCACAATCAAACTTTCTTATGTCTGCTCAATACTAACAATAAATGGGGAGAGTTTTAATATGCAAGATTTCTTTTGGTTTCCAAAAGAAGTTCACCAAATTCGCTACCATAATTCGCCCATACAAATAAAAGTGATTTTTTACTTCTATAGCGGTGCTGGTTGAGATTTCACAGGAAATCTCAACCAGCACCA
>JBIKWR010000109.1:0-10423 GCA_044356225.1 Bacteriovoracaceae bacterium | reverse complement strand
CTATATAGACGAACTCGAAAGTATAATCGACCAATTTCAAAAAATTAATTGGCAAAGTTTATCAATCTAGTTTTTCAACGGTTTATCAGAGCTTCCCAGCACTAAAATAGCGTAGTCCAGACTCTCAGAGGAAAACGAGATTTGGGAGAATACTAATAAAACAAGTTTTCTTTTCATTAGAATTCTCCATTTAATTTGAAGGTGATCTTCAATAATTATTTAGTTTCTTCTAATTTTAGATCAATCAAAGATGCCTGGTCTGTGCTTATGTTAATTTGATGATTTTTTTGGCGATCAATTTTACAGGAGTAAATACTTGCAGCTTGACTGACTTCAAGACAATCAATATTGCCGACCTTTTTACTGTTAACACCTGCGATTGGTGTCGCCTTTAAATTTAGTGAATCATATAATCTTTTTGCTAAGTCCGCTTTTAGTAAAATAATATTTCCTTCAACTTTGAGCTCGTCAGCTGGAGCAACTAAAGTCAGAAAACAATTATGGTTTATTACCGATTGTTTAATTTTAGTTTCTACACAATTAACAATCATTCTGCGATTATTCGCTCCTTGAAAGTCAATACGACCAAACAAGCTCTCTACTGAAGTTCTCAATTTCATGTAAACTTTAAAAGCATCATGACCGGATTCTAAGCTAATATTATCGCCAAATTCTGCATGAACTACAGAGTAAATCTCCTCTGGCATAACATTCGCTTGGGCCGTCATACAAAGTGACAGCATTAATAAAGACACAATTTTGAACTTCGTTAGACTATTCATTAGATTTTTCATTAATGACCTCACTGATTTAAAATGAATAAATTTCTAGGGCGCAATAATAATGACACATGGCCAAATCGTTTTGTGAAAGACTTAAACTGAAAAGCAAAATACTGTTCGAGTTCAGCATGAACAGCTCAATTGAGTAATAGTTACATGCTCATCCTTCGAAGACCAAGGTGCTTGGATGGTGATCAACAATGGCAAAAAATAGTGAATTTTTCTCAAGTTTTTCTCAAGTTTTTCTTTCAAGATCCGAACGCCAACAAAAAGCATTATGGGTATGGAAGATGGGATAAAAGGTCTTTGAATGTTCATTCCTTTAGGTTTTGGAAATTTTCCCCGTCGTTTTCCCGTGATGACTCTGGGCCTTTTTGTTTTTATCATTATGATTTCATTTCACTACTTTCCGCAAATTCATTCTCTTTCGCTTTTACCGCCTGCCAGTCAAGATCCCAAAGTTGTGACCGAGATCGAAGCGGCGAAAAAACTGGCGATCTATGAGGCCTGTCTGGTGACTTTTGACGTGGATGATTTTTGTTTGGTCTTGCAGCAGAATCAAGGCCCTGCTGCTTCTGCTAAAAAAAACCAATGGTCTTTGGGCAGTTATTATAAAATGTTTAATTTTTTTATAAAAACCGCCATGCCGACGCAACAATGGCCAAAGGAGTATAAAACAACTGAAGCTTTTAGAGCACTCGTGCAGATCGAACAAAAATATTTGTTGCAGCAATCAAATCCTTATTTACAGCTAGGAGTGGCGAGCTCAGAAAATATCACTTGGTCGTCCTTATTTCTCTCCAGTGTCATTCATCATAATATTGGCCATCTTTTTGGAAATATGATCCTGTTTCTTTTTTTGGCGACTTGGGTAGAACAAAAAATCAGGGCGGTAAGCACTCTCTTGCTGTTTTTTAGTGGAAGTTTTGCAGGATTTTTATGGCAAGTGAATGGCGTGCCTATCGTGCCAACGTATGGGGCCTCGGCCGGTGTTTACGCCATCATGGGCGCTTTCTTTGTCTTTTTTTACCGCACTCACCTTTCTGTTTTGTTTTTTTATTTTTTTTATTTTAAAAAAATCTTATTACCAGCAACTTTTTATTTTCCGGTGATTTTTTTTTACAACGACTTAATCCACTTGGCCCTCGACTCTAGTACCGGAGTGGCCCATCGAGCTCATTTGGGCGGCCTTTTGGTGGGTATGCTCTATGCTTGGTTGATTAAGAAAAAAGAGCACTTGCACCCCGATCAGTTTTTTAGCGAAGAGAAAATCTTGGTGCAAAAAATCAAAACGGCAAAATCTTTTCAAGAGTGCTGGGAACCTTTTTTCGAGTTGATGAAGTGGAACGTTCAAAACCATCAAGGTCTGAAAGATTTTTTAATCAAGTGGAGAGATTTTAAAGCGCCTATAACATCACAACAAAAAAAATTTATTGAAAAAAAACTTAAAATTTATTTTCACCTAGCAGCTCATAAAAATGAATTTTCCATGATCACTGGCCTCTTAAAACTCATTCCCTCGGCCATTTCCTTGCCAGTGATTTTTAAGGATATTTCCCTCAAGAAAATACTCTTACTCGCCGATCGGCTATCCAAACAAAAAGAATGGTCGGGGGCCAAACGGCTTTACCTATTGGCCCTCACCCATAAGCTCAGTCAGTTTATGAAGACCAAGATTTCTCAAACCTTAAGCGAGATAGATAACCAGGAACGAGAAATAGAAATAGGAGATAAAGTATGAATATGCCTCTTAAACGTCCACCATCCATCAATATCCCGACTAACGGCCAACCTGATTGGAAACCTCAAAAAGTTGGGACGCAACCAAAGGTGGTTTTTAATTCGTCAAACCATTTAGAAAACATTCCTGGTGGCATAGGTAAACGATTTATCGCTTTAATCCTCGATGGCATCATTTTAGGGGTCTCTAATCAAATCATCATCGCACTTGTTATCAATAAGTTATTCAAACAGCCAATACCCAATTTGGTAGGCCAAGTCATCATAAGCTTCATCGCATGGCCATTAATTTACACCGTAGGATTAACCTTAAAAAATGGCGCGACTCCTGGAAAAAAACTGATGGGCCTGCGCATGGTCCACGCCGAAGCAGATCGCGAACTCACTTTTGGAACAGTTTTTTACCGAGAATATTTTGGTAAAATGATTTCAGGATTAATTTTTGGTCTAGGGTTTCTTTCCGCCTTTGGAGATAAAGCAGAACGCCGTACTTGGCATGACCGCATGGCCAAAACTAGGATTATTGAAGATTAGCAAAAAAGTACCATGCGTTTTGTTCCACCAGAAATAAGAGGTTCATGGAACATTTTGTGCTAGATTAAATTTTCCAGTGTGACATTTTTTTCAAAAACACATCGCACATGTGCTGGATGGATATGAACCATTGACCCAATTCGACCATTCCTCATTTCAAATGTATAAACATGTTTTGATTTAATCTTTTGTGAATTTGAGCTGAGCCAGAATTTTTCGCCTGCAATAGATTCGGGGAAAATTTCATTCGATGAATGACCTATTTTTTGTATTTTTTGAAGTGATGCAAGATGTTCACCTTCGCTTAAAGTTGGAAGTCTTGAACTCTTTGAGATTGATTTACAAAATTTCCAAGCATCTTGAAAAATTAACTCTTGAACACCTCGAGGTAAAGGCATCGGATCTGACCAGACTAATTTTCGATTGTCCATCCATCCACCATAACCTGCCAGTTCTTTAGCGGAGTTAATTCTGATCAAACGGTTATCATCAGAATTGGTAGTTTTTAAATCTGCATGAGCTTCTGTTACTACCGTAAGCACCATAAAAAGGATGGTCAGAGTTAAAATCGATAACATAAACAAATCCTCCTTCGAGATCTAATGCTAAAAGTATAGAAATAATAATTTTAATCAAGGCTTTTTCAGCAAAGTTAAAAAACTTACTTAGTGTTCAATCTAATCGTGAAAAAAGTACCTTGCACTTTTGTTCCAGCATAAAAAAAGTTCATGAACCTTTTGTTAGTTTTTTTCAGTTTGATAGGTAAGTCCCTGGCAAAAGGGATGATCTTTTATCTTCTGCCAAAACTTGCGATCTTTGGGCCCACCAAACTCTGGACGAAAGCGTCTTTGTTCTGGATCATAGAGCATCATGATTTTATGGTTTTGATTTTTAAGATAAAAATAATTTTGTTCTATTCCTAAGACTTCACGCGCCACCGCTGTGACTTCGTGATTTTCTTTGCCGGGCACTGATTTTTCTAAATCAAAGACCACTTCTTTTTTCAGCAGCGATCCTTTTTGGTAGGCGATGCCATTGGCGATAGTTTCATAACGATTGCTGTACACCCAGGCAAAATATCCAAGCTCTATCGGTGGGATTTTTGCGGTTGTTTTTTTGGCACTTTCATTTGCGCTTAGAGATTGATCGTCATCCCTCTGGGAATTTTCCACTGCCGCGGAAGATGTTGACGCCGGCACGCGACTGGCCCTGATTTGCTGGGCGTTTTTGGACGATGCGGATTCCGGGGAAATTCTTTTGGTGGTTTGAGTTTGGCCTTCGGCCGCTTGGGGCGCTTGGGCAGTAACCGCCTGTGGATTGGTGCTGGTTTTTGGATCTTCTGCTGGTGACTTGGGTTTTAAACGATAATCATCAAAATAATTTCTTGAAAAAACTTTGCTCGGATCAAATCCCATGTTTTGGATGATTTCTCGTTCAGGAACAGACATTTGCGCGAGACCATAATATTTCTCAGGCAAAGGTTGCACCGGCTCATCCATTTTTTCAAAATGCTTCGCCCACCATGAAGGTTTACTGACTAAGGATTTGGCACGACTCTCACCTTCCACCGCCACTTGCCCCCAGACACCACCGCCAAGAGCAAACCAAGAAAATTTTTCTGGAAATGCCCGTCCATAATCATCTGAATCTTTTTCTACTGAATACTCGGCGAGCATGGTTTGATCAAACATCCGAGCGTATTTGGCCTGCATTATTTTTCGCGCCAATGCCACGTTGAATTTTAGTTCATTATTTTTTTCAATTTTTTGAATGGCCAAAAAGAGCTCGGCCTCTTCTTTATCCATCAACACCAGTCCTCGCTGCGAAAATTCTTTGGCATATTTGTCTAATAAAGCATTTTCAATTTTTAATCCCGCCATCTGTCCTAAGAGCACAATTTGCGCGCGGGATTCTTTCTCGGAAACCTGATGGCCAGAGCTGAAAAGCACTTCGCGTCCCATAAAGACCGCTTCATTGGCGGATTTAGTGGTCTTAGACTTTGATCCATCTGAGTTGATGATTACTAGCTCAACCTGGGCCTGCTCGGGAGAATTTGGTTGTGTCTGTTTGGACAACCTGGACATCTGATATTTGGCGGTTTCTTCACGATTATAAACTTCCTTAGGAGTTTCGATGACGGCGACTCCATCCACCAGATTTTGTTTTAACTTTTCATAATAACTAATTTTTTCCGTATGCTTTTTGATCAATTCTTTATAGTGAGCATCCTCACGATCAGAGGTGGGTGTTAAGTCATCGATGGCATTTTTGTTGTTATTGATGATGATATTGATGCGCGAAATTGTTTCGCTGGTTTCTTGGGGGTTGGCACCGGTTTGGGAGATTTTTTCCAGGCTTAGGGCGATATTGTGTTCGAGGGCGGAGTTGAATTCGTCGACGTGAGTGGTGCAAGGGGCGACATAGCTTGAAGTTTGACTCTTACTCTTAAGTTCTTCTTCTTCGTTTTCAAAACTTCCACCTTGGGCATATTTATCGCCTAACTGAAAAACAATTTGTTTATATATGACATGTGTCACTCTATTTACAACGCATGTTTCAGTAATTAGTTTTTTTCCTTCTTGCACTTTAAAAGTTAAATGATAATTAGGTTCACTGGGATCACCAAAACATTTTGGTCGACGATTATGAAAGCCGCGTAGATAACTTAAAGCTTCAAGCATTTTATCTTCAATCATAATTACATCTTTTTTTTTAATCTTTTGCGCTCTTAGGTCATTAAAAAATATTGATTGTATTAAGATAATCCAAAAGAATATATTTAATAAATTCAAAAATTATTCCTTTGTCTTAATTTGATCAAATTTAAATTCAGGCAAACTCTGATAGGCTTTAAAGATTATCTTAGCTTTTTTTGAAAAATTATTATGTTTATCATTTTCATAAACGTTTTTTTTAACTTCAGGTGAATTTTTTTCACCATACTTTATCCCTCGGGCATACCATTTCCAAATTGTCTTTTGATCGCCAAAAGGGACTTCATTTCTATAAAAGGTTCGAGATCCTAAATGACCGAGTTCTAAAGCATCACAGAATATTTGACGAGCTACTTCATCTTCCCCTTTATCTTTTAAATGAAGGGCATATTCACCCTTAAAAAAATGAGAACCCAAGCTAATCATTCTTTTTAACCATTTAACTTCATCATCTGAATAATCTATAGGATCTTTTTGCAGAAGCTTATCTTTAGTTATCCTATATTCCGGATTATCCTCTAAAATTTTTTTATCAACAGAAGTTGTTTTGATCGATGAAATTTCATAAGCTAATTCTTCCGCTCTTATATTAAGTGCAGTAAAGGCAACGCCATAATCATCTGACTTTTTCATTAAATCTTTGACAGCTTTATTATCTCCATTTTTTTTTGCTTCCTCACTCTTATCCTTGAAATATTTCCACAGCACCCCCCCGGCATACGCTCCTAACTCGCGTATCTGTTGCACTTTAGCAATGACTTCATTGGCCTTTTGATAAACTGCATCCGGACGTGCAACATAGACGTCATTGCCATCCTTATCTTTAGTCTTCACCACCACGGTATTGCGCTGAACATAGTCTATTAAGGCAAAATAAATTTTCTCTACATCTTTGACACTTTTTTCAAACAGTATTTTGTATTCTTCGAGGGATAATTTTTCGCCTTTTTTGGTGATGTAATAGTCGTAATTGGGATTATCTTTATCCACTAAGATCAAATCTTCTTCACTATTTTTTTTATCCCACTCCGCCACCACCGCATCCACATCGGCAATGAGTTTTTCAATAGGACTATTCGAGGTATCTAGGAGTTGAAACTCCACATCGCAGTCAAGATTATCCTCTCCCAAAACAATCGAACTCCAAAGGGAGAACACTAATCCTATTTTGAGAATTAAAAAACTGGGCATAGATACTCCTTATCTAACCTTAATATCGTCTTATAATTAAGATTGTTTAGAACAACTATCCGGACTAACCGACCAAAGAACTCGGACTATATTAGTTGATTGAGTAACTGCTCCAAGTGCTTGAAGCAGTGGAAAAAGTAACAGGCATTCGTATCACGCACGCTGAACTTTGTATGTGAATTCAAGCTTTCCGAGCACCTTTTAAACGATTATGAGTTGAACATAATACTTTTAGATTGGAAGAAGTGGTCAAGCCTCCCTTGGTAAAAGGAACCTGGTGATCGAGATGTAAATATTTTGTTTCATCACATCCAGGATACTGACACTTATGGGAGTCACGTTTTAAAACTTCACGTCGCAAATTTCCACTGGCTACGCGAGCGATAGGACTAGATTTTGATTGTTTAATAGGTTTTTCTGACAGATTTTTAATAGCACAGTCGAGAGCAAAGTTTAAAACCTCATCATTTTTATTTTTTTGTAACAACTGCTTTAGGCGATTCAATTTTTCTACAGTTTCATCACTCAAAGTCACTGACATTCGCTGAGTATTTTCACTAGTACGCTGAAGTAAATCCTGTTTTTCGGTTTTGCGCCCGGTTATACCAAAAAGACTTTTTTCTACTTCGTTTAAAGTTTTATTTTGAATAACATCTAAAGCTTCTCGTTTTTTTTCTACCGATTCATTTTTCATATGATGTGAAAGTTTCCCCAAAGTAGACAAATTCACAACGCCAGAAGCTAATCATTTAAGCCATTTCATTCGTAAAAAGAAGCTGCAGCTTCTTTTTACTCCACGCTTACTCAGCATCAAAACTGCCCACTGGGCATTTTTGACGCTGGTAAGTCTCCTCCAAGCCGCTATATACCCCAATTCCGATACCATATATTTCACTAGATGTGAATAACCCATTTTGGCAAAAACTTTTTGATTAAAATTTAGTCGTAGAAGTTCTAAAATTTCTGAGAGAGTTTTTCTCTCAAGTTTGGTTAACGTGATAAGATTTTGATGAATTTCATTATTGTAGATTTGATTTTTCATTAAAAGTTTTTATCAAAATAAAATCAAATCGAAAAATGTTAGAAAATTATGACATCGTATTTTTAATATTAATCACTCAAAATTATTTTTTCCTTCAAAAAAAAGTTGCTACCACGAACAAGCCCATAGCGGCCCAACCAAAGGGCCAAGATTTGGGCCTTAGTTACCCAGCATTCTCGATTAAAAACTGCTGCGAAATATTTTAAAAAAATAATTCTTACTCTTACAAAAAAAATAAATAATAGTTTTGTTTAGGGCAAAAAAAGCTTGCACTATTTTAAGTCGGCCGCTTTTTGGCCTAGTTGAGTATGGAGGGGAATTCGTGTAAACTTCATTTTTCATTTTGGTGGCGCATTTCATTATCGACAGACGGTAAGTGAACTGTTTTACTCAACAACTTTTTTTTACCTTGCGTGCGTGATACTTCTTTAATTCATCGAATAAAAAAAGTATCACGCACGCTGAAAAATAGGTTTCACCCACTCCCTAAAAAATATCCTAAGAAATTTAGGTTCTTTGGAATTCACTGGCAATAATTTGGGGCAATTTTCAGTCTCAAGATTTTACACAAATTTTTTGGTCATTGAATTTGAGACTAAAAATAGATCTTAAGTATCAAAGATTTAAATAAATTCCCTGCCTAGTTACATCTTTCAAGAGTGAAAACATCAAGTTTTCTCAAGGCTTATCCGACAAGTTGGGTAGACTAAAAAGGTAGCAGTGCCATAAGCGGCAACTATTTTAAGGACCACGTTATGAAAAAACTTTTCAAAAAATGGCAGAAGGTTAATCGTGCTTTTTGTGCATTTCTTGTTATGCAGTGTATGTTAAATCAATCATTCGCTCAGGGTTCTACAAGTTCTCAACAATCACCTCAGATTGTTGAATATTTTGTTACCGCTTCAAATGCAGACCTCATTCGACAATTTCACTCTGAACACGAAATCGTTCCCGCGATTACGGTCGATAATGATTTTTATAATGAGCATGATCCTTTTAAAGGAGACAATTCATATCGGCATTTTTATAGCTCTGAAAACGAAGATTTTGATGGCGAATTTTTAGAAAAATCTCTTGATCGTGATCACGACTTAAAATATTGCCAGTTAGTCTGGGGGCAAAAAAGTTGGATGGAGGATCGCAAGACCGATAACTTTTTTAGTAGTAAGGAACCTGACAACATCGCTGAACAGCGCTGGGGCTTTGCTAATAAAGAAAATAGTCAAGGAGCGTGGGTAAAGCTTTTCAAAATTGTTAAAACCGATCTAAAAACCTTAGACAATCGAATCAAAGCACAATTTAACTCAGCAAGTACAATATATACTAACATGGATAATGCTGTTAAAAGTGCTTCAGTCAACACTCAATTGGCCAACGAACTAAAGACAAATTCTGAAACATGGAAGACCTTAATCCACTCCTTAAGTGAAGAACATATGGCCGCCATCATTAAAGGCGCACATATGATTAATTTTCAAAGAAGATGTGGTGCAATCATGGCACTTACTCATCGAAGTACCACTTTTACTAGACAGTTTGAGCCACCTGGGGCGGTATCGATGGATGGGAAAGTGATTTGTCGTACCGAGGGACAAATCACTCAAGACTATGATGCTTGTAAAACTTTAGTAGAAGTCTATGATGGGGCGATCGTTGCCGATCAGGCAACGGGAATTGCTCAACAGTTTGAAGGACAAAGACAGGCGATTCAATCTTCCAACAAAGTGGCGGAAAATCCCAATGATTTTCTCGCCGCCAACAAAGAAGCCGCTAAACAACAAGAGTTGGCGGGCACATTTGCCAACCAAAAAGCGGTCTTAAGCACCGCCAAGTTTACAGCACTTCTTGGAGCATTTAAGGCCATTCCCACTTACCAAACGCTAGAAAACAAAGCACGTGAAAGTGCTGAAGCAAATGGGAATAATTTTGGTTTTAAAAATTATAATGCTTATCTAGAAATGCTGGCCGGTTATCGCATCACTTTAGAAACCAATCCCGACTATCAAAAAATGAAACGATTAGTTTTAACTCAACATTTATTGGATAAAATGTCTCCACCTAGTGCAAATTCAAGTTATCAGAATAAAATAAAAAACTACTCGGCTCATTTACTGCAGCAGATTTGGATGAATACTGCAAATGCTAATGACCCTAATCTTAATCATAATGATGATGCTAAAAAACAACAAGAATACTTAAAAAGAGTAGGAGACCAATTTAAAGGTATTGATGAAAAAGAAGCCGAGGCAACTAGGAAGGCAAAAGAAACAAATGGAGATCCAACAAATCCTGCCCCAGTTACATGGGGCGAAGAAAGTTTTAAGATTTTTGGCGACTTGGTACATTTTAGAGTTGGAGCGTTTATTGAAAATAAAGTTACAAGTGTGCTCGATACTGTCGATCGAGTTCTTAGCAGGAAA
>JBIKWR010000154.1:0-7809 GCA_044356225.1 Bacteriovoracaceae bacterium | reverse complement strand
ATTAAAGAATTACCTTCTTTATTTCGGATACTAAAATCACAACCTTCTTCAATTAAAAGTTCGACATTCTGCACTTGATCTTTTTCCACCGCCAAAAAGAGCTCCTCTTGATCACAAAACCCAAAGGCCCAACTGTTTGCAGAACTTATTAATAAAAATCCTAAAAATAATAGTATTTGATAAATGACTTTGTTGCTTACGATGTCATGTTTCATTTTCATTATCCTCCATTGGCATTGGCGATAAAACATTCTTAAGGCCTTAAGGCCCTAAGGCCTAGATATTCTCTATGGTCTTTTAGGTTCACCGGGAGTTTGTGCTATTGATTAAGTGCTTTAGATGCAATGTGATGGCCAAAAGCAGGTGGTTTTAGATGCCGCTAACGCGTTGAAAAACCTATTTCCAGCGATTTAAAAATGACTAATTTTTTGACAATGAAACGAATATTTTTCATCTAACAAAGTTCCAGGTAAAGTAATCAACCAGTCTAATCTTAGGAGACCTAGATCATGTCACGATTTTTTAACATTTTTTCAATTTTACTTTTAACCTTGATCCCCATGGCATTCCTGGGATGTGCAACTAAGAAAATTGTTAAAACAGAGCGAACCGCGCAGACCGGAGTTTTGACTTACAAAAATTTTAAAGAGACTCCCAAAGAAGAATTTTTAACCGAAATCCAAAAATCGATACATTGTCCCGAGTCCTATCAAGATACCTCGAGTGAAAGTTACAATGAATACCTTGGTTCCGGGACTTTTTCTTATCAATGTTTCAGTTATGATGAGCACTGTCGCAATGGTCATGGCAAATCCTGTTTTATTTTGGGTCTAGAACAAATCAATGAAAATCCTGCTGGCGCCTTATCCTTTTTTACAAAATCCTGTGGCGATCTTTATAGTAAGGGATGTTATTTTGCCGGGATGCTCGCTAGTGATCTTAACGACAAAAATCAATTTTTTGATACCTCCTGCACTCTTGGTTGGACCAAGGCCTGTGATGAAAAAGATCCGGCGTATGCGCAAACTCCCATTAATGCCCAATTGGCCTATGTGGAAAATTTTATCAAAGAGCAAAATGCCGAGACGACACCTTCTGGTTTAGTTTTTAAAAATATTAAAGAAGGATCCGGTCGCAGTCCTGCTTTAAATGATAAAGTTTTAGTGCATTATGAAGGGAAACTTATCGATGGCACGATGTTTGATTCGAGTTACTCGCGAGGAAAACCCGTGGAGTTATCTCTCAACCAAGTGATCGCAGGATGGACAGAAGGGCTTCAACTGATGAAAGAAGGTGGCAAGATGCAGTTAGTTATCCCCGCTCATTTGGCCTATGGATCTCAAGGCATCGAAGGGAAAGTCCCGGCCCAGGCCACCTTGCTTTTTGATATCGAGTTAATCAAAGTTCAATAATTTTATTCAGTGACGATGCTAAACTGATTTTTTCCATTCCAAGTGGTATTCACTACTTCTTCATAATAAAAGTTATTTTCATCTCGGTGGATAATGACTAGATCGCCATCGCGATCGCGATATTCGGCCACTAATGCGATATCCTTAATCACACAGATCTCATCATTTAAATTATTTTTAATCAGCAAGTTAAATTGCAATTTGTTTCCCACTGAAAACTTTACTTGCGCCAAAAGAGCAAAGACCTCTGAGTCTTGAGCTGCTGAAAAAAGTTCGGCTGTGCAGGTAGATAAACTATTCACATCGTGAATTTTATCAACTCGATTCAATGTCATGCTGCTTAAACTCTTATCAGATAAGGGCATAAAAGCTGTTTGCCAATATCCATTAAAAAGTGAATTGCGAATCAGCATCGTTTGTGAATTGGGCAAATAATAATAATTGATTTCACTGGGATTATCTTGAGAGTGAAAAAATTGATTAGCGATATCGACGACCAACATTTCACTTTCTTTTTTTAGCAGGCAATAGTCACTTAATTTTGCAAATTTAGCAAATTCATAAACTTGGGCATTTCCATCAGTCGATACTTCTAAATAGACAAACGTTTTTTCCGGATTTTTTTTATCTTTTGATTGTTCAATTTCGTTTGATTCGAAAAACTCTGAACAATTTGGCAACGAAAAGTAGTTTAAAGGATTACTCACGCGGGTAAAGGTCATATGGATATCATTTGAGAGCTCTTCCCAATCTCCACTTTGCCAATTTCCGGCAAAGGGAAGTTCCCCTTGATTACTTTCTTCATTAGAATTAGACAGTTCGGCTTCAAGGCCTGAGTCAGTTGGGTTACAACCACTAAAAAGAATGACCAGTAAAAAATTGAGTAGTGTAATGAGAGCAAGATTTTTTTGATTTTTCATATCCCCTCCTAGGATTCGTTGTCTTAAATGATTAAGTTGCAATTTTTTGGCCAATAAAAATATAAAACATAAAAGTTAAATACCTCATATGACGTAAACTTTAAAAAATGAAATGTTCAGCGTTCTACCAGAGTGCAGATTTAATGATCAGTTTAACCAATGTCGCAAATTTTAAGACTGCAACTATTCATAACAATCGCCAAGGATCAATCGATCGGTGGCCCCAATTGGCAAAAAGTGGCCGCATTAAATGTCAAATTTTTTTATTGTTAGCAAAACGTGCAAAGTAAATTTATCTTTTGGCTTTTAATAAATTCATTTGTTTACCGAAGATCACCTCAGCAAAAGGAACTCTTTTAAGAATTATTTGATTACCCCCACTAGAATGAACTCAATCTTAGAAATTTAGCTTAATCGATCGGAGAGGAATGCATGTTAAAGAAAAAAACAATTTCAAACAAGGGCTTTAGCTTAATTGAAATTGTCGTCTTTATGGGATTGTTGTCTATCACCTCTCTCATGATTATGAATATGAATTCCCAGCTAAGTCATGCCAATCAAAAATTACAACTTTTGGCCAGTAGTCCGGCATTAGTGGAAGACATTAAGAAAATCTTATCTGACCAAGCTGTTTGCAGCCTAAACTTTGCTGGGCAAAAAGCGACAGCAGAAACCGGCGATTATGTCTTAACAGAGATAAAGGATATTTCTACAACTGTTTATAAACAAGATGAAAAGTATTTAGGAGTAAAATTTGAAAATGCAGAAGTGGAATTTAATAAAACACCTTTTAGTAATCAAGACAGAGAACTCTATCTACGTTTTAAAAATGGTAAGGCGACTCAAATATTTAGAATACAAATTAAAATTTCGTTTAATCCTGGTGGGGATGAAATCGCGAGTTGTCAGACGATCGTCAGCAACCCAACGGTTAATGGACCATCCCTTCCCAACGAAGTAGACTATGCCACTTTAGCTACAATCAACGTGGTAGAATGGGAAAATGATAGCATATTTAGCTGTAATGGTTCGAAACCAGTGGGTTCTCTTTCACTGATTGCTGGTACCATTGCAAGTGACCAAGTAATGGTCGGGCTATCAAGTTATAATGCAAAATATAATGGAGGATTAAAGGAAATATCTTGCGCTAAACTTAAATCTAATGACTTTAAAATTGATACCTCTGCTTGCCAGCAAATTACCATGCCACCAAACAAAGGTGTGAATGTTTTATCGTGCCCCAAAAATATGCTGATGCTTGGAGGAACAAATGATAATAGTAAATTCAATAGTGGTACAAACACTAAATATACTTGTTGTGGAATGGTTAACAAGGCCCAAGAACCAATCGAGATCGATATGAAATCATGCGAATCAATACCTATTAATCAAAATCCTCTTTTGCCCCAAGATAATAAATGTCCGGGAGGTAAGTTTGTCACCACCGTTGCGCAGAAAGTGACAAAAGAATACTCTGCTGTGAATCAAATGGTTTGCTGTGATGCTACCATTCAATGATAGGCCTTAGGTGCACAAAATGCATATGGCACAAATGGAGAAAGAGTGGATCCAAGACCAGAAAGTTTTCGCCCTAACCAAGGCATATAGTGGTACTGAATGAGCTTTCCAGTGAAAGCTCATTCAGCACCGCTGTAAATCCTTAATTGTTTCATTTTTTAATCACCTCTAAAAAGTATTGAATCACTTCTTGGCAAGAATCAATCTTGGTTCCTAGAGTGTGGCCAAATTCGGGATGCCATTGTACCGCCCAGACAAATTTTGCTGGATCATTTAATCGCCAAGCTTCAATCAATTGATCCTCATGACTAAAGGCCTCGGCAATCAGATTTTTCCCCAAGGTTTTTATTCCTTGATGATGAACTGAATTCACTTTAAGCGATGTTTTTTGGTAAAGCTTAAAAAGCCAACTATCTTTGGCAATATTCACCTGATGAGAAACATGATCATATTTTTCTGCATGACGATGCTCCACTGGAGTCTTTAACTGTACGTGCAGATCTTGATACAAACTTCCGCCAAAAAAAACATTGAGTAGTTGGCATCCACGGCAAATCCCTAAAATAGGTTTGCCCAATTCCAGCGCTAGTTGGGCAATTTTAAACTCGTATTGATCGCGGAAAATATCCCCTGGCCAGCGGCCATTTTCGATGGGAGTTTCACCATAGCTATGTGGAGAAACATCACTGCCTCCGGCAAACACTACGGCATCGAGGGTCGATAAAAATTCTTTGAGATACTGTTCCGGTAAATGGGGAATAAAGTAAGGTAAACTCTGTTCTGTTGCTAAATAGTGGCCGAGATCTTTTTCCATATAGCTTAAGGTTTTTGGTCCAAAAACCATTCGGTTTAAATCCGGATAAAAAAAACCAGGAGTGACTCCAACTTTTATTTTTTTCATGATCTCAATCCCCATTGGCCAGAATTATTTTTGGCAAATGGTATTACCTTTAATGGCATGAAGTTATTTTACTTTAAGGAGATTAATTCCCTAGCACAGGCAATCCATTGTTTTCGCTCAGTCGCCCCCTTCAATCGCCTAAGCAAACGCGAGATCAATGGGAACAATACATAAACTCCTGATTTATATTTTGCCTCACCACCTGTACTTCCGCGTCCAAAATGACAGGCGATCAGTTCCGCAGTTTTTGGGTGATAAAACTCAGCACATAAAAACTTTGCAAATTTTCCCTCTTTAAAAGATCGAGTATTTTTCATGACAAAATTAGTCCCAGCAAATCCCATTTTTTGAAATCCTAAACGAATTAAATATCCTTGATCTTGATCGGGGTGCTTTAAAAAATCACCGGCGGCAAAACTGTAATGATATTTTCTAAAAAGTTCGGCATCATACAGGCAGGCAAAATTAACGGGAAAATCTGTCGGCTTTCCCACTCCCTCTTCATAGGGTGTTCCCACCGCTTTGACTTGATCGGAAAAAAGTTCCAGCATTTTTTGATCCCAATCTTTCGCAAGCATCACGGTATCGGCATCCATCACCATGACATAGGGAGTACGAACTTTTTTCATCATCAAATCCAGCGCTTCGCCGTGGCCAGCACTGCCAGGTGCCGATTGCAAACGAAACGTTAATTCGATATGGGGATAACGCTGCTGAATTTTAGTCAAATGGAGCAAGTGTTGATCATTTGAGCCGTTATCACAGATCCAAAACTGATAAGAATTTTTGGTTAATTGAGTGAAGGCCTGGGCCTGGAGTTCAATAAAGTCGCTGGTGTTAAAATTGATGGCAATAATGGTAATCATTGGCCCATTATTCACCATGCTCACCACTATTTTCTGCCGAATTTTTTAATGGTATCGACAATGTATTCCCGTTGTTTTTCGGTTACCCAATTGCCCACCGGAATGCTTACTTGTGTGCGATTAAATTCATCTAAATTGGGAAGTGGTGTTTTAAATTCCCTAAAACAAGTATGAATGTCATTTCGTTCATGAACTCTGGAGGCCATAATTTTATGTTCATCCATAAATTTAATAAACTGATCGCGATTTTCCACGTGGATAGTGTAAATCCAAGAAGCGGAGACGGTATTTTTTTCTTTCGGAATAATCCTCAATCCAGGTATGCCCACTAAGGCCTGATCATAAAAACGTTGATTGGCCTGAAATCCGGCGACAATTTTATCGGCGTATTTCATCTGTTCTAGACCAATGGTCGCGGCAATATCATTCATATGAAATTTATAACCGAATTCCAAAATATCTTCTTCGCAACGAAAATCTTTGCGTTTACTTTCGCGATCAATGCCATACCAGCGAATCAGTTTACCGCGTTTATACTCTTTTTGATCTTTGACCAAAAGTAATCCCCCATCGATGGTGGTGATATGTTTAATCGCCTGGAGGGAAAACATCACATAATCGGAATGAACTCCAATTTTTTTGCCAGCATACTCAGCCCCAAAGGCGTGAGCAGCATCTTCCACCACGGCGATACCATGCGCCTTGGCCAAACGATTAATCGCCTGAATGTCACAAGGGATGCCACCAAAATGAACCATGAAAATCGCCTTGGTTTTTTTGGTGATCTTCTTTTCGATATCTTTGGGATCGATTAAACCTGTCACGGGGTCCACGTCGGCCCAAACAATTTTTCCCCCTCTTTCTAAGATGGGCATATTCGTCGCAGTACAAGTCATAGCGGTGGTAATGACTTCATCCCCAGGACCGATGCCAATCAATCTCGCTGCCAAGTGTAAGCCGGAAGTTCCACTATTGAGGGTTAAAACATGAGGATGATCAAAGTATTTGCGTAACACTAATTCGAATTCTTCTACTTTGGGCCCTTGGCCAATAAAGCCTGAGTGGAGGACTTGTAAAAGTGACGAGTTGACAGATTCGGGCATATGCACACGAAATAAAGAAATCATATCTTGCATAAAAAATTCCGTAAAAAAAGGGTTTAAAATGGCGTTATTTTATTATTACTAGGAGTAATCAGCAATCAAAAGATAGAAAATCAAGCACGCAGAACCATCTTGCACCGATTTGTCGTTATTTTTTTAAGAAAATTGTCAAACTGGGATAGGCATCCCAAACATAAATTGCAAAATCATTTTGCGATTTTGCTAATTTTTCCAAAACAGGACGAATCTTAGGTTTGTTATACTTAATCATCCATTCCACTTGATCGCGGTCTGCCCCTCCGCCCTCAAAAACCATCACCTTATTCACTTTTTTTTGCCACTGATGGAAAAGTGTTTCAATCGTTTCGCCATTGTTGGAAATATCTACATGCAAGAGATCGATCGACGAATAATTTTGCACCACTGAAAATGCATCGGCCCTTTTTATCCGGCAAAATTGATTAAGCTCTAGTTGCTCAATTCTTTTTTTTACATTCTCCATTCGTTCATGGCGATACTGATAATCTTCAAATAGATCATGGCCTACGATTTCGCCACCACCTAAATCCTTCAACGCTTGCGCCATACTTAACAGGCTAAATCCCTCGAGTACGCCAATTTCCACAATCGATTTAAGCTTCAAACTTTTTACCAAATGGTAAAATAAAAATTCATAAGCATTTTCTTTATAACTAGAACCTAGGGTGCGAATAAAATCTTGGTGAAGAAATGGTTTTTTTACCCATGGATTTAAAAATAAAAAGGGGCCTTGAAGTAAATCTTGAGCACTTTTGCTATCTGTAAAGTGAGACATAAAAAAACCTGAGATTGATAAAGAGTGAAAATAGCTTAATCTGGGTTAATGACTTCCACAAGCCCAGAAAAAAAACAAAGGCCTGTTTCCAGGCCCTTGAAGATCATTTATGAAGTTGAACTAGTTAGTAAATGGACGAACTGAATGTTTCCCATCCTTAATATCGATAATGGCGCTGTAACTACTTTTATCTTTTAACCCTTTTTCGATGACGTCTTTCGCCGTGGATTTATTTTTGTCCTCTAGGACGTCGATTTGTTTATCAAACTGGGCAT
>JBIKWR010000153.1:0-7819 GCA_044356225.1 Bacteriovoracaceae bacterium | reverse complement strand
TGAAACCTCTGTTTCCTCAGTGACCACCACCAAAGTTTCTGCTAATCAAGAAAGTGGTTCAAATTCGGCAGTCACTGGAACGGTTTCTCAAGAAGTTGATGAGGCGATAGAGGCGGTGACTAACAATATTATGGTGAAAGGGGTTGAAATCAAGTATCGCTACGATGGAGACTCGACCGTTTTTGTGCTCGCCTCTCTCCATAAAAAGAATGCTGCTAATTTGATCGCCTCGGAAATCAAAAACCTCGAAGAAAAACTACAAGTTTTTGTCAAATCTAAAAAACGAGCGCAATTTAGAACAGCTCTCAAAACCTACCAAACTCGCGAACGACTCAATAATCATTATGAACTTTTGAATGGGACTCGATTTCCTAAAACCGTGAGTTTTGATCAGATCTATCAGTTACGACAAAGTAAAAATGCTTCTGACCAGCTGATCTTTGTCGATATTTCCAGTAGCGATTCTACCCATAATGAAACCAGTAAAGAAGTCGAAAATGCAGTCATCCAATCTTTAGTCTCAAGTAACTTTCGTGCCACAACTTCTCTGGATAAAAAAGCCGACTTAAGAGTCCTAGGTAAATTTAATGCCGAACCTCAATTTCTCAATGTCGATGGATTTGTCAAATATCGTTTTATCCTCAATCTTTATGCGGAAACCATGGACGGAGAAAAACGAGGAGCACTTTCGGTGAGTCATGAACAAGTGGGAAGAGATAAAAAACAAACTTATGATTTAGCAATAAAATCGATGATGGAATTATTGTTAAGTGAAGATAAATTGGCCGATTTAGAATTAGAAAATTAGTTTAAATCAAAGGAGAATTCATGAAATTTTTGCTGACTTTAATGATGGTGTTAGTTTTAACTGCCTGTGGGAGTAAAGAAAAAAAGATTAAAGATCAAGAGCACGAAGATCTAAAAAAGAGCTATCAAGTCACCGACTCCAGTAGTGATTTACGACCTGGTTGGATTGAAGACGCCGAATTATGGGCGAAACAAAGAAATTTAGATACTGAAACATTTCGTTATTTTTCTCACGAAACTGTTCCCAATGTAGACCGCGCAATCGCTTGTTCTATGGCCAAGGCCAAAGTGAAATCAGATATTGCTGGCGAGATCACGACTTTTATTGAAGAGTCACTGGCGCAATATAAAGAGGGTGGAACTGAACTTGATCTCAATAATCCACAACTCGCACCGATGAAAGAATTTGTGGAACAGTCTTTGGCGCAAAAAACGATGGCGCTGATACATGGAGCGGCGATCGATAAACAATATTGGGAAGAACGCAAATACCAAGAAGATATGGGAGCAGCAAAAGATTTTCGCGCTTTCACCTGTGCTGTCTTAGTTAAAATGAATGGTCAGGATTTACAAAAATTGGTGAAACGCGCTTCGGATTTTGTGGTTCAACAAGCCACTGATCCAGAAGTTAAAGCGAAAGTCGAAAAAGCCTTAGAAAAAGTAGATCAAAATTTTATTGAAGCTAGACGTGGTCAAATTTAATTTATGAGAGGGAGTGTTTTATGTTGTTGATCAATAATTTCTTAATTGGACTGATGTTACTTAGCCTCAGCTCATGTGGTGGATTTAAGGCCAAAAGAGTTGATTCCAATGAATCGGATGAAAAAGCACTCGAAATTACCGATGAATGGGTAGAAAAAGATACTGAAAAAGTGATCGCTGAAACCATTGAACAAATGCAGCAGCATCGCGGCTTTAAAGACTATGTTCGTAAACATGGTAAAACCCCTAAAGTTTTTATCGGTGAAGTTCAGAATCAAACTTCTGAGGCCTATTTTCCGATTAATGATATCAATGATGAATTTCTCAACGAGTTATCGCAAAGTGGTGATTTTATTTTAGTCGACGCTCAGGCGAGAAGTGCCATTTTGGAAGAAATTAAATACCAAAATGATGGCATGGTAGATCCGTCACAAGCAAAATCCATCGGCAAACAAACTGGAGCTGATCTGATGATCTTTGGGAATGTCTTTATGCAGCCACAAACTCGAGATGGTCAAACAATCAAACAATACGCGGTTAATATTCGTATGACCGATATTGAAAAAGCAGTTGAAGTTTTAAGAACCCGAGTTCGTCTCAGTAAATATAGCAAAAAAAGCTCGGTGGGATGGTAGTATTTAAGTTACCAGAAACCTACAAACGGTTTCTGGTAAGATGTTTATTTTTAGCATGGATGTTGGTGATCATCTCGTGCGGTTCTGGTCATCGCCAAGAACGTGCCGATTATCGCCAGCATTTTGCTTCAGGAGATTTTCAAAAAGCCTTAGTGTATCTGCAATCGTCTCCCTTTTATAAAGATAAAAATGCTTTGCTGCTAAATTTAATGGAAGAAGGGCTTTTGCTCCATATGATGGGGAATTACTATCAATCATCTCTCCTATTTGATCGAGCGATGAAAGTTTCGGGTGATTTATTTACTCAACGTATTTCCAAAACCCTGGCGAAAACCGCTGCCAATGATAATTACGAAGAGTTTCGTGGGGAAGTCTATGAACTTTCTATGCTTTATTTTTATCAAACACTTAATTTTTTCTTGTTGTATCAGAATGGAAAGCAAGAAGCCTATGAATTTTTAAGTGGTGAAGGAGATAAAAAAAGTAAAACCAGTGTGCCAGAAAAACAATACTCCATTGAAGAGCGTTCTCAGCTTTTGCGTTCGGCCAGGGCCACTCTTTTAGCATGGGATGCTTTTTGGAAAACCTGGCGTTTTGATAATGATGTGGATTCAGTTTTTAAAAACGATTTAGGGGCGAAGTTATTGGCGGGATTTGTTCATGAATCAGTGAATACTTCGACCGATGACCAGATCGCTCTACAATTGTATAAAGATGCTCGAGAAATTCTGGTAGGACCTTATCAGGCATATCCTAGTTTTAATCAAAACTTCGCTGCGGTTAAGTTAAATAAAACCACCACCCCTCTTTCGGCGACACCTCATGTTTCATCGTTAATTGAATTAATTGATAAAAATATACTTACACTAACCAAAAAAAGACGACCGAGTGATTTTAAAAGTACGGTTGAACGTTACAAAATAAACGAACAGCTTGCTCAAAAAGTTCTTAAAAAAAATAGCAAATCAGAAAATGTGGTTTTTATTTTTCAAAAAGATTTAATCACGCAAAAAACTCCCGAAAATTATAATTTTGGATTTGAAAATTTGGCGAAAAAAGCAGGACAAGGTGATCAGGGAGCCGCGGTAATCTATGCGATTGGAGTTCCCGTTTTAACTTATTTTGCAGCTGAAAAATTAGGACTTTATCCTTCGGCCCAAAACTGGTCGACGCCTAAAGCTTATTTAGGAATGAATGTTGCCGAGGCGACTGTTCGACATGTGGGTATTGAATTTGAAATGGCGAAGATTGAAAACTCCGCCGTAGCCGAGCAGTTAGATATTGAAATTGTTAACGAAAATAATAAAAAAGTATATTCGCAAACCGTCCCACTGATCAATCCCCTTAATGATATTGCCCAAGAAGTGGTGGCCGAAGTGAATACCACTCAATATTTAAAAAGAGGCACTCGTATCGCTTTAAAATATATGACTGCCATTGCGACCGCCTACACCACCTATCAGGGTTTCAAAAAACAAGGAGAGTTTTTTGCAAAAAATGCCGCTCTGTTAGCTTTTTTAGGCGCTTCAAAAACCATCGCAGCTTCCGAAAAAGCCGATGTCAGACATTGGACCACACTACCGGGAAAAATTTATGCCGATCACTTTTCTTTGCCTGCGGGAAATTATCAGTTATCGGCTATTTTTAAATCACTCAACTCACCTAGTTCAAACCAAACTTTTGGTCCGATCAGTATAGTAGTGAGAAAAGATCAAGTTAAAACGCTGGTTAATCTTCGCAAAATGACAAACTAATTTTCTCTCATATCATTTTCTAACATTTAGATTTTTCCTTATTTTTTCCGCTAGGAAATTTTTTCCCACGTTATAATACTGACAACAGTTATTCATGAAGAAGCATCAAAACAAGGAAGTTTTATGAAATCATTAAAGTTGACCATGGCAACTCTGTTACTGTCACTGATAGCACCCCTGGCCTTTGGCCATTCAGCGATGGATGACCTCTTTAAAAGTCCAAAAGAAATAATCGCCACTATTAGTCCGTTTGATTATCACTTACAAATGCTTGATCTTCGCTCGAAAGACATTGAAGTATTGGGAGTTGATCTTAATAACAATAAAATTGATGTTTATTTAAATCGCATGGAATTTCAAAATTTATTAATGAATGGATACGATTTAGAAGTTAAAGAATCTCTCGATTATATCATGAGGTTAGACGAGGACTATCAGTCTCCTGCAGAAATTGAACAATTTTTAAAAGATATTCATGGTCGATTTCCGGAGATAACAAAACTTGAAATTATCGGAAAATCCGTTGAAGGGCGAAACATCTATGCCTTAAAAATTTCTGATAATGCCGATTTGAATGAATTAGAACCATCAATTTTATTCAATTCTATGCACCATGCACGCGAAGTGATGACTCCAGAAATTGGCATCGATATCATTGATTATCTAACGAGCAAGTATGGTCAAGATCAACAAGTGACAAATTGGATCGATCAAAATGAAATTTGGGTTCTCCCTATGCTCAATGTGGATGGCAATAATAAAGTTTGGAATGGATCTAATATGTGGAGAAAAAATACCCAAGGTGGATTTGGAGTGGATATCAACCGCAACTACCCTTACAAATGGGGTGGATGTAATGGTTCGTCAGGTATGAAATTTTCTGACACTTATCGAGGACCGCAAGCGGCCTCAGAACCCGAAACAAATGCGTTGATGGGTTTAGTATCAAAAATCAAACCCGTATTTAGTATTTCTTACCATTCTTATAGCGAACTTGTTCTTTATCCCTATGGTTGCCAAGGCGAAAAAACCAGAACTCATTCGATCATTGCCGGAATTGGAAAAGAGTTGGGAACTCTTCTCAATTACAAACCTGGCACACCTTGGGAAATTCTCTATGGTGTTGATGGTGGCGACATTGATTGGATGTATACAATTGAACAAACGATTCCCTTTGTGTTGGAAGTTAGTAGTTCAAGCCAAGGTTTTCAACCGGCTTATGCTACTTGGAGAAATAAAACGGTGGAACGCAATCGGGCAGGTTGGCAGTTGTTGTTAAACAAACTTAATGGACCTGGAGTGCGTGGAGTTTTACGCGACCAAAATGGTTTGGCGATCAATAGTTTCCAAGTAAAAGTTTTTCAGCAAGTGAATGGGGTAAAAACGTTACTACAAGAATATCGCGGAAATCCCAATGGAAGTTTTCATATCGTTCTAAATCCTGGAGCTCATGAGTTAGAGTTTATAGCGGGTTCAAGAATTCCCTTAAAAGCATCACTGACAATTGCTAATAGCCGAATTGATTTAGCACCAGTGGTACAAAACTAAGAACGAGAGGGTAAAGACTGCCGTTTTTAAAAGAAAAATCTAATTTTTTAAAATAGTTTTAAACAACTGACGAAAAAGAGGGCATGAAGGCCCTCTTTTTTTTTATCGTCCTTATTTTTAGTTTTACTCAAATCACTTGGGCACAGTCTCGTTTAGCAAAAACTTTGCATATTGAATCCACCATCGATCTCAAAGAAAAATGGAGCAAAATTTCTTCTTCTCCTACTAAAAATGTGGAACGAATTGTAGCGCAATTGGAAAAATCTAAAACCGGACGAAAACTCATTAACATGGCCCTCGTGCGGGCCCGCCAAAATGGTGAACCAAATGCCAGCATGCTAACGATTGTCTCTCCAGGGGCGGGTTCTTTAACAGATACCACTTTAGTGCGACGTTTTTCGCCACATTCACCAGAGGATATGGAGTTCGAATCTCGATCTAAGATATTTATTAATCAAAATTTAAGTTTTATCGAAGCCGTTCTTGATTTGGCCCATGAACTCACTCATTTTGTCTTTCGCGAGGCCTTTAATCCCTACCAAAATAGTTTTACTCTCGAGCAATTTATCTCGTCTACGATCGAAGGACGAGGAGGCGAGGTTCAGGCCTATTTAATGGAGTGCCAGGTTCAACAAGAAATATTTCCACAAATTCCAAAAGAGCAGTATCGCTGCCATCATGTTCGCCATGAAGTGACCGGAAAATTATCAAAACAAAAAGGGATCGCAGAGTTTTATAAAGTTGGCCCATATTTATCCAAAATGGGTGATGAACTTAAACGTTACGGACTTAATTCAGAACATTTTCCCTTACTTTCTAAGGATACGGCTTACTTTATCTCCTCGGCTTATGGATTGCCTTATCCATTGGCAGCGATCAAAGAATATGTCTATGTGATGACCAAGGCCTGTGAAAATGATTATAAACGTTTGACCATGTTACAAAATAATGTCGTCGATGGACCAACATCATCTGGTTTGGAGAAAGGTCAAACAGGTGGCGTGGCCCGCATTCCAGCCGCTCAATTTCAGCGAATCTCCAAAAATTTAGATCAACGCTGTTCTGCTTTTTTTTAAAAAATAATTTCCAAAAACTACGCATACCCTGAATCCATTCGTCGACTGTTTTCACGAGTTTGATTGACGATGACAGGGTAAGTCTGACAAAATAATAGTATCTTTTTCTCATAAATTATTGCGCTTAAAATGCTAAAGCCATTGAAAAGGAATATCTCATGCAAGATGGAGTGGTCTTAACAACTGTTGATCAGTTTATGAACTGGGGACGGAAAAATTCCTTGTGGCCGATGACCTTTGGTCTGGCTTGTTGTGCAATTGAAATGATGGCCACCGGGGCCGCCAAATATGATCTAGAACGCTTTGGCTGTGGGGCATTTATGGCAACACCCAGACGCGCCGACTTGATGATTGTCGCTGGGACTGTGACGATGAAAATGGCCACTAGAATTGAACAGCTCTATCAGCAAATGCCAGAACCTAAATATGTTATATCGATGGGATCATGTGCCAACAAAGGTGGTCCTTATTGGCAACATGGATACCATGTGCTGAAAGGTGTGGATGAAGTGGTGCCGGTGGATGTTTATGTTCCGGGTTGTCCTCCTCGTCCAGAAGCTTTGATCGAAGGGATTATGACTTTGCAAAAGAAAATTGCCAATGAACGCCTCCTTAAAAATAAATGGGTAAAACATGCATAATGAATTGATGACTTCTCTGAATCAAGCGATCAGCGGTGCTGAGGCTTCATTGTCAGCTCCTGAGTTGAAAGGCCAAGTTTGTCTTTACGTCAACGCTCAAAAAATTAAAGCGGTTTGTTTGTTTCTAAGAGATCAAAAAAAGTTTAAATCATTGATGGTCATCACCGGATCTGATCACACCGATTATCTTTGTGTGAGTTATGTTTTGGCCACGATGAAACAAGATCATAATCATGTGCTTATTTTAAAAACAAAAATTGCTGATCGAGTGAATCCTGAAATCGATTCAGTGGTCGACGTTTGGAAAGCAGCGGATTGGCAAGAGCGAGAATGTTTTGACATGATTGGCGTAAAATTTAAAAATCACCCTGATCATCGTCGTATTTTATGTCCCGATGATTGGGAAGGTTTTCCACTTCGAAAAGATTATAAGCCCGCCGAAAAATATCGTCATATGACCTTGTACCCCGCGAATAAAATGAATTTTCCAGAAAGAGAATTTGTGGACATTCAGAAAAAAGATGAAACCGCCAAAAGACCAGAACTTAATTGGAGTGATCTATGAGTCAATCACACCACCCTCATCACGAAATTTTAGAAGTGCCCACGTATCAAGAAAAACTTAAAACAGAACTGTTAACAGTTAATATGGGTCC
>JBIKWR010000152.1:0-7915 GCA_044356225.1 Bacteriovoracaceae bacterium | reverse complement strand
TGTCCAGGGTTATGCTGCCATTAGAAATCATATTTATTCACACCTCGTGACTAATCTAGTGGTTTCATTTGCCTCAACTCTCGTGATTATTTTTATTATTTTTTTAGTTGTCTTTAAATCGTTGCCAATCGCCCTTACCTCATTAATCCCAAACATTGTTCCCATTATTTTTATTGGAGGAGTTATGGGATTTTTGGGTCTTTCGATTGAATCAGACCTCACCATGGTCTTATGTATTACGTTTGGAATTGCCGTCGATGATACCATCCACTTTGTTTATCGTTTTAAAAAAGAACTTCAAAACTCAATGAATAGTTTTGATGATTGTCTTGAAAAAACCATGGAAAAAACGGGATCTGCTTTGACCACCACCACTCTTACTTTTATGGTTAGTTTCCCTTGCTTTTTCCTGAGCAATTTGAAACTTTTTAGTCAAATGGGAAATTTAATTATCGCCTCACTCTTAATCGCTTTGATTTCAGATCTGCTTTTGCTTCCCCTCCTTATGTCTTCGCGATATATAAGAAATAAAGTTTGATGGGGAAACCTCTACAAGCTGAAGCTGATTTTTGAGATCAGGATATTTTTGTAAAAAATTCCTTAACCGCTTATCATAAAGACCAAATAGAGTTAAAAAATTAATCTCTAATACATAAAAAAGTGTTTTATGAAAAAACCTAAGATACGATTTTTCGACACCACCATCATAAAGCCGATGAGAAATGATTCCTAATCCATAGAAAAAAAATACCCCTAACAAATAATAAACTAACGTCAAAAGATTCCACTGAAACCACATGATAATAAAAAAGTAACTACCGATGAACATGCCGATCGTGTGGATCCATCTTTGTACGGGATCGATATGAATCGTAAAGAACCAATCTCTGAAATCTTGAAATTTTGTTGGTGGAAGATCGATCATAATTCTATAGGCAATTTCACGAGATTCTTTACTGGGTATGATTCTTGAATAACTAGGAATTAAAAGTTTTATCGTTGTCTCCTGGTAAAAACTTTATTTTACATGAATGAGTATGCCATTTAAAAAAAGTGAGAAAAAGAATGGCATTTCCCACTGAAAGAGCACCATAAACCAGCGGTAACCAAGTGACTGATCCATCATCAGTTTGCGAGTAAGATAAACTCACAATCGCAAAGGCCAAAGGGGCATTTTGAATACCAGTTTCAAATGTTAAAGCATAATTGTCGCTGTTTTCAAACTTACAAAAAAATCCCACCATCATAGAAAGCAACATGCCCAGAAAACTTAATGCCCCTAATAAAAGGAAAAGTCCTGCATCTTTTTGCTGAAAAAGATTTAGCAACTTGGGAAACCAGATAATCATCATAATCAACATGCAAGCATATCCAAGTTTTCTTCCAGCATTTTCAATTTTAAGCGCTAACAACTGATTTTTCTTTCTAATCAAAACTCCAACAAAAATTGGTAGTAAAGAGAAAACTAAAGTCTGAGCAATATTTTTATAGGGAACCGATAAGTATTCGTTATTCGTTTTGGAAACATAAAAAATTGAAACGAGAAGTGGTGTCATCACAAACGCCAATAAGGAAGTTAAGGTGGTCATTCCTATGCTTAAGACTAAATTTCCTTTCGCTAAAAATGTAAACATATTTGATGATGTTCCACCCGGCATACAAGCAATTAAAATAAAGACAAATTTATTCAAAGGAGTTGTTTCGATGGTCGAAACTAGAACCATTGCGATTAATGGCATTCCTAAATATTGTAAAAGCAAACCAATACTGAGCTCTTTTCTTTTTTTGAAAAATATTTTAAGTTCGCTAAAATTCAGCGTACAACCAATGCCAATCATTAACCCAAAGATCATGGTAAAAAGTAGCAATTCTTCCAATTGACTAATCATTGTTCACTCGCAGTCATTTTTTGAAAAATATGATCTTGGCAGGAGATAATCTTAATTAAAGTATTGGTAGCTTCAATCGAGAGTTGTCCATGGAAACACATATGATTATAAGCAATACCAATTTTTATTCTTTTTTTGCCTTCTTGCTCATAAAGAGAACAGCTACTGATGGTCAAAGAATTTGCTCCATAGGCCATCATATCAATGGGAGTTCCCTGATTTTTAACATTGAGTAAAGAACTCACCGAAATACCACCCATTTGATATTTCAAAGCAAACTGTGGGAAGTTTTTGTTTAAAAATAATAGGCATCTTAACTTTAAACGATTGATCACGTTATTTTTACCATAATGAATAATTTTGTTTAAAGGAAGATCCGCGATGCTTTTTTGCATACTCATTTTAATTTCATTTTTTATATCTTGGGAACTTTTTTTCCAAGCATCTAAAATTGACATGGCACTTAGCATTTTTTTTTCATCACGTTCTATCATTAAAGGAAGGTTCACTCGATTATATGGAAATTCTATAAAACGATATCCCCAAAAAGTGTTGAGCATCATTTTATTTAAATAAGGGCATTCTACTAATAAATAAGAAGAAAATTTAACTAACAAAGAAGTTGCAGGCAGCTCTTTATGCTGTTTTTTAAAAAATTGATCATAATGACTTATGTCGACGTCAATATAAAAAGGCAAATGAAAATACTGATTTAGTTGCTCTAGTTGTTTAATCAAAAACCATTCATCTAAACTTGGCCTTCTAATGACTGATTTCATCGACGGCCGTCCACGACGAAACTTGCAAACTGTTAATCAAGGCAATGAGTTTTGCTACTGCCTCATCACCTTTGACGAGCTTGCCTACTTGAAAACGCATATGAGGAAATGCTTTAATATCATCATCTCGCAAGACGGCCAAAACCAACATGGTTAAGAGATAACTAAAACATCTTTTAAAAAAGTTCTTTTTTTCCACGATAAAAAAGATTTCCACATCACTAACCCCTAATTTAGTCGGAATTGCCCCCCATAAAATATGAATCGCCGGAAAACAGCAGAATTTTTTAAAGACTTTGACATCTTCACCATAGGAGATCGTAGCAATAGTTCCTCCGGCGAAGGTAATCTGGTAGGAGAATTCTGGACCGATTAAAAACTTGGCGATTTTTCCTCGCCAATTGTTTTGAGGAATTTTTCCATTTAACTTAAAAGTAAAAACATCTTGTTCGGTACTTTTGATATCAAAACTAAATTTTATATCGATGTTATGAACTGATTTAAAATGTTGGAGATCAATCCCGCTGGCCATCATCACATGATGATGCGCAAAGAGCCTGACGCGCTTGAGATGAATCGCCGATATCTCTTTGCCAATTAAACCTGGAGGATATGGTAAGGAATGGGTTTCTTGAGCACCGCTAAATACCCAAATAAATCCATATTTTTCTGTAACCGGATAGTGATTATTTTTACAAAAACTTAACTGATGAAGTTTTTTATCCTCTAGGCATAACTCTCCATCAGTTTCAAATTTCCAACCATGAAAAAGACATTGCAACTTTTCGCCTTTAACCACCCCGTTCCCTAGGTCTGCTCCCATATGAGGGCAAAAGCTATCGAGAGCACTTAGCACTCCCAATTCTGTTCGAAAGAGAACGATCCTTTGATTGAGTATAGTGAATGATTTAGCTTGTTTTTTTTGAAGACTTTTTGCGGGACACAAAGGGAACCAACCCTCTGTTAAAATATCTGAGCGATTAAAAATTTTTTGTTTTGTTAGTGGTTGCATCTTTAGATTTTCAAAAAATGCATGGTTATCTTTTGGGCAATTTTTAATTTCTTTGCTCGTTAACATATTATTCCCAATGATTTTTCTTCTGAAAAAGCGGAAAAATATCCCAGTTGATCCAGTTCATGTAAAAGGGAATGGGTATTCGTTTTTAAAAAGATTTTTTTTAAAATCATTAACTTTTCTTGGGCATTTTTTTGACTTTCAATTTCTTTTAAAAATAATAGTTTTTGACTATGGGTTAATCCACCGACTTCTTGCTCTACCGTTTTTAAAATGGTCTGCTCTCCCATTTGAATCATCAATAAAAAGACTTTGAGTGTATCCACTATATAGTTCTTTTCACTTACACTTACTTGGTTTTGATTAAATAATGTCAAGCCTCCAGCATGATGATTCGATTCATCTGCTAGGACTTTTGTTAACAAAGATTTTAAAACTTCATCATTACAATCTTTTCTCAGCGTCGAATAATGACTAAGCCCCCACCCTTCTAATAAGATCTGAATAATAAAAATTAATGGCCGTCTTTCACCTGTTTGAATAGTATCTTTTAATAAAGTCAAAAAGGGATTTTCTTGAACAATCAAACCTTTGTTTTGAAAGCTTTCAAAATATAAATAGTGCCTGGCCTCATCTTCCGAAAATCCTGAATATATTAACTTTTCTGTTAGCGAATCGGCGCTTAAGCTCATTTTTGCAGTAAAAGTCATGCCCCATTTTTCAATAAAAAGTGCTTCATTAATCCGTTCATTGGTTAAACCAATGAGAACGCTATTTTTTTGTTCGGCTTTAAGTTCATTATAAAGAGTACTTTGATCAAGACTGTAGGAAGTGGCATTCCAATAATTTTTAGCGACAGAGGCCTTCGCTGTTAGGACTTTAAATTTTTTATCAATTATTTTTCTTAATTCTAGTTCATGCAAATCAAATTTTTGATTAACATCATTTGGCACTAAATGATTTGAATGAATTTCAATATTCACTATAAACTCAACATCTTTTTAAATGATTTAAACATCAGGTAATGATAAAACTTTTCAGGCAATATCCGTCTAAAATAATGCACAAAATGAGCATCCTTTCCGATGTATATACTTGTTGGCATTTTCTTTTCAGAAATAATTTTTTGCAAAGCTTTTTCTAAGTTTTTAGCACCAGGAGCATTTTTTCGACTGGTTAATTTATCCATCATTCGTTTCATCGATTGAGTCAGTTCATAATAGGGGGAATTGGGTGCCATAGAGTTATCTCCCCACTTAATGGCACTTACAAAGTTTGTTCGATGACCACCAGGTTTTAGCGAAATCACTTGAACACCCTTATTTTTAAGTTCATACCGCAATCCTTCGGAAAGACCTTCTAAGGCAAATTTTGAAGCTGAATACAGACTCCCGCCCGGCATTGAAAATTCGCTCATGATCGAACTGATATTGACAATTTTTCCTGCACTTTTTCTCAAGAATGGTAACAACGATTGAATTAACAAAGTTGGAGCAAAAAAATTTACTTCCATTTGATAACGAATTTGCTCTTCATTTTGATCTTCCAGTGCGCCGTAAAGTCCAAACCCTGCATTGTTAAAAAGAAAATGGACTTGATGGTTAAACTTATTTTGAATGAGTTTCACTAATGCTTCTCGCTCATTAGAATTTGTCACATCTAAATTTTGAATGGTGAGAAGCTGAGGATATTTAGTTTGTAAGTCAAACAACTCTGTTCGGCGATGAGCATTTCTCATGGTCGCCACCGTATGAATGTTCTTCTTCAATAAAGTTTCGACGATGTAATGACCAAACCCAGATGATGCTCCAGTGACAATGGCGACTTTCATTTTTAAATTCCTTGGTATCTTATTTTTGTTCGTAAAAATCTTTTTTTAATTTTTTCGATTTTATTAAAACTTAGTTTAAAAAAACTTTTTAACTGATATTGAAAAGGCATTAACAGATTCATTTCTGCAATACACACCAACTCATCACCTTGTTTCCAAGTGGGATTTTTTTTCACAAAAAAATTGATTCTTTTATTTTCAACGATAATTTTTGGATCGATTTCCGCAATCCCCTCTTTGACCGAATCCTTTAAAACATGCGGTTTTTGTGAATAAAGTAAAAGTCCTGATTGTTCATCATAGGTTTCCTGAAAAAAAATCCGTGCTAAGCCGTGAAGAATATTTTGTTCCTTACTTGGAGTCTTTTTTTCAAAACGAGGATAGTGATCGGGACAATTATTGGCCATTAATAAATAGGTTTTATAGCCTTTGGTGATCAATAGCCAATAATGACCGTATGGCCATTTTTTAAGTTTTTCCCAGAATAAATGTTTTAAAAACATGATTCCTAATACCCTTTGCCCCCAAAACTCTTTGGCAATAACGGTATCTCCACTAAAATGGGAATAAATCTTTTTTCTTAGGCCAGGTATCTCAACAAGTCGGGAGACGATGGTGGAAAACCCTTGAATTTTTCCATGCTGATCTTCCATCAAAAAAACAAAATCTTTTTTCATCAGGTCTTCAAGAAAAATAATTCGATTGGCGTGATTGTAGTAATTTTCAAACAATTGATACATGCTCTCAATTTGATCAGCGGCCAAGAGACTAACTTTTACTTTTTTTCCTTTTAGTTTGCCCTTTTTATATTTCATATTGGGCCCTTTGATCTGTTATTTTTTTGGTTAAGTATGAGGCCCTTTTATAATGAGTGCCCCAATCACAAGTTTTTTGTTTTTCAGTGTGTTTGATAAATTCGATTATGGCAAAATCTTCTTTGATAGGGGTTCTTAAAGAATATTGAATGGTCTCAAAAACTTTGGTGTCGCCTTTAGCAAAATAGTTCCCAACTATTTTGGTCAAATATAGGATGACGGGATTTACAAGCTTGGCCAACCAACGAAACTTTTTAGTGACTAATATTGTTTGGCCTTCGGTATATCCCTCAGTGGTCGGTCTTAAGGCAAAAATAATATAAAAATGTAAAAAATCTGGTCCGATGGTGACCGATCCTGTTGAAGCATTCCAATAGCACATCGAATAAGTCAGGTATTCGCGATAAAATTTTGCAAAGTATTTTAAATACCACTTGGTTTGAGGAATTTTGGTAATGTTATTAAACTGAATACAATTTTGTTGATGTTTTACCACTTCAAAATTCACATGCACTGGAAGTTGGTGTACTGAACTAAAGTGCTGAGCATCAATCGCATTGATCATCACCACACTTGGATGACATTTTTTTTGAAAAGAATTTCCATGAACAAAATCAACATCAGCTCCCTGCAATTCAAAAATTTCTGGGATCGAAGTTTGGGGTTCTTCACCTGTATAAATCCAAATAAGTCCGTATTTTTCTGCACAAGGAAATGTTTTAATTTTTGTTGATTTCAGGTGAGAACTGAGAGGTTTTTGACAGGGTATATCGACTAATTCTCCCACTTGCGAAAACTTCCAATGGTGGAAAAAACAACGAACACCATTACCCTCAACTTTACCTTCACCTAAATGGGCACCCATATGGGGACAATAGGCCTCCATTGCCCTCGCGACATTGTCAGCGCCACGATAAATCGCCAGCTCTTTCGATAAAAAATTAATTTTTGCAATTTGGTTTTTTTTAAGTTTTTTTGACGAATAGGCCCAATACCAGCCTTCGATGAGCTGATCGCGGTTATTAAAAATTTTATTCTCAGTAAGGCCATTCACAAAAAGATGCTAACAACCTTTCTTTATCGTGACAATCTCGTGCCAAACTCTTTGGATGCGCGATAAAATGCTACGTTATCAAAAACTGAATGCTCGGACATTTTATTGCTATTGGTCTTTGCCAATATTTTAGAAAATGTTTATGCTTTATGCATTTCCAGAAGGAGTTTATCATGTTGACTCAGAACAAAATTTCTACTTTCGATCATCCTCCGAAATTGACCGGCCCGTCTTTGCATGACAATCCCATTTTAGCAAAAAAAATTTCCCTCAATTATCATCGAAATAAAAAACAAGACCAAACTCAATTGATCGATGAAGCTGTTCAAAATTTTAATTTTGATCAATGCCGAGGTGAGTATTGGAATCCTGAAAATTATTCGCTGTTATACGGAACGCCGATTTGGAATGAATCCACTCAATCGCAAAAAATTATTCTCAATCAACTGTATTGGGTGGCCTATTATTCACAAATAATTTCTGCCGAAATTGCCACCATTCTTTATAATCAAACATCCGCGGCAGGTCTTTA
>JBIKWR010000151.1:0-7917 GCA_044356225.1 Bacteriovoracaceae bacterium | reverse complement strand
TTATTATCTTTTAATGCTTTTAAAGAATTGGCCTCTCTTTGATAAGTATCTTGCATCAGTCCTAAGTTTTTTTGATTACGTTGGGCGGTCTGCATTCTTTCAGTGGCCACATCTCTTCTTAAATCACTAATCTGGTCTTCTTTAAGTTTTGCTAAATTTTGTCGATCGAGTTTTTCTAGTTTTTGAATTTTATTAACTGAATCTTGGGTGCTTTTTACCAGGCCATTGATTGTTTCATTTTGATTTTTACTTTGATTGAAGGATTTATCTTTAAACTCTGCATTTTTCTGGTCTTGTAAAAGTGAGTTATTTACTCGCTCATTTTCTAAAGCTTGAGTCAAGCTAGTTTTCATCATCTCTTCTTGCTTATTATTGCGATCAATATCTTCTAGTCTTAGCGCATTTGATTGTTGGCCCAGTTGTTCAATCCTATTATTATAGACTTTCGACTTCTCTTTTAATGCTACTTCCGTATTTTTTTTCAATTGGTCCATACTGTTGGCATTTTGAAATTCAAGATCTTGACGATCCTGATCGTAAGAATATTTTTGACGTTGTCTTTGTAATGAATTATCTCGATCCATCGCCAGCTTCTCATCATTTGAAGATTTTCTAATCTTTGCTAATTCATTACTAAAATCACCACGATTATCTTTAGCGCCAATATGGAGGACATCCTTCTTTTGGCTTATTTTATTTTCCAGTAATCTTTGATCATTTTCCATTTTTCCGCGATACTTTTGATTTTCAAAAGCAAAGTTTTCACGCGCTTTTTCTTTTTCATAAGCGTGATTATCATCCATCGCTTTAATTCTGCCCGAAAAATTATCCACAATATTTTCTTCCCGTTTTCGGGAACCAATATCTTGCAATTTTTTGGTATTATCATATTCAGAATTGAGGTTTTCTAATTTGTTTTGAAACTTTGTAAAATCTTTTTCGCGACTATTCTGAAAATCATTTTCGAGATTTGATAACCTTTGGCGATAGGCTTCCGCTTTTTCAAAAAGTTGATCATCGGTATTATTTTTTACTCGCTCAAATGCTTTCACTGTCGAAGCTTCAGATTTTAAACGATCCTGCTCATAGGCCTCCGATTGGCCCGTCTTGGTTTGATCCGCGGTTTTTTTGACAGAGCTGATATCTTTCTCAAAGCTATCTTTCAGTGATTTCATTTGATCACGATGATTAGCATTCGCTCTGGCCAGTTTTTTGGAATAATCTACTGAATCTATCGCCATAGTTGGTTACACCTAGGTCTGGAGTCATTACAAGACAAGACACTCCCAGAGTTCAGTATAATTATTTTTTCGGTAAAATTCGTCGGGGCAAAATAATTCCGTCCCTACCCGACTAATGAGGTCGGCTAATCTCTCAGGATATAATCTCTTTTTATCATTTCAATCTTTTGGATTTGTTTGAATTCTGCCAATGACTTTAAGGCCTTAGCTTCGATCTTTTTGATTAACTCGCTTTGATCAACTGACCCAGGGTTAAAATAAAACTCTTTATCTTTTTTAGCTTTTAAATGCTCTATTCTCTTATTCATAATTTTACCTTTTCTTCATTCTTTCATTTATCTTATAAATGTTTTTCAATTTCTTCGACAAAAACTTCTATCGGTTGTGCACCATTAACCAAGGCTCCATTGATAAAAAAGGTCGGAGTTGATTGAACAAAAATATTTTTACCTGCTTCTAAATCAGCTTCCACCGTCGCTAAATACTTTTTACTAGCAACACATTCTAAATATTTTTTTTCACTCTCTCCCGTAAATCCCATTTTTTTCACCTGGTTGTTAAGATCTTCTAAGGCCAATTTATCTTGGTTTTTAAACATATAATCATGTAAGTCCCAAAATTTATCGGCTTTTTGTTCTTTTACACAGAGAGCGGCCATCGCTGCATCTTTGGCATTATTGTGATAAGGAAGGGGAAAGTTTTTAAAAACAATTTTTATTTTTTTTCCATATTTTTTTCTTAACTCCGCTAAACGTTCAGCACCTTTAGCACAAAATGGACATTGAAAATCAGAGTACTCAACGATTGTGACTTTGGCATTTTTGTCGCCCCAAGTTGGATCAGAATCATTCACCACCACATTAAATATTGGCCGACTGGGCTTTTCCAAAAAGATGACTGTTTTGTTTTTTGCTGATTGCTGATCTATCCATTGTTCGACTGCTTTCTTTTTAATTTCAACTAATAAAAAGGCTTCGATTCGAGACTTTATTTCTGGCGTGACTTCATTGGCAGGAATACTTCTCTCTTTGATAAAATTCTCTATTTCTTGTGCCGAAGGTTTTTTTCCGACACTAATATATTTTTCTAAAAATTCATCATTACTTAATCCTTTCATGCGCGGATCCGACTCCATATACATTTTAAGGAGATGGGATCTCATCTGGTCCATTTTTAACTGATAAAGTTCTGATTCTTTTTCAAAAATCTTACCTTTGATTGATGCAAAAATATCTTGGGCAGTAACTTCTTTCTCATTAACTTTTAAGACCACTTGATTGTCTTGAGGTGCTTGGTAAACCATTTTGCTAGTTTCATTTTGATTTTTAGCATTCTCAGAATTCTGACAACTGACGATCGATGCCATAAAGAAAACGGAAAAAATAATTTTGATCATGTTTGGTTTTTTCATAGTAATCCTTGTTACCCGTACATTAGGTTAAAGATGATATCTCGTTAATAAAACTTTGATAGACGACACTCTTTTTTAGCAAATCTCGGTGCTGACCTTGGTTTTCAATTTTTCCCTCATGTAAAACAATAATTTGATCGGCACGAATAATGGTTTCGATGCGATGAGCGACGATGATCGTGATGGAGTATCTTTGGATCAAGAGTACTGTTTGTCGCAGGGATTCTTCTAAATCAGTGTCAAGTGCGGATGAAATTTCATCAAGTAAAACCACTGGTCTTTGCAAATAACAAGCTCGTAAGGCCGAGATCAATTGTTTTTGACCCGCGGATAACATTTTTACATTGATTTTATCTTGAGGATTGAGCCCCCATTTGGCCAAATAAGGTAATTGCATCTTCATTTCTTGCCAAAATTTATTAAATTTTTGTGAAGTTAAACTATCATGCCCATAGGTTTGCGGGTTAACTAAAGAGATATTAAACTCAACACTTTCAGAAAAAACATGGGAGTCTTGAGAGACTAGTGAAATTTGTTGGCGATAGCGAATTTTATCTAAGTCAGAATGGGGAAAGACAATGGACGATTTTAGTCCCGAAGGAGTGGTTAAAATCGTTGAATTTTTTTCACCTTTAACTTTAGGTTTAGGTGTTTGCTCGTGCATACCGCTAGATAAAACAATCTCACAATCTTTGGGAATAATATTGCCCGCTAAGACATTTAATAAAGTTGATTTACCACTACCTGAAAGACCGACAATCCCGATCAATTCTCCTTTATGGGCAGTGAATTGAATATGATCAAGGACAAAGGCTTTTCGGTCTTCATTGGAGCCATTGGCATTGGTAGTCTGAGAGTGTGAATCGTATTGAAAACGCTGGATGTTGACGCTTAAATGATCAAACATAAAAGTTTCTTCTTTAATAAAATTGTCTCCACCAGAAGCTGAAGAAATTTCTATTTGAGAACTTTCAAATTTGTTTAAAAATTCATTAATTCGAGTGATCCCTGTCATCGCTCTTTGAATATTGGCAATATTACTCGTTAAAGATTTTACCGGATTAATCGCTCGTTGAATAAGATCCACTAGAACCGCAATGATCGCCGCTTCTTTAATCCCGGTGATGGGAAGTGCCGCAAACATCAGTAGTAAAAAAAAGGGATAAAGGGATTCTGCTAACGAATAGTAAGAGGCATCCCAGACATTAGCGGTATTTTGTTTTTTTAAAAAATCTTTAAAAGAGCTCAGTGATTTTTTTGAAGCATACTGATGGTGGGTGGTATAATACATCTCCGGCATTCCCGCCGTTACGTTGGCCACAACTCTCGACATTTGGGCACTGGCCTTTCTGACATTGAGAAAAACTTTTGCCATGGATCGACTGCCCCATAAAAGCGCTAAGCACGCCAGCACTTCTGCCGCCACTAAAATAAATCCGGCTTCTAAATCAATCATAAAAAAACTGATAATTCCTGAGAGCAGAAAAAAAATGTCGAGAAAAACGCCAAAAGCACCTGAAGTGACTAAGTCTCTTAATGACTCCGTGTCGTTTACTATCCGCGAGAGCACTTCACCCATGGGGTATTCGTGATGATTTTCATCCTGGCCTTCATGAATAACATCATGTTTGAGTAACCAGGTTCGAAAACAACGTTCTCTAATTTCTTCCATTAAATACTGCACATACTTGGTGGTTAGCAAACCATAAAAGACTCGAGTTATATAAATCACTATAAAAATTAAAACAAAAAAAAGTAACTCTCGAAAAAAAAGGTCTGGGTTTCCATAAGATTGAAATATCTTTTGAATTTTCTGGGGGACATGATATCCCATCACCGCCGTAACAATTAAGCAAAGAATAATGGGAAAAAACATTTTTTTTCCACGCACTGGTAAAAAATAATTAGACCAGTTGTTTTTGAAAGTATTCATTTGTCTTTGATCCTTGCGAGAGCAACTCTTTAGTCACTCCACTTTCTAAAATTCCCACATCTTTTTCTAGTAAAACAACGTAATCACAATATTTAACAGTCGAGAGCCGATGAGAAGTCAAAACAAATGTTTTCTTTTGAATTAAAGGATGAGCTTTTAATTTAACTAAAATTTCTTTTTCTAAAATATAATCCACACTGGAAAATGGATCATCCCACAATAGATATGGGGCTTCACTCATCAAAGATCGTACCAGCGCCAACCTTTTGCATTGTCCCCCAGATAACTGTTTACCATTTTCACCTAACTCCATTTTCCACAAACTCGCAGCAGAATGAGTCAAGTTGGATAAACCAAACAGCTCTAAAAAATAGTAAGCTGTTTCTAACTGCTGGCGATTGGGAGTTAAACCTAAAAAAATATTGGACTGAAAACTATCGTTATAAATAAAGGATTCTTGTCCGACGAAGGAAATTTTTAAATGGTTGCGTTTGAGCACTTCCGCGATGCCTTGTAGAAGTGTCGTCTTACCACACCCCGTTCTTCCCACTAAGACCAGCCAGCGAAACTCCCAGATGGTTAACTCCACCGGTGAAGTCAGATTCCAAAAAGGTAAATTTAACTTAAGATGATCGTGAAGATTGAGCTTTTTTTGAAAATCATTATTCAGTCGTAATTTAACTTCTTGCCCATCTTCTGTTTCGATACTTTTGACTAACTCATTGATGCGGTCCCAAGAACCAATAGATTGAGTGATCACAATTCCGATCCAACCCACAAACATCATTGGCTCTAAAAATAAAAAAATAAAACCACTCAACAAAATAATCGCCGAGGCCCCCAGGTTTTGCTGAACAATTATGTAACAACCCCAAACAAAACTGATGGCCACAGAAAGCGGAATTAAAGGAACCGAAACCGAAGGGGCAATCGATCCTCTAAAAAAAAGTTTTAACTCTTTTTGACAATACTCTCGAAACAAATCAACAAAACTTTTTTCCGCTTGGAAATTTTTGATGGTTTTTTTTCCATGATAACTTTCGACGATGGTGTTTTGTAAATCCCCGTGGGCATCTTTCGCCTGACGATAAAATCGTTGTGATGAATAGGTCAAATAACTCATGATCGTCATCGCTAGCACCATGGGGATATAACAGAGAGTTAAGGCCGGATTAAACTGGTACAACTTGGGCACTAGAATCAAAATCGCCACTAGTAAATTTCCTACTTGCAGCAAAGCAAAGCCAATGAGAGCTCGCAACTGTTGCATATCAGAAAAAAGAATATTGAAGATTTGTCCCGAGGAAAACTTGCGATAACGAAGCGGAGAGCAATCTTCCAATCTTCTCATTAACTCCAAACGCACATCTCTTTCCAATAAGCGAGCGGGAGTAAAAAACAATAAACGCGAAAGTGTGCGTGAAAAAAGAATTCCGATGGCCATCAAGGCCAGGGGAGATAGATAATTAAAATCTAAACTACTGGTATCTAGTGCAAGCTTATCCGCAATTCCTTTGGCAATAAGTGGGATATTAGATTGGCAGTAGTGAGTCGTTGCTAAAAAAATAAATCCGGCGATATACCACCAAAAATATTCCAAAAACTGCTGCCAAAGAAACTGTGGCAAATGACCTTTAATTCTTATTTTCATTTGCTGAGAATTTTAGCAGTTTTGAATGACCCTGTTAATCAAAGTTATGGACGCATTTTGAATATCCGCTTTATTTTTCTTCGGCCAACCATTCACACCAGATAAAGTGCAGACAGTTTCCGCCCTTCTCTCTATAATTGGCCCTCATGAAAATAGTTGGCCTCTGGGCCTTCACATTCTTTTTTATCTATGGATTCAATTCAGCAGTGCAGGCGCAAACCGTACTTTTTTTAGGAGATTCGCTGACTGATGGTTACGGGGTGGCCAAAGAATCAAGTTATCCAGAAATTTTATTAAAAAAATTAAAGGGCGAAGGCAAAGTGGATGTCAAAATTCTCAATGTCAGTGTCTCCGGCTCCACCACCGCCAGTGCCGATACGCTTTTGCGTTGGCAATTAAAGGCCAAACCACAGATTTTAGTGCTCGCCTTAGGGGCGAATGATGGATTGAGGGCGATTGATCTTTCTGCCTCCAAAAGCAATTTAGAAAAAGTCATCAAGATGGCGCAAAAAGAAAAAATGAAAATTTTATTAGTGGGTCTTGAAATGCCCACCAATTACGGCAAAAAATACACGGATGAGTTTAAAAAAATGTATGTGGACTTGGCGAAAAAGTATCGCATACCTCTCGTTCCTCAACTTTTAAAAAATGTCGCCGGGATTAAAAATCTTAATCAAGATGATGGTATTCATCCCAATGAACAAGGACATGAAATCATGGCGCAAAATGTTTATCCAGAGTTAAAAAAATTATTATGATCTTATCGGTAAAAAATCTTTCAAAAACTTTTCATCAGGCGCACTCAAGTATTGAAGTTTTAAAAAACCTCAATTTACAAATTCAATCTGGAGAGACGGTCGCCATCTTGGGTAAATCGGGATCGGGAAAAAGCACGCTCTTAAGTTTACTGGCCGGACTTGATCATTCTGGTTCCATTGAGCTGATGGGAACCTCGCTGTTTCAATTGAAAGAAAAAGAGTTGACTCATTTTCGCGCCAGGCACATGGGTATTATTTTTCAACATTTTCATTTAATCCCTCATTTAACTTCCTTTGAAAATGTCGCTCTTCCTCTTGAAATTTTAAATGTCCCTGAAATTAATGAACGAGCTTCAGAGTTATTACATCAGGTGGGGTTGGTTCATCGCGCCAACCATTTACCGTCTAAACTAAGTGGCGGAGAAAAACAAAGAGTGGCGATCGCTCGTGCCCTTGCGACCAATCCACCATTACTCTTGGCCGATGAACCGTCGGGCAGTTTAGATGAAGAGACTGGGTTGCAAGTGATGAATTTAGTTTTTGATTTAGTTAAAAACCAACAAAAAGCTTTAGTTTTAGTCACTCATGACCAAGAACTCGCCGCCCGTTGCTCTCATCGTTTTTTACTAGAAAATGGGCAGTTAAAAAAAGTGAATTAATAAATGTCTTTATTTTTTAAATTTACTTGGCGTGAAGTGATCCGCTTTCCGCGTTTTTCCTTTTTTTTCATCCTCAATATCTGCATCGGCTTAACTGGCTTTATGTTGCTCGAAACTTTTAAAGATACTTTTAATCAAAGTTTACATGAACGATCAAAAACAATTTTAGGAGCTGATCTTTCTATCGGTGGTCGACTTCCTTTAAGTGAAGAAAAAAAACAACTGGCCTATGATTTTTTACAAGCTGAACAAATGGTTTTTGTC
>JBIKWR010000150.1:0-7921 GCA_044356225.1 Bacteriovoracaceae bacterium | reverse complement strand
ATTTTTATTAATCATTGGCCAAGCCAAGCTTCGCCTAGCAAGTATCGTTTTTTGGCGGCGCAATTTTTAAAAAATATTGTTGATGAAAGGCTCAATAAAAGTCCTCAACATCATGTTGTCGTATTGGGCGATTTTAATACCTTGTCCGCCGATCGCCCCCATAGTTTGTATGAAGTTTTGCAAGTAGGTGACCAGTCACTGATCAATGTGAATGAAACCTTTTTTGCTTCATCTGCCATCAGTCAAGAATTGAAAAAGTCGATGCCTCGAGGGACTTATTTTTATCCAACCAAAATGTCTTGGGATATGTTGGATTATTTTTTTGTTTCGAAAAATCTGAATGATGGCAATGAATTAGAAATGGATTTATCTTCTTTTCGTATTCCATTTCAGGGAATTACCGGAAAATATGAATACAAAACGAAAGGCGATTTTAGCGAAGGAACAGTGATCACCAACACTCCTCTTCGATATAATCACAATACTGATGATCCCGCTTTGGCCGGATTTTCAGATCATTTTCCTATTACTTTAAATCTAGTTTATTAATAGTTTGAACTGAAATGGGAAATGATTGACGTAAATAATTCAGAATATTTTCTAAGGCCACTGAGAAATCCTCAGTGGTCATAATTAGAATATCACGGTAAGTCCCACCTAATCTTTTTTCGTCGTCATCTAAGGTCGAATACCAACAAACCCCTTCATTCGCCTCCAAAGTGAAATATAAAAATGCGGCGTCCGACTTAGATACTCGGACAATAGTTGATTGAATATTAAAATCACGCTTCATTTATCGGTCCAGATTAGTCTTGTAATTAAAAGTTACCTAAGTAACCAGTGGAATTGTCGTTGTTCGGATTTAGATTTAGCATTAGACTATTAAGGTGGACAGTATCTTAGTATTTTTTTCTGATGAGCTTTAAAGCGCTGGTTTAAAAGTCATGGAGGACTTGATGTTTAGTGGTCGTTTGTTTACTTCATTATTCAAATTCCAACTGATACCTGCTTTCAACTTTTTTTTAGTTCTTTTTTTGCTTTCGGGATGTTCTATGTTTACCGATCGCCAAGCACTTTTTGATGAAGAGTCTTCAGATGAAGGGATGAAATCAGCAGGGGATTCGACCAAGGGTAAGCCAGTTTCGATGGCAGAGCATGAAGCGCTCAAGCAACGATATGCTGAACTGGAAGAGCGTTATCAAGAGTTACAAGGTGTCAAAAGTATTGCGAATCCGAATATTAATGCGGAAGGTGAACAGATTTTAACCGCCATCAATGGACAACCATTGGATGATCAATCAAGCCAGTTAAGTGAAACCGTCAATGTCTTTTCAGATGAACAAAAAACTCAGACGTCGGCAGATATTAAAATTGATGTTGAGGGGGGGGGAGCAGTTAAAGCTGCGAGTACCGTCATGAATAGTCAGTTAGAAAAAGAAGTAGAGCAGCTCAATCAAGGTATCGAGCTGTTGCAAAAAGGGCAGTATGATACCGCGGTTGGTATTTTTAAATCCCTGGAAGCTTCATCATCCAAACAAATTCAAGTCCGCAGTAAATTCTATGTGGCAGAAGTATTGTTTAATCAAAATGAATTTGATTTAGCGATGCAAGTGTATGAAGAAATTGTGCAAAAGTATGCTTTCAGTGGCGTTATCATCAAGGCGATTGGTCGATTGATTGTTTGTGCGGAAAAATTAAATTTAGAAAAAAAACGAGAAAGCTACTATTCCATTTTGCATGACTTTTTTGGCGCATAGGCTTTTTAGTTGAGAACTTTTGAATCGATCAAGGTGATAAGTTGTTAGGAAAAAAAATGTTAAAGTTTTTACCATCTTTTATTATTTTTTATTTATTTTTATTTTTTCATATTAATGTCAATGTTTTTGCCAAAAAACCGGCGCAAGCCGCAGACGATTTAGAAAACGATTTGCTCGGTGATTTAGATTCATTGGAATTTGAAGAAAAAGGAACAAGTGCTAATAGTGCTCAAGAAGTAAAACCTACTGTTCCACCGGCAAGTCCTAGTTCCGAAACCACTGAGTTTGATGATCTTTTTTCAGAGAGCTCTGATTCTTCTAATGTCCCTAAGGCTTCTGAGACCTCTGAGACCTCTGCGACTCCAGATAATTCCGAGTTAAAAGAAATAAACGACTTAATGGCGAATGAAGATCTTAGTGATGATGATTTATTGATGGAAAAAGATCAATCCAAAGTGGATTTATCAAAAGAAGAAGAGATCGATGATTTTAAATCCTTACAAGAAGATGTAGGAGAAGTTTTTTTTGAAGAAGAAACCATCAAAAAAACTGAATCGATTCCCATGGCCCAACCCCCATCCAGTGAATTTGATGAATTAGAAAAAGAATTAGCAGAAGGAGAAGTGGTTAACTCTGCGGAAAAATCCAGCGAAGTGGCGAATAAAAATCCTATTAAAGTTTTTGATGTGGGTAATGAAGAAAAAAATCTTTTAGAATTGGCGAAATTTGTTGAAAATAAAATTCCCGAAAAAGAGTGGAGCGAGATTGCTGGTGTAACTAAAACAGAACGATATACCGTGCAAGATGGCGAGTGGTTATGGAAAATATCTGAAAAATTGTTTGGATCAGGATTTTATTACTCAAAAATTTGGTCGCTCAACCCCTATATTACGAACCCTCACCAAATTAAACCAGGGATGGTGTTGGTCTTTGATACGGGAACAGACATCGATCTTCCCAGTATCAAAGTGGGAGAGTTTGAAGAAGTGGATCTCGCCACGGATAAAAAACTCAAGGAGTTAAATGGACTTGATTTAAGTTATTTTGGTGATGAGATTGAAGCCGACTGGATCAAAGAACGTGAGCAGTTGATTAAAAGCGGTATTCATGTTCAGTACGTTTCCGATTACACCATAGAAGATTTAGTCAAGATTGGTGAGTTATCTTTAAATCGCGAGTATGAAAAGTATGAACCGCCAAGGCCAGACATTAGTATCGTCGAGCCCGATGAAGAGGTTTATGATGCTACCGGATTCGATCGATCTAATAGAATCGTGTTTGATTTTAAAGAAGGTTTTTTTCTCAATACATTTGTGAGTACCAACTTTGTGCAAGATCTGGGAGAAATAGATTCTGCCAAAACTGAAAATATTTATTTAGGAATTGAAGATATCGTCTATCTCAAATTTGATGGCAATTTAACAGTTGCCCCAGGAGATCTCTTTACTGTCTATACCCCGGAAGGAAAAATTTCCCATGCCCTCAGTGATCGCAAAGGATTTCGTTACACCGTGGTGGCGCAAGTGCAAACGGTAAGGCGAATAGGGGCCGTTTGGGAAGCTAAAATCATTGAATCTTCTGGAACCGTTCAAAGAAAAGATCGTTTAACGGTTTATACTCCAAAAATTAATCGAATTTTGAAAACGTTTAGCACCCGTAACATTGAAGCGATTATGATGGGGGCCTATACTAATAAACCTTTTGTCACCACTGGTGATGTGGTTTATCTCGATCGAGGGCGAGTTGACGGTGTGGAGATGGGCAATGTGTTTGAGGTTTATTCATTTTATGATCGGGGAACCAACAAAAGAATATCGATTGATCCCACTTATAAAATTGGCGAGCTTTCGGTGATTAGTTTGTCTGATAATTTTGCCACCGCTTTAGTGTCTTTATCAAAAATGGATATGGAAATAGGGCAATTGGCCTTATCTAAAACGGTCGAGCAAGCGGCCAGGGATTCACGAATTAAAAATAAAGATAACTTAAAAGATGCTAAAGAATTACAGGCGATGGCCCTCGAAGAGTTAGATGTGGAGTTAAATTTAGAGGATATTAACGATGATTTATTAGATAAAGCGGACAAAATTGAGTTAACCGAAGATGAGTTAAGCGAACTTGAAAGACAAGAACGTGATAAATCAATTATCAAAGAGCATGAACGCGATTTAAAAGAATTAGAAAAACTAGAAAATGAAATTGAAAGTGCAGAGCTGATGCTGAATGAAACAAAAATTGATGAAGACAAATTTTTAGAACAAGAAAATCTCAATGATTTAGAAGGGGATTTGAAATTACCAGATCCCAATGCTTTGGAATCACTTGATGAGCTAGAAGGAGAATTTGGTCGAAAGTTTATGGATGAAGATCTCAACAATAAAGAGAATCCGTATGGTCTGACCGAATTTGATTTAGAAGAAATTGATGAGTTGTTAAAAACGGAAGGTCTATAGCGGCACTGGAAATCTCAATTATCCTTGTTAGATAGTTCTGCGAATAAAATGTTAACGATGGACTTTATTGTGGTCCTGAGTATTATGGAGGATTAACCATATAAAAGGTATTCAGAGGTAGTGGACCCATGGTCACCTTAAAAAAAGTCGCTAAAAAAAATAAACCTGAAAGCTCTGAAAATAATGAAATTGTTAAGGCGAAGAAAGTTGTTAAAAAGAAAAAAAAGTTACCTGAGATAACTACCAAGTCCATTAAAGTCAGCAAAACCGAAGAACCAGCTTTCGAGTTTAAATTCAAAAAAGGTGAAAACTATTCCTTAGTCATCGTAGAATCACCATCTAAAGCTAAAACCATTAAAAAATATTTAGGTCGGGGTTATCAGGTGATTGCTTCCAATGGCCATATTAAAGATTTACCAAAATCCAAATTAGGCGTGGATGTTAAAAATAATTTTGCGATCGATTTAGTGCCGATTGCTGGAAAAAATAAAGTTTTAGAGAAGTTATCGGTGGTGGCCAAACATGCAGATCGCATTTATCTCGCTCCCGATCCTGATCGCGAAGGTGAAGCGATTGCCTTTCATTTAAAAGAAGAATTTGGAAAAAAGAAAAAGGTTCATCGCGTTTTGTTTAATGCCATTACTAAAAATGCTGTGATCAAGGCCATTCAAGAGCCCACAGAGTTAGATAGTAATAAATATGATTCGCAAAAAACCCGGAGAGTTCTCGACAGATTGGTGGGGTATAAAATTTCTCCTATTTTATGGGAAAAAGTACAGCGTGGGTTGTCTGCTGGTCGAGTGCAGTCAGTCGCTCTGCGAATTATTGTGGAACGCGAACAAGAAATACAAAAGTTTAATCCGGAACAATGGTTTTCTATTCACGCCCAATTTGAAAAAGACAAAAAACAATTTGAGGCGAAATACTACGGAGAACAAATTACTAAGAAGAATGATCTCTTAGAAGAAACCATCGTTAAGAAAATAGTGAAAGATGTAAAAAATAAACCTTTTACGGTGGTGGAAGTAAAAAAACGGGAACGAAAACAAAATCCTACTCCGCCCTTTACCACCTCTAAATTACAACAAGAGGCGGCCAATAAATTAGGGTTTTCGGCGAAAAAAACCATGATGGTGGCCCAGAAATTGTATGAAGGTGTGCAGACCACTTCGTTTGGTCAAGTGGGTTTGATTACTTATATGCGTACAGACTCTACGCGAACTGCACCAGAGGCAGTGGAGCAAGTACGACAGTTTATTAAAAAACGTTATGGGGCTTTGTATCTACCGACAACTCCCAATGAGTTTAAAAGTAAAAAGGCGAATAAATCTAAAGTGCAAGATGCCCACGAGGCGATCAGACCTTCGAGTTTAGAGTATCATCCTGATGAAGTGAAAGGTGATTTAGAAAACGATCAGTTTCGTCTTTATACATTGATTTGGAATAAATTTGTCGCCTCGCAAATGACTCAAGCGGTGGTTGACCAAACGGCCGTGACCTTTGAAAACAGCGGACACTTTTTTAAGGCCAATGGCTCGATTATAAAATTCACGGGATTTCGTGAAGTGTACTTAGAAGCGGCAATGGAAAAACGTTCAAAAAGAGGCGAAGACGACGAGAGTGAAGAAAGCGCCGAAGAAAATGAATCTTTTAAATCAACGGAACTTCCCTTGATCGATGAAAAAGAAATTTTTTCTCCAATCAAAGAAGTTAAATCAGAAGAGCATTGGACTTCGCCCCCACCAAGATACAATGAAGCCTCGATTGTTAAAGAGTTAGAAGAGCAAGGCATCGGTAGACCTTCGACCTATGCTTCAATTATTTCTAACATCACCGATCGCGGTTATGTGGAAAAAACTGAAAATCGATTTATTCCCACCGAAGTTGGTCAAGTGGTTTGTAAAATGCTGATGGAGAGTTTTCCAAAAATTATGGACATTGCTTTTACCGCAAGTGTGGAAAACCTCCTCGATGATATTGAAGATGGCAGTGTTAACTGGCGCCAGGTTTTAAAAGATTTTTGGAAAGATTTTGAAAAAACTTTGGAAACTGCCAAAGAAGAAATGAAAAATCTCAAAAAACAAGAGATTCCCACCGGGATTAAATGCCGAAAATGTGTTGATGGAAAATATTTTATTAAGTGGGGACGTAATGGTCAATTTTTGGCCTGTAACAATTATCCCACCTGTACCAGCACGGAAGATTTTAAAAGATTATTCTCATGAACCTTGCCCTCAATGTAAAAAACGTTTGGTGGTGAAAAAAGGTCGTTACGGACGATTTTTGGCCTGTGAAGAGTATCCTAATTGCAAGGGCACCATGCCCTATGTCCTCGATGTTCATTGTCCAATCTGTAAAAAAGGTAAATTTGCGGAGAAAAAAAGTCGTTACGGAAAAATATTTTACGGCTGCTCTTCATATCCTGATTGCAACAATGCCATGTGGACCCTCCCGCGAGAGCATAACTGTGCTTCCTGTGGCAGTTCGATCATGGGGCAAAGAGAAACAAAAAAAGATGGCATTCATTTGCAATGTCCAAAATGCAAATTTAAAGTTCCAATAGAAGATACCAAATACCATGATCCAACTAAAAGTGATCAAGAGTTAGTGCAGGTGGACACTGTCTCGTGAAATGGATTAAAAATTGTTATCAAAAAATTTTGAATTTTTGTGGCACTCGTCATGTCTATAAAGTTCTTGCTACTTTAAGTTTTACCGAAAGTTGTTGTTTTGTTATCCCTCCTGAAGTGTTGATGATGCCCATGGCGTATGCTGATCGCAAGGTGGCGTGGAAGGCAGCTTTTGTCACTACCCTTTTTTCCGTTTTTGGTGCAATCGCGGGTTACTTTATGGGCCATTGGTTATGGGAAATGGTTTCAGGCCCGCTATTTAGCTATATTCCAGGGTTTGCAAAATATTTTGATGAAGTTGGAAAATTATATCATGACAACGCGGTTGAGGCGTTGTTCTTGGCGGCCTTTACTCCAATTCCCTTTAAGGTATTTACTGTGGCGGCGGGAGTTTATTCTTCGCAAGTGAGTTTATTCACGCTCATTTGGGTATCGATTGTTGGGCGTGGGCTTCGTTATTACGGTATGGTGGCGGTGGTTTACTATTTTGGAGAGCATGCCAAAGTGATTATCGAAAAGCATTTTGTTAGATTGACCTATGTGGTGATGATTTTAGTTCTATTGCTCATCGTGTATAAGAATTTTCTGCATAAAAATTAGTTATTTTATCAACAGAACTAGAATAATTTATTTGATTCAGTGTATAGTGATTTAAATTCATTCAAACGCGGCGTTAGCTCAGTTGGATAGAGTAGTTGGCTTCGAACCAATTGGTCGGGAGTTCGAGTCTCTCACGCCGCGCCAGTTAAAATAAAAAAAGGAACTTAAGTTCCTTTTTTTATTTTAACAACAATAGGTTCCATGCACTTCTTTCTTTTACATTAACCAAAGTACATGCCACCTTCTGGCCGTAGTTAATTGCAGCGGGTAAAAAAGGTATTACGAACCCTTGATCTTAGTTGAGTGGAGAAGATCCTGTTCCAGTATATCCACCCCCGGAGCTACCTGAATTTGATCCAGTATTAATCCAAGTTTTCGAAGTCGGACTATTAATAGCACCAGATTCGTCGATAGCAGCAATACTTACGATAAATTGAGGAACTGAAACAGCACTTGAATTATAATTTGAGTTGTTACCACT
>JBIKWR010000149.1:0-7973 GCA_044356225.1 Bacteriovoracaceae bacterium | reverse complement strand
AATTTTTCATTCTGAGATGATACTGAACAATTATGATTATACACAATTTCAAAAACCGTATTCTTCACTGGAAAAATTATCGTTAAAAAATTTCCTTTTTCTTGTATATCGCCCTCCATTGCTTGCAATGTTTTTATACCTGCACTCAATATGACTTCTAAATACGCTTTATAAGAACCTGCCGCATTTTTTAATAAATATAAGAAAAACTCAGTTCCTTCACTATTGGAAAAATTGACGACCGCCATTAATGGATCTTTCCCATTTTCGACATAGCTATGACCATCTATCACTAAACTACCAAATTTTAACAATGAATAAATTTGTTCTATAGTTAATGTTAATATTGTTTCATGATGAACATGATCAGTTTCAGAATGTGCACACTGTATGGCCTTGGCTTCAACTGATGTTACATTTGTTTGAAAACCTTCGGCCCTCAATTGCTGTCCGTTGATTAACAGATAAGCAAAAACATTCTTTGCAAGTTGACATGATGCTGGATTAGCAGGAAAGAGCCGAATATTGGCCGCCTCTAAGTTATCTCCACCATCAAAAGTATCGGGGCTAACTCCACTAAAAAGATCAGGGCCGCCACTCACCAATTGAGTTGAGTTTAAAGAAAGTTCACTCTCTCCCGCTTCATATCCACATCCGCTCAGAATTAACAGTCCAACCATCAGCAGGAAAATCAAAAATTTATTGGTCATGTAGAGAGCGTAACATGGCTTCTGATTTTTCATTTTTCCCCCGAGATTTTGGCTACTTAACACACTTAAAAAGTTTTCCCCATTTTTGACTTCGCCATCTATCGGTGGCGAAGATAAATGTTGCACTTAATGAAATCAGTTAAATGATTGAACTTTTTAGAAATTTATCTCAAGACCTAGGGATCATGAGCAGAGGTTTTTTTCTCATAATTTTATTTAAAAAATGACTATGCCTAAGGTCTCAAATACTGAGTCTCTAGGCATAATCATCTTAAACAAAGTGCTCGAGGGAGGGCGGCCCTCGAGCAGCTATAAAAGTTTAAAGAGTATTGCCCCAAATTATGTTAGGGGCATAAGGGAATCTGGCGCAAAACTCTTCTAATTCAGTATCGATGCTCCATCTTGGATTTTTTCAAGATAAAATTTTCTCTTTCTCAATTCGTTCCCAGATAATGTTATTGTTATTTTTGCAACATCTTATATCCCATAAATCCCATTTAACCCATTATTCCCAATGGCAATTCCTAGTACCCAAAGATTGGGAAAAAATTATCTCACCTGTTTCGTTCCAAACTCTGGAACACTGAAAGTGACAACAAAGACAAACTATTTTGGCGATTGAAAAATCCATCGTCATGATAAACAAGGAGGAAAATCTCAATGAATACAATTGAAATAAAAAAACAAACGACTTCAAAAGATTGGTTGCTGACAGAATACCAGCAACGTAAATTAAAAAATCGTCATTTTAGTATCCGTTCTTTTGCTCGGATGCTGGATTTGCACCCGGGAAGAGTTTCCGAGTTACTCTCCGGCAAAAGGAAAATCACCATCTTTCTGGCGAATAAAATCGCTTCTTCCCTCCAGTATAGTGATGATCGAAGGCGAGAGTTTGTAACGCTGATAGAATTAGAAAGTTCCATTTTAAAAGATCCTTATCACTTTCTTAAAAATTGGAAATATTATGCCATCGTCAATCTTATCCAAGATGAAAAGTCTTTTCCAAATGAAGAAGTCTTGGCGCAAAGACTCTGCATAAAAACAGAAGAAGTAAAAAATATTTTAAAAGAAATATTAAAAGATCAAACGATAAAACCAATAGTGCAAGAAATGATCATTTAAAATTCGGGATGAAAATTTATTGGACCAATTGAGCTTGATGAAGGTAAAGCACGGATGTTTTACTTACACCTGCACAATAATTAACTAACAAGATTTGATCATCAGAAGTTAATGAAGATAAATTAACTGGATGATCCACATTTAAGTTCTGAAGAGCAGAATTTTTAACAAACTTGATCTCATGATTTTTTTCTTTTCCGTCAGGAGTTACAATTCGCACAATACTTTTAGGAGTTAACATCGTTTTTTTGGTTTTCCATTGAATGACTAAAAAATCATTCTTTTGAACATCGATAACTTGCCCTAAATAGTTATCATCTTGGCGTTTAGTTTTTTGATTAGTTAAATGCACAAATTGTTTATCCGTATTATTTTTTTGAAAAAAACCACGAATTACAGGAACTGGGTAATTTTTTTTAAATAATTCCGCATCGATCAATGGCCTCTGGTCACAGAATATTTTTCCAAAGACCTCTTTTTTTTCATTTTCTAATCGTCCACGCAAATCGATCAATCCAACAAAGTTTTCACTCAAACTTAAAAGGTCTGCAGTTTGGTCGAGTAAACTAAGATCTTTCGGGTAATACATAAAACTACCATGCTGGTTTTCGACAACCTGAAAACCACGATGGGGACTTTCTTCACTCTTGGCCAATAATGAAAGAGGTTTCCATTCGTGCATATTTTCAGCATTTTTTTCATCCACTGTTAATGTCAGAGGAGAAAGTAGTTTTCTTGAAGAATAAAAAATAAGAATAGATCCCAAAACCATCACTTCAAATTTTGATTTTAATTGTAATCGCATATCCATCAGCTGATCTAGGGGAATTTCATTAGAAAGAATAAATCGATCGATTCTTGCTCCATAAAATTTTTCTAAACTCAAAACTGATTCAGTATTATGATATCCAGTGGCCACCATTAACTGAATTAAACAAGTTTCTTGTTCAAAGAGTGTCAAGGCAACGCCTGGATCTTGAACTCTGATAGCATCAAAGCCTAAGGGTAACCATTTTCTCAGTTGCTCCCATCGCGACTGAAAATTAGACTCGTGCACGAGAACATCCCATTCAAAGACAATTTTTAATCCCAATTTTTTTGCTGCTTGCACTAGATTTAAAAACTGCTGATCGTCTAAAGTACCTTTGGTGGAAAAATCTCGATGGCCGATCAGAACTTCTGGAATATGACCTTGTTTAATTATAGCGAAATCATTTTGATGAGTAAGAGCAAAAGCGTAGTTCATACCATCCTCTCATTTAATAAGCGGCGACGAACTATATTATGAGGGCGTATTTGATCAAGAATTAAATGATCCAGATGGTTTAAGCAAATTTTAATAACTCGGTTTGGTTGCGCCACTGACAGAGTTTCACCATTTAACTGTTTTATCTCAGAAACTAACCAAGATAAGGGTTGGCCTGTAAAGGGCAAAATTTCTAAACTCTCCCCTGAATGAAACTTATGCTTAACTTCCAATAGCGCATAAGCATGTTCTTGGTCCTTTGAAACTTCTAGAACATTTCCCACCACAACATAGTCTTGATCACTGTGTTCACGCTGATGATAAATACTGGAAGCATCCGCTGGGGCCTCCAAGCTGGCAGTGGTATAATCACGATGAGATATTTTATTGAGCTCTTGTTGCCAATTTTCTAAACTCTTTGGCGATAGTTTTCCATCTTGTTTAAGCTCTGCTAAGGCTTCACTGTAAACCTTCGATACCGTACCCACGTACAATTGGCTTTTCATCCGTCCTTCGACTTTAACAGAATCGATGCCACATTCAGCATACTGCTCTAGTAAATCGAGACCATTTAAATCTTTTGAACTCATAAAAAAACTATTGATGGGATTTTCATCTTGCTCTGAATTTTTTAGCGAATATTCAAAACGACAACTATGGGCACACCCTCCTCGATTGCTATCGCGTCCAGCAGTGTAATTCGAAATAGTGCAATGACCAGAGTAGGCCATACACATCGATCCATGAATAAACATTTCTATTTCTAGTCCACAAGATTGTTTAATTTTTTTGGCCTCGTTTAATGAAACTTCTCGCCCAAGGATAATTCTTTGCACACCCATCGATCGCCAAAACTTTGCACTCGCAGCATTGAGGCAACTGGCCTGAGTGGATAAATGGACTGGGATATTGGTTTGTTTTTTTATTTTAGTGATCGCTCCTAGATCGGAAACAATCACGGCATCAATTTTTAACTCGTTTAAAAAACCTACATAATGATCAAACTCCCAAAAATCGTGATTGAAAAAAAAACTATTCAATACCACATAGATTTTTTTTTGTTGGAGTAAGGCCAGACTTTTGGCTTGAATCAATTCTTCTTGAGTAAAATTATCCGCCGCACTTCTTAGGCCATATTTCTCTCCCCCCAAATAAACGGCGTCGGCGCCATAACTAAAGGCGACCTTTAATTTGGCCATATTGCCTGCTGGGGCCAAGAGTTCTGGGATTTGAAAAGACATAGACATATCCATTAACAAATATTTTTCATATAATAAACCTTACTTATGACTTGGAAGGCGTGGAAAATTATTCTGCTCACGGGATTGGCCACGGGGCTCTTATGCATCGGGCTAGTTGCCTTCTATGTAGGCCAAAAACCTCATAGTCCATTGCCTGTTACCTATGAATATCACTTTTCCAAGGAATTTAAACAAAAACTCAATGATCAGTACTCAGACGCCCAAATTCTCTTTGTAGGCGATCGCATGAGCTTAAATCTCATACCGTACATGGAATCCTTTCGACTCTATCTTTCACAAAAACTAAATGCTCCTTTAAGAATAAAATTTATGGCCAATAATCATTCGTCGCTCGGCCGTCTTTTAGCGCAACTAAAACAACTTAAAAAAGTTCCTCCAGTCATCGTCTTTCATGGTGGCTCGCAAGAATTCGATGAAATCCGTTTTGATGCCAATGATTACGAAGTTATACTCGAAAATTTTTCCCGCTATCAAAAACCCAAGGTGGCGGCTTTAACTCACTTCTTGCCTGCACTAGCTCCCTTTGTTTACCGCCAAACAAAAACCTATCATTTGACGGAAAAAGTGGATCCGCGAGAAAATTTTGTAATCAACTCCCTCACCACTAAAGAGTGGGAGTTACAATATAAATTTTTCGAGTTAGAGCTGCGCGATTTTCTTAAATGGTCCAACAAGGTTGGCACTAAACTGATTCTCATCAATGGACCTATCAATCTTTTGCAAATACCCCGGGCCGCTTGTTTGGGCGCAGAATCACTAGAGCTGGAAAAAGTCATCGCCTCGGCCGAAGAATCCTTTAACCGTCAAGATTTTAAAAGTGCGATCGAACATTTACAAAAAAATCGCGCTTTAGGTGAAGCTCACCCTCTTTATCATTATTTGTTAGGAAAAATTTTTCGAAATATGGAAAACTATCCAAAAGCCTATGACTCTTTCATTTTGGCGGCGACACTCGATTGTATCCCTTGGAGAACAAATCAAGTCTTTAATTCCATTATCCAACGTTTGGCCGACCAGTATGGTTTAACGTTCATCGATTTTCATCAACTGGTTAGTGTGGATTTAAAAAATGATTTGGCCTTTGCTGACGAAATTTTTCCCACTTTGTCTTACTATCAGAATCTTTTGTCGATCTTGGCCCTAGAAATAAAAAAAGAACTGCATTTGTGACACCGGCAAATTTTGCCAAGACCTAAAATTGTCTTCATTTTTCCCCGTATTTTTTAAAAAATTTATGGTTTTATAAAAATTAGCTTCATTTTTTTTGGCACAACTCCTGCAACTCAACTTCATCATTGGCCCCATCACTTGGGCCAAAAAAAGTTTTACTTATGAGCTAAACAAGGAGGTTTTCTCATGTCAAAACTAGTCTTAAAAACAATCCTTTTAACTTTCACTATTGTTTTCACCAGTTGTGCCCAGCAACCGCCAAAGCAAATTCTCACCCATGAAAATGAGTCTCCCAGTAATTCAACTTCAGAAGATGGAAGTGCAAACATCGAAAAAAAGAAAAAGAATTTTGCGGCAGAAAGAATGGAAAGATTCTTAAATGGACGCGTGGCATTTTAAATTTTTTGACTGTCTATTTTAATCTCATCGCTACCCTCAGAGGTCCAACGTGCCCTACTTTTACTGGTTGAGAAATTTTCTTTTTCTCAACCAGACTTTTTTATAGACGGTGCTTTAGCTTTTGATTAAATTCTTTGCATGGAAAATTTAGAAAACTTCGAAAAAAATGAGAAAAACACCCTGCAAAAGCCTGTCGAAAGCTGGAGTATTGAAGATAGCGATCATCTTTACAATATCTCTCGTTGGGGACAAGGATATTTTGGCATCAATCATAAGGGTCATCTGATCATCAATCCCGAAAATTTCACCAATTACTCTGATGAAAATTTACGTGAAAATACTGGTACCAGCAAAGGGGTTAGTATCGATTTTGCCGAGATCATCAAAGAAATAAAAGAACTCAATATTCAACTTCCGGTGGTGGTAAGATTTCACGATATTCTTCGCTCTCAAGTAAAAAAGTTGAATGAAAGTTTTAAAAAAGTTATTCATGACGCCAATTATAACGGTCAATACCGTGGTGTTTATCCCATCAAAGTAAATCAAATGCGCGAAGTGGTGGAAGAAATTGTCGATGCTGGCGAACCCTATCATTTTGGCATTGAAGCCGGTTCAAAAACTGAAATCATGGCAGCTTTAGCGCTCAATACCAATAAAGAATCTCTCACTATTTTGAATGGCCATAAAGACGAAGAGTTTATTCAGCTTGGTTTGTTGGGCCGCAAACTTGAAAGAGAAGTGATTATCGTCATCGAACAATTCTCAGAATTGCCCCTGGTCTTGCGATTGGCGAATGAAATGAAAGTTCAACCAATGATTGGTCTGCGAGCAAAATTAAGTTGCAAAGGAACTGGTAAATGGTGTGATTCGAGTGGGGAAAAGGCCAAGTTTGGTTTAAGCATTCCCGAAATTCTCAAGGCCATCCATTTACTCAAAGGCAATGAGATGATTGATTGCCTTAAGCTTTTTCACTTCCATATGGGTTCTCAAGTCACTGATATTCGATCTTTAAAAGATGCGCTTCGAGAAGCAAGTCGAATTTATGCAAAAATTGTACGCCAAGGTGTTAACTTAAAATATTTTGACGTGGGTGGCGGGCTCGCCGTGGATTATGACGGTTCAAATTCGACTTTTGATTCATCTATGAACTACAGCCTGAATGAATACGTTTCCGATGTGGTTTATATTTTGAAAGAAACTTGTGATTTAGAGGGTGTTCCTCATCCTGATATTGTTACTGAGTGTGGTCGAGCGATCACCGCCCACCATAGCTGTGTCATTCTTAATGTCTTTGGCTCAATTGATACTGCCAATGATAATTATCCCGAAGCGGTGCTGCCCCATCACCATCATTTGGTCAAAAGCATGCGCGAAATTTATGACGAACTTAATGAAAAAACCCTCATGGCCTCCTACAATGATGCCGTTCAAAGAAAAGAGGAATGTTTTAATGCCTTCAATTTAGGCATTATTGATTTAGAAGAACGCTCCGTGATGGAAACCTTATTCTGGAAAATTTGTAAAAAAATTCTAAAAATTTCTAAAGACCACGAGTTTACTCCTGAAGGACTTAAAGATTTAGAAAACGTTTTGGTGGAGCAATACCTTTGTAACTTTTCGGTGTTTCAATCTGCCGCCGATAGTTGGGCGATTGGGCAACTGTTACCAGTTATTCCTATTACCAGATTAAATGAGAAGCCCACCGTCTCAACGACCTTGGTCGACATCACTTGTGATAGCGATGGTAAAATTAATCGTTTTATTGATTTTAAAGATGTGAAAGAAACTCTCCCTCTGCACCGCTTGGTTAAAGGACAAGACTACTATATCGGTCTATTTCTCACCGGGGCTTATCAAGACATTATGGGCGATAACCATAATTTATTTGGTCGAGTAACCGAAGTTCATGTTTATTCTGATTCTAGCGATGATTCTGGATTTTATATTGAAGAAGTCATTCGTGGAAATTCATCTAAAGAAATTTTACAAACCATGCAATACAGCCCTGCTGCCATGGCACAAACAATAAAAAAATCCATCGATCAAAAAGTCCATCAAGGTGTG
>JBIKWR010000148.1:0-8009 GCA_044356225.1 Bacteriovoracaceae bacterium | reverse complement strand
CAGAAGGCATCACATACCACTTATAATCTTGCGCCACTTTCCATTCTGGTTTGATCACATCAATCAGGGTCATGAGAATAAAAGAACAATTTTCATCGATAAAAAAATAATCAAAATAGGCAGCAGAATAAAGCTCCCAAAGATGGTCAATCAGATCCTGAATTTCGTCCCTTGATAAATTGAGTTGATAAATCCATAAATCCCGATTTTCACTATACTCATACTCGCTAACTTTCATATAAAAAGGATCGATGGCAAATGTACCGGGATAACCTCCAGTCAATCCACGATAGGCGTAGACGATTGATAAATCATTGGGGTCATTGTTGGCACCAAAGTTAGCGGCATAATCTAACAAATCTCCTCGATTATTTTTGTTTTTAAATTTAAAAAATGTATGACCAAAAAGAGATGCCGGATTATTGGCATAAGCACTCGAAAAGACCAGTTCCACTGATTCCACACCAAGGCTTTCTTTCCATGCTCTATAATCTGGACAATCAATTTTAGGAAATTTAATTTCATTAAACTGTTTTTTTATAAATTTAAATCTTAGAGGAAAAGTGCATTGGGCATGCATTAAGTTAAATCCGGTGGATGAAGTGATCGCACTCATTGCCTTAATATTTTCTTGTAACTCTAAAACAGGATCAAACTTACCATTTTGAGCTAAGAAAAACGTCGCGGAATCAACTCGGCTTTTATATTGATGGTTTTGATTTGACTCTGATTGATAATGCAATAATTTTAACCAAAATGGATCTTTGGCAATAACTTCTAGCACGGCAGGTTCGGCCCTTAAAGGGGCCAACCAGTCCGTACTAAAAAGTAAGATTAAAAGAAAAAATTTAGATAATCGCTGGGCAATCAATATTATTAATAACGTTGTGAATAACTTCGACACCAAAAGCTGCAGCATGAGGATAAATTTTTTCATATTGAGCTTTTAGGCTTTTTGAAAAGTTAGTTTGATCATGACCACATCCCATGACCTCAGCAAATGCATTTAAGTACTCGCCTTCACCTTTGGCCATTTGGCTTTTTAACTGAACATGATTGGCCTCGGCAAAATATATAGCCTCCATCTCCTTTTTCACAATACTATGACGAGTACATCCAGAAGTTCCAGTCGTCATTGAAAAAGTGTTTGGTAAAAAGCCATGAGTGGTCGATCTTAATGAAGAAGAGACTAAGCTATTCTTTTTTAAAATCATCCATCCCAATCCACAACCACTTGAGTTATCAGCTGCCATCAGTCCATTGCTGATTAACATCAGCATAAAAATCAGAAATATATTTTTCATCTTTTACCCCCTTGATCTTATTATGCAAGAACCCAAACAAAGGTCAATTAAATACCAAGAGGAAATATCTTTAAGTAAAAAATTACCATTATTGATATTTTATTAAACAATCAAGTTGTTGCAGTCGAAACGTAAGGCCAGTTCACTGTTTAAGAAGTTTGAATAGCATAAGTCTAGTAAGGTGTAGTATATTGATAGACAATTAATTATATATTTTTCTAAGCAAGTTATTTAACTATTCTAAAATATTTTAAGGGGCGATCATCAATGGAATTAAACCAAGGGAAACCGTCGGATATAAATTTAAGGAAAAATTTCATTCCTATAAAATCATCTGTTAATTGGGATCAATATTTTATGTTGCAAGCGATGCTTGCTAGTTTCAAGAGCAAAGACCCCAATACCAAAGTAGGCTCCGTTTTTGTCGATGAAAATAATCATCAAGTCACTATGGGGTATAACGGATTTATTGCTGGAATTGATGAGTCACAATTACCCTGGGGCAATGATCTCTCGGTGCCTAAAGAATTTCAAAAATATGGTTACGTCGTCCACAGTGAAGCTAATGCTATTTTGCATGCTTCAAAATCCCTCGATAATTGTCGAGGTTATGTGACTCTCTTTCCGTGTGAAGAATGTGCCAAGCTGATTGCTTCAAAGAAAATAAAAGAAGTTATTTATTTAAGTGATAAATATTCAAACACTGAAGGAAACCGTATCGCCAAAAGAATTTTTGATTTGGCGAAAATTCCTTACCGAAGGCTTGAGTTGGATAATGAAATTATCGAAAATCTCAACACCTATCTTTTGAGTATGATAAATAAGTTATGATCGAAGAAGTTTCAGCGATCAATATTTTGCAACGTAAAAGTATTAAGGACCTGTTTGGTCAAAATCAATTGTCGTGGGATAATTTTGAAAAGGATAGCAAAAGTTTTGTCGATAATTTTTGCCAAACAACAAATCAAAAAATTGTTTTAGTAAATCATTATTATAATGCCAGACTATGGGCCTTTGAAGATCGTGCGCGCGATCATTCTGCCATGTCTGATGAGATTGTAAAAATAAAAAGATCGATTGATCGACTTAATCAACTACGAAATGATCAAATTGAAAAAATCAACCAAACGATTGTCGAGCAACTCCCTGCCATGAATGAAAAGGCACCGCTTTTTTCCGAAACCCCTGGCAGTATTTTTGATCGACTCTCGATTCTCGAGTTAAAACATTTTCATATGAAAGTTCAAGTTGATCGCAGTGATGCTGAACCGTCTCATAAAACTCAATGCCAATCGAGACTAGAGATTATCAAGGCGCAAAGGGCGGATCTTATTTCTGCACTTGATTATCTTTTCAAATCTATTCAGCAGGGCCAAATGCGTTTTAAACTCTATTATCAAATTAAAATGTATAATGATCCAAGTCTTAATCCATTTTTAAAAAAATAAAAATTAAGATTTAAATGAAGTTGGAATGTCGTGAAGGAATTTATCTCCACGACATTAACCAAAAGGTGGTTCACCTCATTTTAAGGTTCCCAAGGCTGCTCGTGCAAAAATTCTTTTGACACAAGAGAATGAAAAACTAGGCAGGCCAAGAAATGACAAACTCAACGCAAAAATTAAAATTGTGGCAAGCCAAGTTGAAACTATAGAGGGGGATAAATAAAAAAGCATAAAAACACCTCCTTGGTTTTAGGTAATAAAAAGCACTCTCGATAAAATCGAGCACGCTTGCCACAAATTTAATGGAATATTTAGTTACAGAATCTAATAAACGCGCAACAATCCAACCACAATGCCTTCAATTTTTAAATTTCCTCCTTTATAAATAAATGGTTTCATCGAGCTGTTGGCCGGATGAAGTTCCACGCTATTAGCTTTTTTATAAAAACGCTTAACAGTCGCTTCATTATCAATCAAGGCGACAACCGTATCGCCATTGTTGGCGGTGGATTGTTTTTTGCAAATAATAATATCGCCATCTAAAATACCATCGTCGATCATGGACTGCCCTTGCACATTGAGTGCAAAGATATCCTTAGTGGATTTCACCATCGTAGGTGGAATCGAGATCATTTCCTGTCTTTGAATCGCTTCAATCGGTGAGCCTGCGGCCACGCTTCCCAAAAGGGGAATTTCAAACTTTTCAAAACTCTCTTTCTCAAGATCAACTGGCTCAAGTCCTCTTCTGGCGTTCCATGAATTTTTTAAAAAACCAGCTTCCGTTAAATATTGGATATACTTTTGTACCGAACCAAACGACTTAAAACCAAAATAATCTTTAATTTCATTTTGCGTTGGAGACACACCATGGCTGGCAAAATACTCTTTTATATAATCAAAAACTTGTTTTTGTTTTTTGGTAATACCCATATGAAAATAGTAAGCGTAAGTTTTGCGTAGGTCAAGACTTTTTTTAAAAATATATTTTTTATTTTTTGCTCTTTCTTAAAGCGAATCTTCATCTACTGATTGATTTAAAAGTTCTTCTGATTCCTCTAGATCAATATCGGACTCTTCAGCTGGTCTAGAAATTGGAACGAAAAGAATTTCTGCTTTGGCATCTAAATATTGATTTTCATCAATTCGCTTAACATCATAAAGTTTTTTTAAAATTTCATCGATCACGGTTTGCGCAAACGGAGTTAATTCTTTTTGAAAAAATGATGAGGCATATTTTTTGGGATTAGGTAACAACATCGCCAAAAATGCCGACTCCTTTAGCGATAAGTTTTGGGCTTCTTTATTAAAATAATAATGTGCCGCTGGCCCTATTCCATAGAGACCATGGCCAAATTCAATGATGTTTAAATATATTTCTAGAATTTTATTTTTATTAAGAAACTTTTCCAGAAAATGAGTTAGTAAAAATTCATTGAGTTTTCGTGAAAGTTTTCGATCGTGAGTTAATAGAAGATTTTTTACTAATTGTTGGCTGATGGTACTAGCACCTCTAGTGAACTTCCCTTCCTTCATGCTTTCTTCAAGAACAATAGCAATTTGTTGTAAATCAAAACCTGAATGCTGATAAAAAAGAGCATCTTCCGAAATAATTATCGCTTGCCTTAAATGAGTGGAAACTTGATTTAAGGAGCGCCATTCTTTTGGTTTTTTCGCCACAATTTCATAAAAAACTTTTTCTCTCGCTCTTTGATAATCAACTTCTACATACTGGTGATTCAGTCTTTTCAGATCTTTGATTGGTTCTAGAAATTGACCAAGAAACAAATTGACTAAAATGTTGATCGATAGAAAAAGAATAAATAAAGTTGTTCGTAAACTCATTCTTCAAATTTTTCAGCTAGCTTCTTTAATATGTCAGTAAATGAAACATGAACAAATTTGTTTCTAAGCGAGTTGATAAACTTAATCAAGGTTTCTTTTTCGGGATGTTGAAGAATGATAAAATGCGCGACTTCTTCTGCGATAACATAAATATTGGCCAGTGGTGAAAAAGTTTCATTTACTTTTTGGGCAAATCCAATTCCGTCTGGGGAACCATGATGATACTTAACGATCAGCTCTGAGCCCTGCGGTATATCTTTAGACTTTTTTAAAATTTCACTGGCGGCCAAGGCATGACGAATAATTTTTTGTTTATGTTCCTCAGTTAAATCGGTGGCATTTTCTAAAACTTCCTGAGTTCTGATTTGACTCCATTGTTCGTAAGACAAGGTAACATTGGCAAACAATGAAGCAAAAGTTAGGCGTTCGTGGTGATCTTGGGTCCCCCACTCCATTCTGCGAATGACATCATAGGAGAGAATACTAGCTAAATGAAAGAGTTGATAAGAGTAATGACAATGTAAATCGAGCATTTCATCTAACGCCACTTGATAATGAGGAATTTGATTAACCGAATAAACTAATGTGTCTGAAATGGCTTGCGCCAATTGAATAGTTGCTGGTGTTAAACCTACATTTCTTACTTGATGAGAAACGACGATAAATGCATGTGACGCCATTTTTATTCGTCGAGGTAGTTTCATTTCGTCATCATCCATCATATCGCTTAATCTTGAGCAAACAAAATTTATTAAAATCGATAAACTTTCTTTTTTTATATAAAGATAATGAACTTTTTTATTAATAAATGACTGCACGGTTTTTTGTTCGACAAACTCATTTTCATGAATTTTTTTTACATAATGAACTTTTTCTTTGTCATTGATGACTTTCAAATATAAATCGATAGGTGTTCGATCCACAAAATCAAAATAAAAAAGTGGCACCGGAAAAAAATCGGGTGTTATTCGGTTGGCCATTTGATCTTTGGTAACACCTAAGTGATGTGCGGATGCCTTGATCACTTCTTGCCAGTTGTTTGGATCGGTTAACACTGAGATAAAGTTATATGTTTCTTGGCAATCTCCCAGAACAATCACCGGAATCAATAAATCGCGACTTTCAATATATTGAATAATTTTTTTGGCGGTATTTTCACCGTTGATCGAATTTTTAGTAATGATCAAATCAACTTCCGGTAAAATTGTCAGCAAGTTCAGCGCTTCTACGGCATTTTCTCTTTCAATAACATTTGCACCAACATAAGCATTTAGATTAATCGCCACTCTTTTGCGATTTTCCGCATTATCATCGATGATTATTGCTTGGCCCATGATTTCCTTATGATATTTTTTCTCTCTAAGACTTCGGTTCAGTCTAATTATTCTTAAAAATTTCAGCGATTTTGGTTAAAGGCGGAATCCTTTAGATAGAGGTTTTTTGCCTTAATATAACTTTGAAAATGTTGACCATATTGCTTCAGTTCATTCGGGTTAAGCGGCCGAATAACTTGGGCGGGCGATCCCTTAATCAAAGATCCGGCAGGATAGTTTTTTCCTGGAGGTAGCACTGAGCCAGCGGCCACTAAACAATTTTCACCAATTTTCACATTATCTAAAATGATTGAATCCATTCCGATCAAACAATTGTCGCCAACTTGGCAACTATGAAGAGTGGCCTTATGGCCGATACTCACTTCTTTTCCAATGATCAAAGGTATTTCGTCTGAAACATGCAACATCACAAGGTCTTGAACGTTGGTTGAGCTACCAATATGAATAGCAGCAACATCACCTCTTACCACAGTGCCAAACCAAATATTGACTTGATCTCCACAGAAAACTTTGCCAATGACTGTAGCATTTGGAGCAATAAAACATCCCTCGCCAAATTGAGGAAAAGCATTTTGTAATTGATAAATAGGCATCAACAACCTCATTTCCTGATTTTTTTAATCGGGTATGTTAAATTTATATAATATTTATGAGCATTATAGCACAAATTCTGCCCAGTTAAGAGCTGTCTAGGAGGAGATCGGCGGGCCGAGGCATAATAGAATAATGGCCAACGTCAACTCTACACCCTCAGCCAATATCGAATCACCAAATCAAAAAGGTGTTGTAAAAAAATATCAATCTAAAAAACTGATAAATAAAAACCCACCTGAAATCAATTCTGGGCCGTCGGTTAAATTAGAAAAAAAAGATAAAATTGAAATCTCTGATCAGGCAAAAAAACTGGCCGATCAAAATAAAGTGGCGACCAAAATTGCGGGACATGTGGCGACCAATGCCGCAACAGGTGTCATTGCTGGATCATTAAAATCATTAGTTACTGATACTGATAATGAAGAAGAAAATCCGCCAGAATCCCCTACTCTCGAGAAAAGTGAAAAAATTCAAGCAGAGAAAATAGCAGATGTTAAAGTTGCTGTTACCGAGCCGATTAAAACTAAGTCCAAGGGAACGCTCAAAAAACCGGGAGTCTTTTTTATCACCGGACTTGAAACTTTTAGTTTGAGCAATGATTATGACGGACTGAAAAAAATGGCAGAAGCGATTCCGGAAGCAAGGGTCTACGGATGGAATCAAAAAAATGAAGTGATTGAAGAAGTGCTCAAAAGAGCTGCCAATCAAAAAATTATTCTGGTAGGTCATAGTTTTGGTGGCGATACCGCTGTCGATATTGCCAATGAACTTAATAGCCTCAAACATGGTTTTAAAAAAGTTGACCTACTTGTTACGCTTGACTCTGTAGGAAGGAATAACGACATCATTCCTCAAAATGTTAAATCTAATTTAAATTTTTTTGGTGAAAAAAATTCTTGGCTCAACGATCAACCGAATGTCGCTCGCAATAATAACCTCACTCAAGTCATAAATGAATTACGACACGAAAGCCATACGGATCTCGATGATTCTAACGATATTCAATATAAAATTATGACTGAAATTAATGCTTTGTTATCTTAACAAAGCTGGCCTTAAGGAATGGGGTGCATTTTGCTAAGGTAGTTGGCAACCGCCTTGAAGTCTTGCTCCGTTAGATTTTTTAAATAAGGATTCATCTTAGCGTTCACTCTCACACCCGCTTTCATGTTGACCAACTGATCATACACATACCACTCAAACTGATTGGCCAAACGTGGCGCTTTTTGTGAGGTTTTTCCTTCGCCATAATTGCCATGACAAGTATTGCATTTTCCCACTGCTGTATAAACTTCATGACCTCTTTTTAACTCAGGGGTGTCTAAAGCAATTTCAATAAATTTATTAGTATTACTAGCAGGCTCATCTGCCATTTCGCTAACTGGTGCCACAGCCGCTTGAATTTGAGCTATTTTGTCTTCATGGTTTTTTTTGGCAACTTCATAATCAAAATAAACATTTTGAGAGGGAAGATGACGATACTTTTTTAG
>JBIKWR010000147.1:0-8028 GCA_044356225.1 Bacteriovoracaceae bacterium | reverse complement strand
TATCGCGATTGTTTCCATCATCTTGATAAATTGTCATAATGAGTTTAGGTACTTTACCCATAGTCAAATCGGCTGAAACCGAAGGCAGCAATTGTCTATCATCTAAGCTATTCGTTAAACCTGCTCCAGCAACGGTATAATTATGTTCACTATTAAAGAGCAAAGAAGAACAGGTGCCCCCGAGGCTACAATCAGAGCGTGAAAAGGGATAATAAATTTCAATCGCTTCATCTTTGGTGGTACCAGATTGAACATCCACATAAAGATTGATCGGCGAAATAACCGAATCATCACCGCGAAAATCAGCGGTCACGGTGCCTTTTATCGCCGGATCAATAAAGGCCTTGGCCAAGACCAATTCCATGGAAATGAAAATCATTAAAAAAACGTATTTCATGAATCATTATTCTCGTCGTTATTAAACGAAAGCGTCAACCCCGCAGCGCCCAGAAATACTTGGTCAAAACGTCCAGTCCGGCCAAAATGGGGGCGGGCCCCGGTTGTAAGAATATCGCCGGGTCGAGCTCAAAGACTTGATTTTCTTTAACCGCTTTTATCACTTCATACCCTGGACGATTTTTAATGCCGTCGAGATCCACTTTTTTGCCACACCAACACCCAAAAATAATATCGGGATTTTGGGCAATAACTTCTTGATGAGAAACCAAACGATCTTTCGCTAAAGATCCCATCGCTTGATTACTAAAAATATTTTTAGCGCCACAAATCTCTAAACAATCACTCACCCATCTGATGGCGGTGATGAGCGGCTCATCCCATTCTTCAAAATAGACCTTAGGGGCGAATGATAATTTTGGCACGCTGGCGATTTTCTGCTCGAGATTAGCTCGTAAAACTTGCGCCTTTTCCCCCGCCCCCACCATGGATCCCAACAGCCCAATGTAATTGAGAATTTCCGGAATCGAGCGCTGATTGGAGATAAAAACATTGAGACCCAGGCCGATGAGTTCTCGCGCAATATTTTTTTGAATATCCGAGAAACCAAGGACTAAATCTGGTTTTAACTCTACTATTTTTTCCACTTGAGCATGAGTAAATACGCAGACCCTAGTCTTTTTCTTTGCCTCTATTGGCCTTTCTACATAAGCTGATAATCCTACAATCAAATCTTCTTTACCTAAAAGATAGAGAGTTTCTACACTTTCTTCGGTTAAACAGACGATGCGCTTGGGAAAATGATCTTTCATTTTTTTATGTCATTTTTTTGGTGAGTATCTTCAACATCAATGCCGCTATAGACCGGTACTGGATGAGTTTTCCAGTGGATCTTCGCCACATGCACGCAATCTTGATTTCCAAAAATCTTCGATTTGCCTCTAGGCAAACCTCATCTTTTTGTAAATCAATCTCGCGCACCTGAGACAAAGCTTTCACTGGAATTCTCAACCAGTACCGCTATATAATACTTATTATGAAAACAAAACTCTCTTGGTCCATGTTTTTTATTTTTTCTTGGTACACGCTGACTCTTTTTGCCTTAACGCCATCGAGTGGAAAAATCCCTGATTATCCCGTGCAATTTTCGGTCTATCAATTTGATACGAATAAGCTGGCGATTGCTTTTGAAAATTATCCCGCTTGGCATACCTACTGGAAAAATCCGGGCGATGCCGGTAAAGCAATTGAAGTCAGCTTTACCCTTAATGATCAACCTTACATTCTCAAAGAACTACCTTGGCCAGTGCCCTATAAATATATCGAAGAAGGAAATTTATTGGCCTATGGCTACGAAGGACAATATGTTTTGTTTTATCAGTTAAATGAACCTTTGCCCGAAGGTTTATTTTCCATCCACGCTAAATGGCTGGTCTGTCGCGATATTTGTATTCCGGGAGAAGGAAAAGTTGAATCGCGATTGCGTCCTATCGAAGTATCTCACCCCAAAAAGTTTTCTTTTCCGCAGGAAAACTTGCAGGACTATTTTAAAAAACTGCCCCAAATCGTGGCGATGCCCCCCAGCTATTTTTCACTTTTTTTAACTAAAGCTCCGGAAGGAGCGCAAGTTTATTTTCAATACACTTTTGAGCAAAAAGAGCAAAGTTCACTGCCTCCTAAACAAAACCTGGTTTATCCCTTTCCTTCGCCGGCTTTTACTTTTAAGCATGAAAAACTTTTTCGTTCTCAACTTTCTCAAACACAAATCGATGGTGTCATTCCTGCTGATTGGGATGGTGAGTATTTAGATCCTCCGCAAACATTGCCCACCAATGGCCAGTTTGATCCACCTTTGGAATTACAATTTTTAGTCGCCGACCAATATAGCGATCAGTATTTTGTCGTTACCCAAAAAATTTCACAGTTTGATATTCATAATCTTAAAAATCTCGATCAACTTTATGAAAATTTTGTGGCCTTACAGGCTCCCAACAATTCGGCAACCAAACAATCTCATCCATTGCCGTGGTGGCAGCTGTTGATGCTGGCCTTTTTGGGTGGATTAATCCTCAATATCATGCCCTGTGTACTCCCGGTCATTTCCTTAAAACTTTTTGGACTGTTTCAACATGCCGGACTTAACCGTCGGCAGATATTCAAACATAATTTCATTTATACTGCTGGAGTGCTTTTTACTTTTTTTCTCTTGGCCAGCATCATCGTCGTCATCAAAATGTTAGGTCATGAAGTGGGTTGGGGATTTCAAATGCAAAATCCTTATTTTCTTATTTCCATGATCATCGTCATGCTAGCATTCACCGGAAATTTGTTCGGCTGGTATGAAATTCCCATTCCTGGTCTTAATTTCTTTGGACAAGTGAAACAGCATCAAGGCATCTGGGGTGATTTTACCAGTGGTGTTTTGGCGGTGATTTTGGCCACTCCTTGTTCCGCTCCCTTTTTAGGAACCGCCTTGGCCTTTGCCCTGACCACCACATTCTTTAATATTTATTGGATTTTTTTCTGGGTGGGTCTAGGTTTGAGTTTTCCCTTTTTAGTGACCGCGGCGTTTCCAGTTTTAGTCAATTTTCTTCCCCAACCTGGTCAGTGGATGCTGTCTTTTAAAAAAGTCATGGGGCTTTCAATGTTGGCGGTGGCGATATGGTTAGGTTCAATCACGATGACGATTTTATCTCCCGAAGGGGGCCCACGTATGATTGAAAAGGCGCAGGCGATCGGCTTGCCATGGCAACCTTGGTCGGAAAACGCCATGAATAATCTGAAGGGAGAACTAGTTTTTATCGATTTTACTGCACAGTGGTGTTTTACTTGTAAAGTCAATGAACGATTGGTGCTTAATACTTCAGCGTTTAAAAATCTGGTGATGGAAAAAAATGTTAAGTTACTGCTCGCCGACTGGACAAAATACGATGACTCAATCACTCAATTTCTGCGCCGGCAGAATTTAGTAGGTATCCCCGCGTATTTTGTGCAAAAAAAAGACGGCAGCTTGATTTCATTGGGTGAAACCATCACCATAAAAAAAATTGAACAGGCACTTTTAGACTAATTTTTTTATGACGCAGGGTCAAGGTGACCACCGATTCATCATCAAAATTAGAAATTTGGCAATTAACGATTTGAAATTTCTGTGACATTATCCGCGCGATTCTACCAAAAAATTTTAGCCAAATTTTATTAACAATGACAGCGTTAAGCCCAATCTTGGCGCAGGAGTAATGGATAATGAAAAATTTCTTAAGTGTACTTCTTTTGTGCGTGACCATGTTTAGTTGTCATTCCGGCAAATCGGAACTTGGCACTAAAAAAAATCCCGTTAAAATGTATTTTACTCCCTCGGTAGACGCCGAAACCATCACCTCCAACTCTAAAGAATTTATTAAGTTTTTAGAAAAAGAAACTGGTCTATATTTTGAATCTGGCATTCCTACTAGTTATATCGCGGTGGTGGAAGCTTTAGGCAGTGATCGCGCCGACATCGCGGTGATGAACTCCTTTGGTTATATTATGGCCAATGAAAAATATGGTGCCGAGGCGAAACTCACGGTTATTCGCCACGGGAGTGACACTTATCAAGGCCAAATTATTACTCATGTGGATAGCAATGTTAAAAGTTTAGAAGATTTAAAAGGTAAAAACTTTGCCTTTCCCGACCCCACCTCAACTTCAGGTTACCTATTTCCCCTCAAAGTTTTACGAGATGCTCAGGTTGAACCAAAAAATGTAACGTTTGCCAATAAACACGACAATGTGGTCACCATGGTTTATCAAAAAGTCGTCCATGCAGGGGCAACCTTTTATTCTCCTCCTGCCGCCGATGGTTTAATCCGCGATGCCCGCGCTCGAGTCATCACGCAATTTCCCGATGTGGAAGAAAAAGTAAAAATTGTCGCCTTAACTGATCCTATTAAAAATGACCCCTTTGTTTTTCGCAAAGACCTGCCGGCTGAAGTCACCACCAAAGTGTTGGCCGCTATCCGAAAATATTTAGATACCGAAGCTGGCAAAGAAGTTTTTCGTGCCATCTATAGCGTTGATGACGTGGTGGAAGCGAAAGATAGCGACTACGATGCTTTACGAGAAATGATCAAAGTGTTGAACCTCAACACCGAAGAATTACTCAAAAAATAATTTTTTTTCGTGAAGAAGAGGGGATCGACCATCATGCTTAAAGTACAAAATTTGACAAAGATTTATCCTAATGGGACTCGCGCTTTAAATGACGTCAGTTTTGAAGTTAAAAAAGGTGAGTTTCTAGTCATCATTGGTCTTAGTGGATCGGGAAAATCAACACTTCTTCGTTGTATTAATCGAATTCACAATCCCTCTGCTGGAAAAATAGAATTTCTGGGAAAAGATATTACCGACATTAAGGGACCCTCTTTGCGAACGGTCAGAGCAAAAATCGGAATGATTTTTCAACATTTTAATTTAGTTCCACGTGCCAGTGTTACCGTCAACGTCCTGACTGGTCGTTTATCGGAAACCGGCATTTTTAAAAGTGTTCTAGGTCTTTTTAGTAATGAAGATAAAAAAATGGCCTATGAAAAAATTAAATTAGTGGGACTTGATGGCAAAGAAAATAATCGAGTTGACGCTCTATCAGGCGGACAACAACAAAGAGTCGCCATTGCTCGAGCACTCATGCAAAATCCCGAGTTGTTACTCGCCGATGAACCCGTCGCCTCTCTCGATCCAGCGACGTCTCATTCAGTGATGCAATATCTCGAAAAAATTAATAAAGAGTTTGGCGTTACCATTGTCTGTAATTTGCATTTTTTATCGCTTGTCAGGCAGTATGCCACGCGAGTTATCGCTTTAAAAGGCGGCGAAATTGTCTTTGAAGGTTCACCTGAATCCATCAATGATGAATGGTTTCGTCATATCTATGGTGAAGAAGCAGTGGAGGTGACCATTGACTAATCAATCAAGCAACTCAATCTCAATCAAGACAGCTCCTGGTCAATTGACGATTCTTTATGCTTTTTTAATGGATGTTTTTCTTTGGACCTACACATCTTTAGTGGCCTACAAAATCTTTTATAATAAATTTATTCTTGAGGAGCGCTATCCCGAGTTTAAATGGGAACAATTTTTTTCTTGTTTGATCGTTGGTTCACTAGTGGCGTTAGTTTTAAGTTTTCCCGCTGGCTGGTCAGTTGGAAAACGCTCTCTTCGTCTTTATATTCGCGATCTAACTCTTCCAGCATGGAAAGCACCTTACTTTTTATTAAGTTGGTTTTTCTTAATCATCACTTTCATCACCGGACATGTGATCACCCAAGTGAGTTTTTTAGAATTTTTTTCGGCGAAAGGTTTCGCTGGAGCAGATCGAATTTTTTCCGCGCTTTTAAATCCTAATACTGCCATTTTAGTGACTGCCCTTGAGCTGGCGATCGAAACCGTCTACATGGCCTTTATGGCGACGGCATTTGCTGTTCCCGTGGCATTTATAGTCGCTTTTTTTGCTTCTCGAAATCTGATGAAATTTTCGGCATTGGGAAAATTAGCTTATACTCTCTTTCGACTCATCACGAATATCACTCGCTCGATGGAACCCATCGTTTGGGCGATTATTTTTAGTGTCTGGGTAGGAATTGGGCCCTTTGCTGGTATGTTGGCCCTTTTTGTTCACTCGGTGGCCTCATTGGTTAAACTCTATTCCGAACAAATTGAAGGCATCAGCGATGGACCGATTGAAGCGATGACCGCTACTGGTGCTCATCCCATCCAAGTTGTTTGGTATGGAGTTGTCCCCCAAGTTGTATTACCATTTTTGAGTTACACCATTTATCGCTGGGATATCAATGTCCGGATGGCCACCGTTATAGGGCTGGTAGGTGGTGGTGGAATTGGTACTTTATTAATGCAATACTCTCAAGCTGGAAAATGGAATGAAACAGGACTTTTAGCGTTGGTCATTTTTGTGATCGTATGGATAATGGATTATGCTTCAGCAAAGATTAGGGAGGCGATTAAATGAAAATGTTAATTTTAATTTTAGGCTTAAGTTTTTTCTCTAGCGCCAATGCCGCTTTTAAAAAGCCACATTCGGCTTGTTTGAGTCAAAATTGCCAAGAACAGGCGAATAAAATTCAACAAGAATTAGGTGAAGTGTTTTTAGAGTTAAAAGAGAAAGAAAAACAACTCAAAGAAATTGTCGCCAAAAACAACCAACAAACAGCAGAAGATTTACAGCTGCAAGAAAAACTTTTATTAATCGACATCGATCGAATAATAACCAGAATTGATTATTTGGAGTTTAAGTTTTCAGAACTTAAAGCAGCACAATAAATTGGCCAGACTTTTTAATTCAGAACAATTCAAACTTTTTTTTCAACTACCTTTTAAACTTGGATTTTATCTAATTTTCAAAGGTAAAGCGTTCAAACATTTATTGCTTAAATCTCTACTTAAATTACGTGAAGCGCTGGAAAAGGAAACTGAAGAAACCAAAGAAATGTTAGTCATCTATCATAAATTTTCTAAAGGTCAGGCTTCAAAAGATGAAATGCTCAAGGCCAACGCTCAGTTTAGAGACCTGATTAAGTCCCTAGGACTTGGAGTGCTTTTGGTGCTGCCCTTCGCCCCTTTAACGTTGCCTTTTTTTGTTAAACTAGGAAAATACCTCGGAGTCAATATCCTCCCCAGCTCATTTCAGATCGAAGAAAAAACCGATAATAAATCTTAATTTTTTTTCTAAATAATTTTTTTAAACAAAGCATTCACAAAAAAGAATTTGATATTTTCGATGACATTGTCAGAATCGCCTCGGCGTCTTTTGACTTCGTCATAAAGCTCACTGGCGACATAGCCTCCATCTGGAGCGAGAAGCATTGAATTGTTAATGATTTGTTCATAACTTATTTTTAAAAGATCGACTATTTCGGGGGTATTCCTAAAAATAATTCCCAGCTCAGCATTATAATCTTTTGATCTAGGGTCCATGTTGTAAGTCCCGACATATGACATTTTACCAATGACTGCTGATTTTCCGTGTAACTCGGATCGCCCTTTTGGTTCTAAAGGGATAACAACATCTTGTAGATCCAACGAGTTTCCTGAGTAGCCATAAATAGTCATTCCATCGCGAACATGTTGTTTTCCTAAATGCTCAATGACGTAGGCAATAGGTATAGAAGATTTTCCAATCGAGTAACGACTATTTGTCATTAAGGTAAAGGGTATATCATCTTCCAATAGGGCCTTGACCATTCTTTTACCTTCTGAAAGCATAATAAAGTATGGAGCTTCTAATAAAACTTCTTCTTCGGTATTTTCAATTGAGCGAAACAAAGCATGGCCAATGACCCGAGACGATTTATTTTTCCCTGGTCGATCGGCAACAAATTCCAAATCTTTTGTCATCACCACTGGAGATGCCGCCAATTGTCGCTCGCCAATTTCTTGAATTTTGTTTTTGATAAAAATCAATTCAGTTGTTTCCAGTAAAAATTTTTCGCTTTGTCTTAATCTCTTTTCGACTTTAATCCTTTCTTTCGCAGACAAGGAATCCAATTTATTTTGCGTAACTGGAGCCTGAATATTAATGAAATTCGCTGGTCGGTATGAATCTTTATGGAAAAAATAACTCTCAAAGGCCCATTTAAT
>JBIKWR010000146.1:0-8031 GCA_044356225.1 Bacteriovoracaceae bacterium | reverse complement strand
TATTATGTCTTTACTCGATCAACGATTCCAAAAAAATAACATTGCCCAAATTGAATGGGTTTTGGCCGAGACTGACGTTATTGAAGATAATGCCCTAGCACTTTTCCAAGTTCCTGGAGGACTTTCTGATTTAGATTATTTTACTCAAGTGACTCAAACTTACTCTAAGCCAGGTGTCGTCAATCTTTTTTTAATTAAACAATTTTCAGCTTCATCCAACTTAGGGATTGCTTGGGTCGGCCAAGAACCGCGTTTTTCCCAAATGGTTGAAGGCTTTGGAGACATTGCAAAATTCAGTACCTTAATCGTTGATCGCGACTTTGCATTTCCAAACATTTATAATGGGGTGGTTATCCCGCATGAGATGGCCCATGTGACAGGGGCCAAACATACCGTTGAGTCAGGGCCAATGGCAGCTTTCCCTTTCAATTTTATCTATCAGCGAAATGAATGTGCTGAAAATGACGGTGGGGTGACCACTGGCTGGAGCGTTTATCATGAAAGTTGTCAGCTCACGAACCCTCAGTGTGTTGCAAATAAAAATAATATTATGAATAGTTTGGCGACGAGCTCTACTATTTTTTACAATCTCAACCCTGAGGCGATGTCGCAAATTCATCAATGTTTTTTTCAAATTAGTTTAAAAAACCTAGGATTGGTGCCATGAAAAAAATCTTTTGTTTGATGATGCTTTTAAGTATTCCCTTGGTTTATTCATCCGAGATATCTTTGCAAGAATTAGAAACCATGGTGCAAAATACTCATGGAATCCAATGGGCGCAAAAAGTACAGTCTCCCGCGGATCAAGAGAGCATTCGCCAATTAATTGAAAAAGTCATCACCGGCGAAGATGTTTTAAGTAGACAATTTAATGAACAAGAAAAAAAATCTATCAAAGCACGTCTATTAAAAGAGTATGGCCATTTTGCCGTGGATGAAAATCAAAATATAAAACCCGAATCCAAACAATTTTATCAGCAGCTCAAAAATGATTTGGTAGAGGAAAATAAAAAATTAGATCTAGAACATCCCATGTATAGTGCTTTAATTTTTTCTTTGGCCAACACCAATACTTTAGAGTCCGTCCAAAGCATTCTTCAATCGATGGATGATCAAAATCCCTCTTCTGTAGTGTTAACTGCCTCTGCACTTCACCTCGTTTTTTCACCACCCGAACTACCCGAAAAATCAGGACCACTCGAAAATAAATCCTCCGCTAGTTTTCAAGGCTTACAAACATCTAGTGATTCAGGCCATAGTAAGGAAAAAAAGTTTCGGCCCAATCTTGGAATTCCGCTCGCTGCTCGCAAAGATAGAGACAATTGGGCAACAATCTTAGAGCTGATAAAAAATCGTTTTAATCCCCTCATTAATAATTCTGAAACTTCGGCTTCATTAAAAGAAATGTTGCAAGATGTGCAAGGCCTTTCTCTGAAATATTTTTCTGGTGAAGGCTGGCCCAAAATACAAACCTCTAAGGACATAGAAAAATTGACTAACGAAAGGTTACAAGAGGAAATGAAACGGCATATGGCCAGTAATCAACGTTTATCCCAGCTGACTAACCCGACTCCTGGATTTCAACTGATTGATCCAGAAAAATCGACCGAAGATCAATCGAATGAGGCCAACGGAAAAATTGATTTAACTCGATCCCCACGGATGTTTGTATTTTTAGCGTTAGGTTTTTTTGGAGTTTTCCTTTTCTGGTTCATGATCAAAAAATGGATTGTTAGAAAACCAAAACCCTAACTAATTATTTTTTTCTTTCATCATTTTTTATCTGGTGAGATTGAATTTTTTTCATTTGACGAATATTAAATTGATCAATCAATGAACCCCCTAATCGATAAATCTGCTTGAGCACTTTGCCGTGCTTGGTGGGATAAATCATCATCTTATCCCCTTTTAGCGCTTGGATAATTTCCTTTGCCACTTGAGTGGGTTCACTGGCCAAACTTTGCATGATTTTGGCGATCAAGGACTGCGGATAAATTTCCAAAAAGGGGCCAATTAAGGGAGTTTTCACAAATCCTGGTTTTACGATCAGCACTCGTTGTTGAGCACTTTCTGCTAAGAGCTCTAATTGAATGGTGCGAGAAAACCCATCCACAGCAAATTTACTGCTGGTGTATGCCGCCATTAAAGGCGCAGGAATATCAGAGCCTATCGAGGCCATATTAACAATAAACCCGGCCTTCGGCCCCAAGATTTTAAGTGCCCAATGCGTCCCTAAAACCACTCCATTAAAATTCACCTCCATAATTTTTAAAAATGATTCCATGGTGGTTTTTTTAAAAGCTTGATTGCTCGTGAGGCCAGCGCTATTAATCCATAAGACCAACTCCAGTTTTTTTAAGATTAAAAATTGCGCTACTTCGCTATAAGTTTTTTCTTTCACCACATCTCCTGCCAGAAAAAACAAACGATGATTTTTGATCTTGTTTATTTGGTCGGATTCTAAATCCAGCACCACCACATAATAATTGATCAACAATAGTTCTTGCACTAAGGCCAGACCAATGCCGGAATTGCCACCGGTGATGACGGCGGTTTTATTTTCTATCGCATTTAATTGATCAAATAATTGTCGAGCCAAAGCTTGATCTCCTGGTTAATCAAAAGAGCGGAGTCCTGATGCATCCAGTGTCCCGCAGGAAGCATTTTTATCTGTACATCAGAAGCATAGGATTGGTAGGCCTGAGTAGTAGGACAAGTCACATACTGATCCTTTGTTCCATGAAGTGAAAGAATGGGAACCGCAATCTGATTGAATTTGGTCTTTGATTTTAAAAACTGGAAGAATTGATTTTTAGCTTCTGCCATCGCCAAAGAGTAATGATGAATCATTTCGCTTTGGTCGCCTTGGGAAAGACGCGCTTTAAGTCCGGAAACTGGGAATAAATTTTTTTGATAACTCCATTTCCATAAAGGTTTGGCGACTTGAGGGAATTGAAAAAGCGCCATATACCAACTTTTGGCCCATTGAAACTGAGAAACTTGTTTGAGTTGTTCCCAGAATACTTTTAAGGGGTAGCTATTGATAAAAACCGCCGCTTGCAGCTCGATCTGGGGATCTCTTAAGAGTAAATCCAAATGGAATCCACCAATGTCATGTCCAATGCCAACAATCTTACGGCCTGAAAACCGCTGCAAGAGTAAACGATGAAATTCTTGCTGATCATTTAAAGTCATGGGGAATTGATCATTTGAAGCTATCATCGGATCGGCACCACTTAAATTAGGCGTTAAAATCTCATAGTTTTCATTAAAAGATCGCCACTGATGAAGAAAACTTAAGGCATTATCTGGAAATCCATGGAGAAAGTAGAACAGAGTTGAGGGGGTCAGAGGAACTGATGAATCTGATGGAATCGTTTTATTTTTGGCGGGAGAATAATAATATGAAATCTTCCGGTCTTTTTTCCCATGACTAGGAAAAGTTAATATCTTTTTTTCAAATTCTATCGTCATGGACCCAATTCCTGATAGTTGTTATTTTTTTTAAGATTAAAAATCATTAAACCAGGCCAGTCTAGATGTTCACGATCAATGCCTACACTTATTCTAACATTTATTACTTTAAATCCGCGGCCAAATTGGCACCATTTTTATAAAATTTAAGAAAGGATTTTAAAATTTCCAGTATGCAACTGAAGTAGTTTAGTCCATTTTCTAACAATCATTCACAGGAAGAATATTTTCAATTTTTCAATCGAGCTGTTATTGTCTTCCACCTTTTTCGTCATTATACTAGGCCCATTGAGATACAGCGAGTGTCCCAAGGAGAACAATCACCATGAGCCATCGAATTTTTGTAAAAAATTTAGTTTACGCATTAAAAACTCAAGACCTCAAAGACTTTTTCGCCAACTGCGGAAAAATCACCAATGCCAAAGTAATCATCGATAAAAAAACTGGTCGTTCACGAGGATTTGGTTATGTTTCTTTTGAAGATGAGCAAGCTTTAACTGAGGCCCTCAAACTCAATGGCCAAACAGTTGAAGGTCGTGAAATCCAAATTTCTAAGGCAGAGCCACGGCCGGAAGAAAGTTCAGCTTCATTATAATTTTATTTTTTTTATTTCTGGCAAAGTCCACAATAATAAGTTCCTCTGCCACCTAGAATGACTTTCTTGATTTTTCCTTTTTTACATAATCCACAAATTTTTTGATAAAAAACCACCAGACTTCCCACCGCTTCTCCTTTCGCCCCGGTACTATCGCGATATCCGCCCGCAAAAGTAACCCCACTACCCGCGATCGCTCTGGTTAACACCGTTTGGGTGGCGATGATTAAATTTTTCAAATCCGTCATCGAAAGATTTTTAACTTTTCTGGTAGGTTTAATTTTTGCTACCGCACAGACTTCTGATGCCAGATAGTTACCCATGCCGGCAAAATATTTTTGATCTAACAAAAACGGTTTTAAAATTTTCTGTGGAAATTGTTTTTGAATTTTTTTTAGATACTCAAAATTAAAATCCTCACCACTAATGTCTACCCCTAATTTATCAAGATGTTTTTGCAAATCATTTTCAGTATTAACTAAATAACAATTTCCAAATCTTCGCGGATCAACATAAGTTAAAAACCCACTATCTAAACATAGCTTTAAATGTGCATGTTTTTCGCAATTTTCTTTTTCACTCCAAATCCACGTCCCCGACATTCCCAAGTGAGAGATCATCACTCCTTGATCAAAATGAAAAATGAGCATTTTTCCTTTGCGTTCAATCGATAGCAGAAAAGAATTTTTTAAAGAAAATTTTTCTGTTTTAAGAATGGAGTTTGCGACAGGTGATTTATCAAATTGTAAAATTTTACATGGTAACTTAGGAGATAGTTGGCGACGAATGGTTTCGACTTCGGGAAGTTCGGGCATGATGTACCTAAGCTGTTAAAATGATTTGGAATCTAACATGAAAAAAGACTCCAAGCCAGCCGAACTTGTAAAATATTGCAAGCTGCTCTGTCGCTTCAACCTTGATTAGTAATGTATACTATGGTAATATACATGCATGATTAATGAGTCAGCATTAAAAAATTGTGAGGGTTTTGACTGGGATGAAGCTAACGAACTAAAAAATTGGGACAAACACTCAGTTAAAAAAACTGAAGCTGAGCAGGTTTTTTTTAATATGCCATTAGTTGTCTCTGAAACCTATTCGACAACTGATTCTGATCGCTACTTGGCCTTAGGTAAAACAAATGATGGAAGATTATTGACTATAGTTTTTACTGTGAGAAAGAAAAAACTTGTGCGAATAATATCTGCCAGAGATATGAGTCGTAAAGAAAGGAAAGCCTATGACGAAATCAACTAAAAAAGTCCCTAAATTTAAATCGGAAATTGAAGAAAGAAATTTTTGGGCAAAGAATGATGCTACTGAACACTTTAACATTTCATCTGGGAAGAAAATGAATTTTCCTCATCTTAAACCATCAACCCAAACGATCTCGATTCGTTTGCCCGAGGATCTCTTAGAAGAGATAAAGGTCCTGGCGAATAAGCGTGATGTCCCTTATCAATCACTTATTAAGATTCTTTTGCGGGAAAGTTTGGATGATGATTCTGCTGCTTAAGGAAGCCTCAGCTAGGGTGCAAATTAATAAAAAATAATTAAATCTCAATAGCTGATATCAACGATGGCAAGTTCCGGCGGACAATTGATACGAAGAGGAATTATTGATGTTCCAATTCCACGAGAGACAAAAAGTTTAGAACCATTTTTTTGATACCAACCTTGTACATAGTTGCCCGTACCAGTCGGTACCCAGGCATGGCCAGCAAAGGGAATTCTCACTTGACCTCCATGACTATGGCCAGCGAAACTGATATTTATAAGTCCTGCGATCTTGTCAAAATAATTCGGCGAATGAAAGAGTCCAAGAGTTGTCCCGTCTTTTGGTAATTGTTCAAGAATGTCGAGTGACGGTTTGCCTACTTCGCTGTCATCAAATCCAATGACCCATAAATTATTTTCAACTTGTAAAATTTGGTTGGTGAGATCAACTATCCCTGCTTCTTTCAATAGATATTTGAGTTCCAAAATAGGTTCCCAATATTCCCAATTACCATTGACAAAAAAAACACCTTTTGGAGCTTTTAATTTTGCCAGTACAGATTTATATCCTGCTAACGTTCCTCTTGGTGTTGATAAATCACCGGTGATAAATATCATATCTGGAAGTTCTATCGCCAATTGTCGGTGAAGTTGATACTCTAATTTTCCCATACCTTTTGTGTGGAGATCGGTAAGGTGAGCGATTCTTATTTTCCTTTTTCCTGGAGCGAATTCAATTTTATGATAGGTTACTAAAAGAGTGTTAGTGTGATGATAAACCGCATAGGTTAAAATTAATAAAATAAATAATATAAACACAGCTTTTTTTGTCATAGGAAATTATAAACATTTACGAGTATTTTGCCTAAGATTTATATACTTAAAGATGAGGCGCAGAAAATCAGTGCCAGTCTAGATTCAATTTGCCAGTGCGATTTTTTGTTCCAAAAAAGGGCCTTGACTACAAGACCCCTTACGAAGTATTTTTTGAACAAAAAATCGCACTGGCAAATTGAATCTAGGCTGGCACCGAACTTTCTCCGAACTTTCTAATTTACATCGGCAACACAACGAACTGAATAATCGCTGCCAATTAGATTGCGATGGTAATACTCACTTCCACCATGGTGGCCATTAAATAACCAAGCCATGTCATGTTCACGATAATATCGTGTCGAACTCCAAAACCAATGGACCATATCTGGCAGTACTCTTCTAATGCCTCCTTCCACAGAATTTTCATATTGATCAATTGATGGAAGTTCCCAGGTCACATCGGTAATACCAGCAACCTCTTCTAAGCTTGAATTACAAGCTGTCTCAGCTAATAAATGGTTCATTTTATTTGGTAGACGGTCACTCCAAAGCAGCTTCAAAGACAATTCTTTATAAACTTCTTTAAAATTTTCTGTTCTGGCTACTAATACAAAATTTTCTTTTTTAGAGTTATAATGAGTTGAACAACTTTCAATCCTCTCTTCCACCGAACCCTTAAGTCCACAGGGAAACTTTTGATCGAGATTGAATTCTTTTAAAACTGTATAGAGGAATTGACTCTTCTCTGAATTAAACATTGTGATCGTCAGTTGGGGTTGATTTTCAATAAGATTCACTACCCTTTCAACTTCTTCCTCTACTTTTTTGGAGGCACTAATTAGAGTTTTTTGATTTTCAATTTCTCTTTCAATAAATTTTTTTCTTTCGATTTTTCCATTTTCACTACCATAAGCTTGATTGAATTTTTCGATCTCATTTAGCTCTTTAACCATGGCGTCTATTTGGTTAAGATTTGATTTATAATCGTTGTAAGCAATGACCTCTTCCGCTGTAAGAGGCTTCAAGTTATTCTTATTTATCGTTGAAACTAATTTACGAAGTTCTTGCTTAAAAATTTTAATTGAAAGTCCAATTGATTTGCCTTCGCATTTGATTCTGGCTTCTTCTGGAGTATTACCTAAAATTGTATTTGGTTCACATTTCTTAATAAAAATTAAGTCATCTTCTTTATAATAAAGTCTGACTTCAGCATTAGGACCGATCACTCCCACATCGGGTCTTGTTGTCGCATTCACGAGCGAAACTGCTATCAGCATTTCCGATAATAAAAATATTGTGAGTAACGAATATTTCATAGATTTCCTTTTTTTAAAATTAGGTTGTACAAAGAGATTTGACGCAATCTTAAAGCAAAATAGGATTCGTTCAATTCGATTTATTATTCTTCTAATGAAAAGTGCTATTATTTTTTGTGAGCAAACTACAGACTTTTTTTATCCTATAAATTTTACAAAAAAAATTTTGAAAAGCTGAAAAGAAAGCTGCGTTGAAAAGTGCCAGCACCCAGGGCAATCGCATCTAAATAAATAATAGTCCTAGTCTTGTTAATAACTTACGGCCATGCACAATGGCCGTCTTTGTTTTGTTTGGTAATTTTTCCTGTTTAATCATTTATAAAAGGAAAAATT
>JBIKWR010000145.1:0-8044 GCA_044356225.1 Bacteriovoracaceae bacterium | reverse complement strand
TACTTCCCCTATGCCGAAAAAAAAATTGTTTGGGAAAAATCGGATCTCCCTACTGCTACTGGACTTCATTCATCTCAATATCGCCTTACGAATGTTTTTGTATCAGAAGAATTTATTCTGACGTCCCATCCTAGTGCGAATGAATTCCAAGCTAGCATGCAATTAGGTCCACTTAATTTGCACTATCTTCCTGCGCCCATGGCACGCTGTTTTTCTCAATATCCTGAGTATTTTATTTGGGATGAAGTTCTCTCATCATGTTCTCCCATCAAACGAGAGCAATCATTCAATAACCTTTTAGGAGAAAAAGAACTGTCGGTGATCGATTTTCAGCATTCAAAACAAGTTTTTAAATTTTTGGCAAACAAATCTCCCTGGCCGCTAAAATCATGGCCGGTGAATAAAAATCAAGCCAATTTAACCGCTGATTTATTCGACCAAGAATCAAGATATCGGTTGTTTAATAAAAAATTATTTACCGAAGCTCGGCATCTCTTTTTATTTGGTATGTCCCTGGCTTACTTCCACGAAAATCAATGGATTGTTGCTGAACTAGGACCAGAAAAAAATTATACTTTGCCTTGGATGGGTGAACTTTCAATCACTTTGTTAAAACATCACCAAGATCTCTTTCCCAAGTATCAACCTTTTTATGTTAAACCTGCTCATGAAGGTGGAACTCTCGTGAAAGGCGATTTAAAAGCGCTCGAATTAAGCTATCAGAAAAATAGTTTTTGGCTGCGAAGTGACAAGCGTTCAACATTTATTTTAGACGGCCAAAGAGTTCAATTTGAACTAACCAAAAAGCAGGAAATGTTACCTTTTGAGTTTACCCTTTCTAGATTTAAAATGGATACCAACCCAGGAACCGAGACCCCGGCCAGCTATGAAAGCTTCTTAAAGCTGTTCACCAGCGAAGGTATGCAAGAGCATCATGTTTATATGAATAATCCACTCAAATTTCATGGTTTTACTTTTTATCAGGCCAGTTATTTTAAAGATGAAAATGATCAATATGGAACAGTTTTAAGCGTTAATTATGATCCCGGTCGTTTTTTAAAATACCTTGGTTCTCTCGTCCTAATTTTGGGAAGCTTTTGGCATTTTTATCTCAACCGTAAAAAACGTCTTTGATAGATTAAGGCTTGATTATTGTGATTAAAGTGTTTAACTGCTAGCCGAAAGTCAAAATGGGAATTTAATTCTATCAAATGCTTTCTCATGGGATTGAGATAAACCAACCAATAGTCTTCATTTGGGTTGAGATTTTCAATTTTTTCTAAAAAAGATTTTAAGACGAAGGAATCAAAGGGATTATACATAAAAAAAATAATCGGCCCAGTGGGAATGTCAAATGAGAGAACATCATTTTGTTCAATCTCAATTTTATCTTGTAATTTTTTTTGCCTCACAAATTCTTTTGCTTGATGACAAAGTTCTGGCACAAATTCAATTCCAAGTAGTCGAGGAAAAAAAGGAGCGGCCACGTGTAGAACGCGACCCAAACCACAGCCTAAATCACAAAAAGTGTATTGATGGTGTGGCAAAATCGCCATCACACTTTTGAGAACTTTTTTAACGACTAAGTACCGACTTGGCTGATAACGCTTTCCATGCTTTTTTAAATAATTATCAAAAGTAAAACGATGTAACTCTTTTTGGCCTTGAGTTCTAAGTCCCAATTTTCGATCAAAATAAAAATCACTAATGATGTGATAAAAATTATTCAGTGTAATGATGATATGATTTTCCATCAGTCTATTGACTCAATTTTTTAGCTAGCGGCGATGATATCCAAACTGGCCAGTTACTATTCACAATAGTAAAATTCTTCGATGAAAATTAAAAGCCAACATTTTACTTTACCATCTTTCTGGTCTTACCTGTGTTTGTTTCCCTTATTTTTTATTTTAATGAATTGCGCAGGACTGCAATCTCCTGAGGCCCTTTCGCCTGAAGGGCAAAAAATTCATTTGGTCAGACAATTGCCACCCACCTGTTTTGAGACCAAAAAACAGGAGTTGGAAGTGAATGATTATTCAAAAAATCCCTATGAAGGGGCGATAAACCAATTAAAAAATCAAAGTGCTAAACTTAAAGGATCACACGTCATTATTGATCAGCTTTATAGCCGAGGAGATGGCAGTTGGGTTTATGCCAAGGCCCTAAGTGTGCAATGTATACCTCATCAGCTTAAAGTAGAGATTTCTCAATAATACTTACTTTCGTGTCATTTTTTCCTAACTCAAACCTAAATCCCGTGCAAAAAGATCTATTGATGCTAAACTTTTATAAGGATGTATTGCGGAGAACTTTGCAATCGTTTCCAAGGAGAGAAAAATGTCTATCACTGAAAGGTTTCAAAAAGAAAAAGATGAAGATCAATCGTATTTTGAAAAATCAAACAATGATCCCAAGATCGGTAACAAGAGGGATATACCGAAGAGAGAAAAAAATGAAAAACCAAAATCCTCGACTAATTCTCATTCAGATAAAAAAAATCTAAAAAATACTCCGAATGAGTTTTATCCCGAAAAAAAATTATAATTCGTTTTTTAATCTTTCCAGCTAATTTTTTTTCATTGGCAAATAGAATTTGAATCTTAGTCTAAAGACGTTATAATTTTTTAATGCCCTATAGATGTTTCAACTTTCACTTAAAACTGGCCTTGTTATTCATTTTCATCTGTAGCTGCGCTCAAAATAATTCTCAACTTTTAAATGTGCTTCCTGCGAATGATGAAAATAATTCTCTCAAAACTCAAGAACAAGATAGTGAATTGCTCAGAGAATATAGCTCTTTTTATCAAGCATTTTCAGAAGAATGGATGTCAAGTACTTTTCCCAATTTGTCTTTTATGAAAAAGAAAAATGAAGATAACAAACTTAAAATCAAACAAATAGATGATATCATCGCTGCCACTCAAAAACATTTAAAATTTATGGGCCAACGGCTGAATGATCTTCATCAAAACTCTAAACAAGAACTATCGGTCAAAAAAACGCATAAAAGACAAGACATTATTCATGAACTCACTGGCGTTCAACAGCAGCTGGCCGCCTATCAAAAACAATCCCACTTATTGATTCAAGCAGAAACTGAAAGGACTCAGGATAACCCCTCCAAAAAAACCCGCAATGATGATGATCAACAGCTCGATTATTTACTTGAACGAGTGGAACAGTCTGTTCAGAATTTAAATATTCAAAAAGGTGCTTATATAGAGCTCAAAATAGTTATCCAAAATCAGGTCAAAAATCCTGAAAGGCTCAAACAAAGTCCCTTTGATCAAATTCATCATTTAGGTGCCATTATCATCGGATTAACCGAATCCATGAGCAATGATCTGATTGTTCTTAAGTCTAAAAAATCATTACGATTAAATGCTACAAAATCCCATCTTCCTCGAACTCAACATCTCGATAACTTTACTCGGATAGAAAAGGATGTCGCCAATGCTAGGGAAAAAGCTGAAGAGTTTAAATCGATCCTGGCCCTTTATGGAATTGCAAAAGTTCCCACTCGTCCTTTATTGACACAAACGGATCAACTCGCTAAAAATATTTTTACTTTAACCAAAAACCTCCGGACCAGGTACCAAAATAATCGTTCAGAGCTTGCTCATTTCCCCAGTGCAATAAGACCAAGTAAATTAAAGATTTTAAACAATTTAGAAGATTTAAGTAAAAAATCGGACGAACTCGATACCATAGTAAAAAAAATAGTGAGTGATACAAAATTGGAGTTAAGTTTAGTGACGCATTCTTGGATTATTCCTGAGATGAAATCCTATAAAATCATCACCAAACTAAATCAATTTTTGACTGATATGGAAGACTTGGGCCATCAATACAACGAAATTAGCACCGGCTATAGCGGTGCTGGTTGATACTCGATATTAAAAAAATCTATTCCACCATGATCTTTTTACAAAAGGTTTACCATCATGGGTAAGTTTACCGCTTAAATGTTTTTTCATTTGCTCGAGATAGTCTTTCATATTGTTATCTTTTTCTAATTCATCAATAAAAAATTGAGCATAATGATTTAAACATGCACGATCTGAAATTGTAAAATAAGCCGAATACTCTTGATTGAGACTTGGTATTATCAATGGATGCTGATTGTTATTAAAGTATTCGATTAATTCAATTTTGTAAGAATGATCAGCACGAATACGTTTGGTTCCATCTCGTTCATTCCGCCATGGATGCTCGTTGAAATTAAGTTGTTGCAAAAACTTACTTTTGTTCCATAGGCTTACTTGATGCCCCATCAGATATGAGGATTTTTTTTGATCTAGTTTTGCCGCAGAATGGCCAGCAACCACCGCCGTCAACTCAAGGATTTTATAATCGAGACAACGGTGAAGCTTCAAAATCGATAACTGTTGCTCATGATGATAATCAAAAAAAAATTTTATGGTCTCAATATTAACCTGCTGATAAAACCAAAAATCTTCTTGCAAGAATAATATCGTCGATTGGGATATTTGCTCTAAACCTTTTTTTAACCTTTGACTCCACTCCCCTTTTCCTGTTTTTAGAACTTTAAATCCAGGAAGTTGAATGTCTAATTCTTCGGTTAAAAAATAACAGGGAAATGGAAGATTTTTTCCCCAGTATTTTTGAAAAAAATAGTGGAACCCTTGAAACAAAAATTGATATCGATCACAAGCGTGAACAACCAAAGCTAGTTGATCAAACTGAATTGGCATAAAAATTAATCCAATTTAATAACCAATTTATCTAAAGAATAGCGAACTTTTTTGGCCTGTGCATACTTATCATCTGAGGCGCGAAATCCAACCGGACAAACCACCACTGAGTAGAGCCCTAATTTATCGAGGTTTAATACTTTGTCATAATCAACTGGAACAAATCCTTCCATCGGACAAGTATCAATCTTTTGAAAAGCACAAAATGTCATCAAGTTTCCTAAAGCGATATAAATCTGATTTTTAACCCACTCTTTTTTGGCCTTATCATCCAAACGAGAAAGGAAACTTTTCATCACATCAGAATAACCCTGAAGATCAGCTTTTTGGCCTCCTCGAACTCGTACCATATCGTCAACAAACTGATCGACAAATTGATTGTCCACTTGTTTGATGCCACAAAAAACGATCAAATGACTGGCATCGACCACTTGTGATTGGTTCCAACTAAAGGCCTTTAGCTTTGATTTTATTTCTGGATTAGTGATCACCAAAAATTTCCAAGGTTGAAGCCCAAAGGAGCTTGGTGATAATCTTAAGGCCTCTAAAACTTGGTCAATTTGTTGGGAAGAGAGTTTTTTTTGGGAATCAAATTTTTTGACAGCATATCGCCAGTTAAGTTGGGTCAATAATTGATCTTGTTTAAGATCGCTCATAAAAATCCTTTGGTAGTTAAATTCTTTTTTTCTCCTCTTTTATAACGAGAATGATCATCTTTTTCCACTGCTAAAAAAGAAATCACTTCATCTCATCAATCACGTTAAGAATGACCGAACTTGAAGTTGTTAGAGAAATGTTGTCTAAAAGAAAAAAATCCTTGAAAATAATCGGATGGAAAAAAAAATCAAAGAAGATCGTCACAGTAAAAAATCTAAAAAACCTGGTTTAGCTGGAAAAATTGAATCAATTCTCAGATCGTTTGCTGGGTTGGCGACGTTGTTGTTAGGAATGATTGTCGCTGTCCTCTACGTCATTTGTATCACTTGCTCTTTAATTCCATCGATTCTGTTTGTTAAATGGTTATGGATCGATCTCGCAACAAGTTCTTATCTTTTACAAACTTTCATTATCGCTTTTGGCCTGGCCATGGCAGCGTTGTTATTTATGTTTTCACTCATCCTCGTGGTTCCCGCTGTAAATTTTCTCCTCCCATTGCGAATCAAACCCTCGCGATCGACTAATTATAGTTTAGAAACCATCCCATGGTATATTCATAATGCCCTCGTCCAGTTAGTGCGATACACGGTTTTAGATTTTTTAACACCTACGCCCTTCAATATTTTATTTTTTCGATTAATGGGAATGAAAATTGGCAAAGGTGTACAGATCAACACCTCCAATATCTCTGATCCTGCCTTAATTCAAATTGATGACTACGTGACACTTGGTGGTTCATGCACGGTCTTCGCTCATTATGGTATGGCCGGTTATCTGATTGTCAGTAAAGTTCACATTAAAAAAAATGCGACGATTGGTTTAGGCGCTATCATCATGGGTGATGTGGAAATAGGAGAAAACGTGATCATTCCTCCCAATCAAGTAGTTTTGCCTAAAACTCGTATCCCAGACCATATAAAAAATTAGTTTAATATTTAAATTAACTTTTACAGGTTCCAAAATACCCTCCTTTAGAGAGTATAAAAGCAACCGCGATTGGATTAACTTCTTCATTTTTTCCTCGCCCAGAACAAAGCACCACTTGCCCCTGAGGAGTCATATAATCTTGCATAGAAATCTTCCCATCACCGTTGTGATCATAGTCGGAAGCAAAAGGGAGAATGAGTTCTTTATCTGGTTGAGTTGAATTCGGTTGACTCACTTCGGTTGGTGTCTCTGAAATCGATTCAGTAGGTTCTGTCTCTGATTTCTGTTCGCTTTCTTTTACACTATCCTCAACACTCACCGAAATTTTATCTTCCTGACAACGACCGAGCTGGGCCTTGCGTGCTAAGTACCATTTTAATAAATGGGATCTTACTCTTACCGTTGAAGGGTGAACATCACCACGAGATTGCCAACAAATTTCGTTCAATTGATTTTCTTCAACACTTTCACTGTTATCATCAGAAGCTTGTAAATAATCAACAAAATCTGCTAATGGTTTAGACCTTTGACCACCCAAACATTGAAATGTCTCAGAATTATATGCCCCACCATTTCGTGAACAAACACTGGCAGCGGTTAGAGTGCATCGCCTTTTTATATTTGACTCTTTCACTTGAGCTAAACTTAACCATGAACCACCCATCACTTGGCAAGAGAGTTTTCTGCGTGCCATATGACAAGCAATCGCTCGACCTAAATTAAAATTGGCGGATAAAATATTACATGTTTCATCTGTCGGATTTACTTCTTCAACCTCTTGTTCAGCTTCAATTTTATTGAGTGAAGCAATCTGATCTAAAACATACGACATTTGTTCTTGCAAAACACTTATGTCTTCGGCAAATTGCGCTTGATTGGACATCAGTAAATTCAAAGTAGATTGCAAATCTTGATCATTAAATTGGCATTGCCCATTTTTAAAATCTCCACCAATACTATAACAACTTCTCGCTAAGACCGTCATTTGGTTTTCCGATCCTAAACATTCTGTGATTTCATTTTCTTCATTGGTTTTGACAAAAAAAGGTATTCTTTTCAACAGTTGATTCCCCCCTAAAGAATGTTGACCTTTTAAAATTGTCACATCTAAATAAACTTTTTTTCCTTCTGATGCTGGCAACATTTCACCAACGATCATAGATTTAATTGTCAGCTTTTTAAATTTCTGATCATTGGCAAAAAGCGTTGATAGTAACTCGCCATCTTTTCCAATGATTTCATTCACGGGGTCGCCAGAGGTAAGACCAATAAGATTATTGTTACATGTTTCCAAATGCCCAATTGCCTGAGTTATTTCTTTTTGTAAATTGATCGCCTCAAATGAGTCATCTAAATTACTCACATGTTTAGTTTGAGTACTGATCAGTTGTGTAGTCCCAAGAGTAATCACGGATAATAACCCAAGACCTAACATAATTTCGACTAGTGAAAATCCATGACTTGCTAAATGGAGATGATTTGTTTTTGTTTTCTTCATGAAAACCCCCTGTGATGATCGTCTTGATCTTTTTTCATCAAACTTATATGCATTTTAACGGCCAAAAAAGAATTTTTTCTGAGGAGTAAAATCTGATAGTTAGCGGATTCTTAAAAAAAAATTGACGAAAATTTAGACAAACTGCCGATTTTTTTGTCATTTACCCATGATTCAATACGATACGATACGATCATTTTTGGTTAAATAGTTAATAAACCTAAATTCTTGAATGTGAATTCAAGCT
>JBIKWR010000021.1:0-27346 GCA_044356225.1 Bacteriovoracaceae bacterium | reverse complement strand
TCAAAATAAGTTGCCCCGCGCCAGGCATGGTGTATAAATTGGAAATCAATTTTTTCGCCTAGGAGGCCTCATGAACAAGAGTTTTTTACTTTTAACAATGCTTTTTGCATTACTAGCTGGCTGTAGCGATAAAAAATCTGCTCAGAAGATAGAAGACGATAAAAATACCAGTCCCTCAACGGCCCAAAATGACCCAGTGGCGACAGAAAATGATCCCAATCTTGGTCCAGATAGTAAGGGTCAAACTCCAGGTCATAATATTCAAAATCTCGAAAGGACTGAGTGGGTTTATAGCACTCCAAATGTTTTAGAAAATATTCAACTTAGCTCACTTGAAAGTAAAATTTTATTTGAAATTGGAAATAAAAAATCATTTGTAACCAGCGATCTTGCTGAAGCTTTGATTGAAAGTGAGTATAAAGATTTTAAAAGACCTTCGCCAATGTTATTACCCCTAGATCAAATCAAACTAATGTTTAAAAATAAATCACCTTCATTGGCCTTATTAAACAACGACCTTCATGCATTTAAAGTTCAACTGGAAGAAAACTTGCTCGCTACTTCAAATTTGGGAATTACCTATAGACAATTGTACTTTAATAAAACAAGTTCAAATCTTCTTAATTTTCTCAATGGTTCAATTCAAGGTCGCTCAGGTTCTTTAATGATTCTTGTTGCCTTGATGCTTTCACCAGAAGGTCGGGATTTGATCAATGAAAAATCTTTGATGGTCATTATTGAAGATGGTCACGTTCAATTGGGTTACATGGAAGGAGCGGACGTGATTGGTATTGAAACAACGGTTAAAGGAAGAGGAAAAGAAATAGGAATAGACCTCGCTACTACTCCAGCATCACCTCGTCGTTTTGTCAGTGCGATCGATTATGTTTTTTCTCAAGTCTATAAAAGAAAAATTAACGTCGTCGATAAACGACCATATGTCGAAATGTTACAATCCTTTGCCGCTAAAATGGGAAATCATTTTTTAGAAGAACAAGAAGAAGAAATAAAACGAGTAAATAGAGATGACAACACCAGAACAAATTATCTTGTAAACCCTTTTATGTTTGGAAGAAGTTCTATTTTTACTGGTGACCAAAATAGAAAAAGAATTGATACCTTGGTCGCAACATCGGGAATGTCATTTAGTTTTATCGCTAGCCAGTATGAAGAGAATAATCCTGCGAAAGATTATGTTTCATTAAGTGAAGAAAACGAAGCTCCAATTGTAATTATTGATTCACCTACGGCACCTTCAACAACTTCTCCAGTTGCTGTACCAGCTGCTCCAAAAAAACAGTCCATGTCCTATGAAATCATTTCCACTCCATACAATGTTGATATAAGTGGTATATTTAAAGGAAATAAAAGTGAAAGCTTAGTGATTGATGAACAAGGAAGTTTTTCTTTAGATAGACCAGGGAAATATAGTATCGAGGGTACAATTAATTTTATTACAACGAAAAGAAACCTTGAAGGTACCGGATTGATTTCACTCAAGGTTGACTATAAAGAATCTAACGCTACAGAAATTTCTACTGTTTTTTTAAGAGTTATTAAAGGTGATTTAAAACGAGGTGTATTTTTCTTTAGGCCAATTATTGAAAATGATTCTCGAGTACTTGAAAATATACAATGGACTCGGCAACCCTAACTTGAATACAAACTAGTGTTTAAAAAATCGTTGTTTACGAGAGAAAAAAATCGAGTGAACGTCATATTTAAGAGAAGTAAAGTAAGTAGGCGACCTTTACTTCTCTTTCCCTCCGTGTTAATTCTCCTTCACTAATAATCAATCTTGCTAGCCATTGTGCTGTGCAAGAAATCTCACTCTTTCTCTTCCCTAGGGTGTCTTTGTGAAAACACAAATGACGGGAGAAAGATTTGAAAACCCATAAGGAGACATTTATGGCCGTGCAAGAACTTTCCCTTCAGGAGCTACTCAAAGCGGGTGCTCATTTCGGACATCAAACCCACAAGTGGAACCCCAAAATGAAACCTTACGTCTATGGCGAACGTAATGGTGTTTATATTTTGGATTTAGGAAAAACCATTCCTTTGGCAAAAAAAGCTTATGATTTTTTAAGACAAACTACAGCGAGTGGAAAGTCGGTGCTTTTTGTGGCGACCAAAAGACAAGCTGCCGAAGTGGTCAGAAAAGCGGCTGATGAAGCTGGTGCTTTTCACGTCACTTATCGTTGGCTGGGTGGTATGTTAACCAATTATAAAACTATTTCTCTTTCGATCGATAAACTCCGCAAAGTTGAAAAAATGCGAGAGACAGGGGATTTCAGTTTGCTGACCAAAAAAGAGCAATCTCGAGTGGAAAAAAACGTTGGGAAGTTGCAACGTAACTTAGGCGGGATTAAAGATATGCGCAAAGTTCCAGGTGCACTCTTTGTTATCGATCCTAATGCCGAAAGAATAGCAGTAGCCGAAGCAAAATGTTTAGGCATTCCTGTCGTCGCTATTACCGATTCAAATTGTGATCCTACTGGAATCGACTACGTAGTCCCAGGAAACGATGACGCTCTAAAATCCATTATGATTTTTACTCAATATTTTGCTGATGCAGTCGCCGAAGGGAACCGAAATGCTAAACGAACTGCTAACAAACAAGACGATGCGGGTATGGATATTTCTTTAGAAAAAGAAATTTTATCTAAATACGAACAAGATATTGAATTGAAGTTAGCGGCAGAAGAAGCTGAAGAATTAACTGAGTAGTTCTATTTAAAAAACTTTTTAGAGAAGGAATATTTATGACAATAAATCCATCCCACGTGAAAGAATTAAGAGAAAAAACTGGTGCCGGCATGATGGACTGTAAAAAAGCCTTAAGTGAAACCAACGGTGATTTTGAAAAAGCGGTGGATTACTTAAGAAAAAAAGGCTTGGCGGCAGCTGCCAAAAAACAAAGTCGTATTGCGGCTGAAGGTTTAGTTGGCTCCTACATTCATGGCGGTCGTATTGGTGTGTTAGTAGAAGTTAATTGCGAAACGGATTTTGTCGCTAAAAACCTTGGCTTTCAAGAGCTGGTCAAAGACATAGCGATGCATATTGCCGCTTCTGATACTCGTTTTGTACGAGCTGAGGAAATGGATCAAAATTTTGTTCAACGTGAAAAAAGTATTTATGCTGATCAATTACGTGAGCAAGGTAAACCTGAGGCGATGATCAATAAAATTGTCGAAGGCAAAGTGGCCAAACTGGCTTCCGAAGTTTGTTTATATGAACAAAAATGGGTCAAAAATCCTGATTTAACTATCGGCGATTTGATCAATGAATCCACTTTGAAAATTGGTGAAAAAATTAATGTGCGTCGTTTTTCTAAATATACTCTTGGCGAAGGCATTGAAAAGAAACAAGAAAATTTTGCGGAAGAAATTGCCAAAATGACCAACCAATAAATCAGCTGAATAGGGAAGGGGGCTTGCCCCCTTTTTTTTTATGAAAAAATACAAACGAGTTTTATTAAAATTGTCTGGTGAAGCGCTTTCTGGGGAAAAAGAATCTGGAATTTGTGCCCATTTTTTAGATCAATTGGCGGTAGAAATCGTTGCTCTAAATCATGCCAAAGTAGAAGTGGCGATAGTCATTGGAGCCGGTAACATCCATCGTGGTGTTGCGGGAGCTTCTGCCGGAATGGATCGAACCACTTCAGACCATATGGGAATGTTAGGAACCATTATTAATTCTCTGGCACTGCAAGATGCTATTGAACGACATGGTGTTTATACGCGGGTCTTATCGGCGATTGAGATGAAAGAAATTGCTGAACCATATATTCGTCGTCGAGCGGTCAGACATTTAGAAAAAGGTCGTGTGGTTATTTTTGCTGCCGGTACTGGCAATCCTTATTTTACTACCGACACAGCAGCGGCCCTCCGTGCCAATGAAATCGATGCGGAAGTGATATTAAAAGCCACCAAAGTTGATGGTGTTTACGATAAAGACCCGATGAAACATAAAGATGCTGTTAAATTTGAGCAGCTCACTTATATGGATGTACTGAATAAACAGTTAAAAGTGATGGATTCCGCGGCCATTAGTTTATGTATGGATAATGAACTAGATATCATCGTGTTCAATTTGTTTGATAAAGGCAATATCACCAAGGTTATTAATGGTGAGGCCATTGGCACGTTAGTTAGTAATAAAATAAATCAAAGATAAAAAATGAAAAGCTGTTGTTAAGGAGGAGAAAATGATCAAGCAAATTAAAGATAATATGACCAAGGAGTCTGAAAAGGTAGTAGAGAAATTAAAAGGTCTTTTATTAAAAGTTCGGACTGGTCGCGCTTCAGCTAAGGTGTTGGATGGAATTGTCGTAAACTACTATGGTAGCCCAACTCCTATTAATCAATTAGGTCAAGTCAGCACCCCAGAAGCCAGATTGTTACAAATTCAACCTTTTGATAAATCGATTATTGCAGAAATTGAAAAATCTATTTTAGGATCAAATTTAGGATTAACTCCATCCAATGACGGAAATTTAGTGCGTATTCCTTTTCCTGCTTTAACCGAAGAAAAAAGAAAGGATATCGCGAAAGAAATTAAAAAAATGGGGGAGGAATCAAAAGTCCAAATTCGAAATGTAAGAAGAGATCAAAATGAAAATGTTAAAAAATTAGAAAAAGATAAATTAATTTCCGAAGATGATTCAAAAAAATTTCAACAAGAAGTTCAAAAAACCACCGATGATTATGTAAAAAAGATTGATGACTTAATTACCGTCAAAGAAAAAGAAGTGATGACTGTTTGATATATGTCGGCCCTTAACCATGTTGCAATTATTATGGATGGCAATGGAAGATGGGCCAACGAACGCTCAAGGCCAAGAGTCTGGGGACATGTTCGCGGTTCACACGTTATATCGAAGATCATTGAAGCTGCAGATAGACTCAATATAAAAGAGCTTACCCTTTATGCCTTTTCTACCGAAAATTGGCGTCGTCCCCAAAAAGAAATTCTGGTAATTTTTAAATTGTTAGAAAAGTTTTTGGCCAAAGAAAGAGAAAGAGTTTTAAGAAATAATATCATTTTTAAAGTCATTGGAAGTTCTGAAAATATTCCCATCTTTATTTTAGATAAAATAAATAAATTAACAGAGGAGAGTGCCCATAATAGTGGATTAAAACTCAACTTTGCTTTTAACTATGGCGGCCGTTTAGAAATTGTCGAGCTTATTAATCAGTTACCATCGCCAGAATTGGGCAAAATGACAGTCGATCGTTTTGATCAATTGCTAAAAATGCAATCTTGCTCAGATGTTGATCTGTTAATTCGGACCGGTGGAGACCGTAGAGTTTCAAATTTTCTTTTGTGGCAAATAGCTTATGGAGAATTGTATTTTACCGATACTAAATGGCCTGATTTTACGGAAACGGAATTCATAAAGATTATTGAAGGTTTTATGAAAATTGATCGCAGGTTTGGTGGAGTTATTGATCCAAAGTTAAATGGCTTCACTTCTGAGGTTGTGATTGACTAATTTACCAGGAAACACCTCGAACACTAAAACTCGAATTAAATCTGCATTGATATTAATGAGCATTCTGCTGGTCAGTTTTTATCTCGGAGCGATCCATACCAAAATTTTGCTGCTGGTGTTGTCACTTTTATTACTTGATGAAGTTCATGTAAATTTTTTTAAAAGAATCAGAACTGAATGGCCCTATTTAATTTCTCATTTAGTTATTCTTGTTCCCTTTGTTTATTTAAATTTTATTGATCGTACATTTGATTTACAATCAATTGTTTTTAATACGGGAATTTTGTTCAATTTTGTTTTTATTTATTTTTTGTTTATCACTCCGATGGAAGGGAAATTGATCAATTATGTGGCCAAGCATTTTCCTTTTTTAGGTGGAGTTGTGGTTTTTGTTTGGATTCAATCACTCGCTTATTTGTTTGTTTATTCAAATTGGCGAATATTAGTTGGGTTAATCTTAGTGATTGCTTATGTCATGGATACCGGGGCATGGTTTTTTGGCAAAAATTTTGGAAAACATAAACTTTGGCCAGAGGTTAGCCCCAATAAAACCATCGAAGGGTTAATTGGCGGTGCCTTATCATCGGGCCTGGTTGCGAGTCTTTATTGGATCTTTTTAGTGACGAATAAAGATATAAATTTCTCCTATGGGACGAAAATTGTTTTAATCTTTATCGGGTTGGCGATACTTTCGCAGATCGGGGATTTGGCCCAAAGTAAACTGAAGAGAATCGTCAATATAAAAGATAGTTCCTCTTTGATTCCAGGACATGGAGGAGTGTATGATAGAGTAGATAGCTTGTTGTTTATTGCACCCTTTTTTGCTCAGTTTCTTCATTATTCACTTGGAAGATAGTTAGCGAATTAATTTTTTAACATGGAATTTTTATGCAAACACTTTTGACCTTTTTAGTTTTTTTGACCCCTCTTGTTTTTTTTCATGAGTTAGGACATTTTTTATTCGCTCGTCTTTTTGGGGTTAGGGTTGAAACGTTTTCCATTGGATTTGGAAAAAAATTATTACAAAAAAAATGGGGCGATACTGTTTATGCATTTTCGATTATTCCACTCGGTGGTTATATTAAAATGTTTGGCGATGATCCTCTCAATAAAGAGGGAATTTCTCCTGAGGAAAGACAGTTTGCTTTTAATCATAAGGGAAAATGGGCAAGATTTTGGATAGTTTTTGGTGGGCCCTTAGCTAATTTTATTTTAGCTTTTTTTCTTTTTTGGGGATTGCTCTTTTTTGGGGAAAAAGTTCCAGAAGCAAAATTGGGAACCATCAGTGCTGAATCAAAACTTTATGCTTTAGGTTTAAGATCAGGTGATGTTTTTAAAATGGTCAACAATAAAAATGTTTTAGGCTTCACTGATATGGGAATTGAAGGTGAGAGACTAAAAACGGTTGTCGTATCTAGGGCGGGAAATAATATTGAACTTTCACTAGATTTGAGCTTTGAAGATTTTTTTGAAAATTTAGGTTCTCAAGATGGTTATTTGCGAGCTCCCGTTCTTCAAGATCGTTACGGTAAAAATTATTTTCTAAGTCGATCGGCCACTGAACTAGATAGGAATTTTTCTTTGGAAGAATTTTCGGAATCCGGATTAACAAATTTATATCTTATTCCAATTGAAAAAAGGGCAGAGGAGTATGTTAAGTTGGAGAATAGTTTACCTCTCGATTTTGTCATTAAAACTAATTTTTATGAACAGCTTAATCAACTAGCTTTATATCCAATGGATATGATTATCAAAAGAGTCAATTCTGGATCTCCTGCAGAGAAGGTGGGAATTGAGGCCGGAGATATTGTGGTCGAAATTGACGGTCTAAGATTGAAGTCATTCGAAGAATTAAGAAAAAAAGTACAATCTGTACCCGAAGGCTCCAGTGTTAATTTAGTGATTCTAAGAAAAGAATTAGTTAAAACATTTACTCTTTTTCCCGAGTCAAAAGATGACGGAAAAGTCATAGTAAAAACTTTAGGTATTTTTAGCTCCGGTGAAATGGCACAAATGAATTATATAAAAAGTTCACCTAAAACGGTTTGGGGAAGTTTTTTATTAGCATTTCCTAGAACATGGGATGCGATTGTTAAGACAGCGGTGGGCTTTAAAAACTTATTTACCGGTTTAACTTCAGCTAAAAATATCGGTGGCCCCATTGCCATTGCAAAAGTGGCTTCAGATTCTTTCAATATTAGCATCACTTTTTTCTTGGGAATAATGGCGTTGGTCTCTGTCAATTTAGGTCTCATTAATTTGTTTCCGATACCTGTCCTCGATGGGGGGCATATTCTATTTATTGGCATTGAATTAATCATGAGACGTCCGTTGTCTAGGAAAGTCATGGAAGTGGCCCAACAAGGTGGGTTTTCACTACTGATGCTGATGATTATCGCCGCAATTTGGAATGACATAACTCGCTACTTTTCGTAATTAAAGTAGATGACAACTCTTTTTATTGACTGCTCTTTTAATTTTCAGTTTGGAATTCTCGATAATTCTTATCAATGGCACGACTATGGATGTATTGAGACCAGTAAATCCGCCAGCTTGTTTCACCAAACCATCAATCAACTATTATTGAAAAATCAATTGACGTTAAAAAACATTAACCAACTAATCGTTGGAGCAGGTCCGGGTTCGTATACTGGAATTAAGGTGGTCGATGGATTTAAACAGATGGCGAAGGTTTTTGGCATTAAAACCTTTTCTTATTGGAGTTTTGAAATTCCAGCATTATCTGGAAATACCTTTGGGGCTTGGCTCTCAACTGCTTATAAAAAAGAAGTTTTTATTGATACCTGGAAAGATAATCAAACTGAGAACCATTTAATTGCCATCGAGATGTTAGATTCATTCATCAGCAATTTTAGAGGTGAATTATTTGCCAGCAATGATGAGCTAGAAAAAAACATAACTGAAAAAAAATATTCAATAGTCCAAACAGATGTGTTAATTAAAAAAAATCCACAAATGATTTTTACTCAAGTTGTTAAATTAAATCTACAAAGAGACTTGGCCTATTTTAGGTCGTTGGATAAAGAGTATAAGACGACCCAACCGCAGTTTGCCCGTAACTGACGCAGAGCAATTTCTTGCTTTATTATGACATAGATTCGAAAGCTTGATAAATTAGCTTAATCATTATTCATGCTGATAAAAGGTCTGATTGTTGTGTCGACGTTATATTTTTTAACTAAAAGCACTCTTTTCTATTTAGGATTTTTTAATTTTTTCGTTTGGTTTTTTATTGGGTTTAAAGCTGCTTTTATCACGTTATTTTTTTCATTCATTGTTCTTTTCTTTTTTCGACAAAAAAAGAATCCGATGGTGGATGAAAATATTTTCAAACAAAATATTCATCTGGCCCCGGCCACTGGCAAAGTCACTGCCATTACGACGGGAGTTAGTCACTCACTTTTTGGAAATAAGTTAACTAAAATTGAAATTGATATTTATCCCTTGGAAGAGGGTGGACTGCGGATTCCTAATCAAAGCCAAATAATAGATATTAAGTTTATTAAAAAAAACTTAAAGGGAATTCACGATGATTTTATTGATACTAAATTGATGCAAATTTTATTCAAAAGCCATACCGGTGAAATTTTTGGTATAGAGATTGCTGGAAATATTTTTGGATTTATGCCAAAAATTTGGATAAGAACGGGTGATCAAGGATTTGTGGGAGCCGCTTTTGGACTCAATCTGTGGCGAGAGAATGTAGAGTTTTATTTTCCTGATAATTTTGATGTTTTTGTAAAGACCGGAGAAGAGCTGATAGCAGCATTTACTCCTATTTGTGGAATTAAAAAGAAGGTTTCAAATGATGACTGATCAACAAAGAAAATTTGCGTTTTTTTTACCTAACACTTTTACGGCACTCAATATTGCTTGTGGATTTGCTTCTATTCTATTGAGTCAAAATGGAAATTATTATCAAGCGGCAGTTGTTTTAATCTTAGGGGCCATCTTTGATTCAGTTGATGGTCGAGTGGCCAGGCTGACCGGAACTCAATCACATTTTGGCGAGCAGTTTGATTCGATGAGTGACTTGGTAACTTTTGGTATCGCTCCCGCAATATTATTTTATTTAAGATTTCTCGATGGCTACGGTCGTATTGGTATGGTGGCATCCTTTCTCTTTTTGTTATGTGGAGCTTTAAGGTTGGCCCGTTTTAATGCCAATATTGATAAAGTTAGTTCTGATTATTTTCAAGGCTTGCCGATCCCCTCTGCTGCCATGGCCACCGTTGGTTATGTTTTGATAAGTACAGAATTTTCATTTTTAGTAGAAGTTAAGTTTTTATCTATCTTGTTTATTATTTTGCATGCCATTTTGATGATAAGTAACATTCCCTTTCCTAGTTTTAAAAATTCTCCTTGGATTAAAAAACATAAAAAATTATCACTATTGTTTATCGTCTTAGTCTTTTTATCGTTGGGTTTGGCTGAAGAGTACATGGTTAGTTTTTGGTTAACTCTCTATGTTTTTGGTTCATTAATTTATTTTTTGGTTAAACGTCGAGATTTTGAAAATATTTTTACTTTTAATAATGAGAGTGAAAAAAATGAATAATAAATTAATTTTAATATTCATTTTTGGTTTTCAATTAGTGACAGTGCATAGTGCAGATACTGGTCAATACCTTGAAGGGACACTACCCGAAGATCAAGTAAAGCCCGAAGAGCTTTTTAAAAAAGTAAAAAAAAATAGTCCTTTTGTTACTGACATAGAATTAGAATCTTCAGTCCCTAGTAGCGATGTTGATTCTGCTTTTATTCCGGGAAAAAATGAATTGGAAGAATCGTTGTTAAGAGAATCTAAACAACATGAAATGTTAAGCTCTGGCATCCCTTTGCCTGATAAAATGGCCAATTCTCAAAGTTACCTACAGTTTAAAAATAAAGACCTGATTGATTCATTTCGCCCCTTAAGAAAACATTCGATTGGATTTTACTTTTTAGCAGATGAATTTACCTATGATAATAAGACCAATAATTTTGAAAAAACTTATCGAACTGGCATAGATTCTGGCCCAGGATTACAACTTTTGGTTCAGTATGAACGTTTTTTTAATTATTCAGCGTTGAGTTTTTTTGGCGGCACAACTTTTGGTGCTGGTTACAACCGCGGTGTAGCTTCATTTGCCAATAGTTCTGAAGTCAGCGAAACCACATTTGTTTTATGGACATTTCCCCTCGATTTATTTTTGGGAGCAGAGCTAAGTTTAGGAAGATATATAAAATTAGCCGGATCTGGCGGACCTAGTGCTTTAGGACTTTGGCAAGTGAGAGATGATGTTTTGCCAGAAGATGATCGGAAATACCGACGACAGATGGGTTATGGATTGGCCGCCAGTGCCCAGTTAAAATTATCATGGTCCTATTGGTTTCACCGATCTGCGATCAATCAGTTTTCTTCACAAAAAATTACTCAAAGTTATTTTAATTTTTTTACGCGCTATCAAAATTATGAAAATTTTAAAGAAGAAGGCATCGCCATTTCCGGTTTATCTTATGGTCTAGGCCTTTCTTACGATTATCGTTAATGAATTTTTATAAAATCACTCTTTCATATCTTGGGACCAATTATCATGGTTGGCAGGCCCAAACTTCCACGGATCAAACGATTCATGGACAATTGGCCATTGCTTTAAAAAAAATTTGTAAAGAAGGAAATTTTTCATTATTGGGTTCAGGCAGAACGGATGCCGGAGTTCACGCTTTGGCCCAAGTGGCCCGATTATCCCTACCACTCGATCTTCCGCCCTCGAATTTAATCAAGGCCCTTAACTCACTTTTACCCAAAGATATCAGATTGATTGATGCCGAAAAAGTTCACTCTTCTTTTCATCCGATCAATGATGTGAAAGAAAAAACTTACATGTATCTTTTTACAAATTTGCCAGAAAAAAATATTTTTCTCACTGAAACAATCGCTAATATTTCTTCGCCTTTAAATATGGACAAACTAAAAGCTGGAGCGAAATTGTTTATTGGGAAGCATGATTTTTTACATTTTCATACCACTGGCAGTGATGCTGCCACCACAGTGCGCGAAATTTATAATATTGAATTTTTTCAACACGTTTTGAAGCATGAGGTGAGTTATATTCCCGAGGGTTATGTTTATTATGAGTTAAGATTTACCGGCAGTGGATTTCTTAAACAAATGATTCGTTTACTCGTTGGAACGCTTTGGGCCTATGCTCAGGACAAGATAACTGAAACAGATATTAAAAAAACCCTAAGACTTGAATGCACCATGGAAAACGGTAAAAAGCTCGGTATGGTGGCCCCTCCTGAAGGTCTTTTTTTGCACTCAGTGAAGTACTGACGCAGATAGACTTAAGAACTCACGAAGCATTGACTTCTTATGTATCTATGCTATTTTTCAGCAAAAATTTAAACAGGACGAATTTATGGCTTTTAATTTAGCTCCCCTTTCCAATTGTAAAACTAAAATCAGCTTCACTTTTGATAACGTAAACTTAGATCAACAAATTGATGAGGCCGTTAAAAATAAACAAAAAACGGTTTCGATCAAAGGCTTTAGAACTGGCAAAGCTCCTTTGGCGATGGTGAAAAAACTTTATGGACCACAATTAGAAAATGAAGCACTTTACCGATTTATTCAAAAAGAATTTATCGCGGTGATTGAACAAGAACAATTGCGAACTGTTGGATATCCAGCTTTTGAAAATACCACTTATGATGCTGAAAAAAAGACCTTAAATTTTTCCGTCGTAGTGGAAACGTTTCCAGAATTTGAGTTAGGTGAGTTAAAAAAAATAAAACTCAAAAAAGAAGAAACGATAGTTGAGCAAAATGAAATTGAAGCTCTTCGTAAAAATTATTTAGATTCAAAAGGGGAAATGAAAGAGTCTCCTGCTGATACCGTCTTGGCCAAGGGGCAATTTGCGGTTATCAATTTCCAAGGTGAACTTTCAAATGGAGACAAACCTGAAAATATGAAAGGCACAGAGTTTCTCCTAGAGATTGGTTCTAATAGTTTTATTCCAGGATTTGAGGATGGACTGATCGGCTTAAAAGTTGGTCAGCACAAACATCTTCATTTAACTTTTCCTGAGAATTATCATCAAGAAGATCTTAAAAGTGCCAAAGTTAATTTTCACGTAGACTTGCTAGAAATTAAAACCAAAATTATTCCAGATTTAACGGATGATCTGGCCGTTGAACTTGGCTATAAATCAAAAGAAGATTTTTTAACGAAGACAGAGGCCACCGTTAAAAGACAAAAAGAGGCCCAAATCAAAGGCAAGGTTCAACAAGAATTGTTAGAAAAATTAATTGAAGTTAATAATTTTGACCTTCCTGCATCTTTAGTAAGTGAACAAGAAAAATATGTAAAACAAGATTTAAAAAATAATCTTAAATACCAAGGCTTCAACGATCATATGGTTGAAGAATATTTTGATCGTTGGAAAGAAGATTTACAAAAGAAGGCCATTTTTCAAGTTAAGTCAGGTCTTATTTTAAATAAATTTGCAGAAAAATTTAAGATCGAAGCCAATGAAAATGAATTGGAAACTAAGTTTGTCGAACTGGCTGATCAGTCTGGGATGGCGGTTGATGATATCAAAAATTATTATGGTTCAAATGATCAGTTGAAGAAGAATTTGCTTTATTCGTTGAAAGAGCAGAAAACTTTTGATGCGATCTATGCACAAGTCTCTTGGTCCTAATTGATTAACTCATAAATTGGTTTTAGGGGCGTCAGACTGCGGTCTCGGCGCCTGCGACGTACAGGAAGTACGTCTCGGCTTCTCGCCTGGTCTTCCTGCCTAAAACGCAATTTCTGAGTTAATCAAGCGCGGGTGAAGTTGAGAGATATTACTGTTCGCGGACTTAGTGAATGATTCTTTTATAAACATCGCCATTGAAAGCAAATATAACCATGTAAAAAATGCCTCGAACTTGAGGGATTTACTTTATTTGTTACTATGCATTTTTACTTCTAACTCAAGGTTTTGATCATGAATCCATTTTTTGCGTTGATTTTATTTTTTTCTTTTATCGCAAGCTCATTTGCCTATTATCTTCAAGAAGAACTAGTGAGACCCAAAGATTTAGAATATGGAACTTTAATAAGTGCTAATTTTTACCCTGGAACAAATAAAAGTGAGAAAAGTGAAGGAATTATTTTTCTTCATGATTTAGGAAAAGACCAAACTAGTTTTATTGCACTAGAGGAAAGTTTAAAATATTTCTCAAGGATTAGTTTTGATTTTCGTGGTCATGGTAAATCTCTGAAAAAACTGAAGTGGAATAAAACATTAAAAAAACACGATGAGAGTTCATATAAACCTTGGATTGATTTAACAATTGAGGAAAAAGGTAGTCAAAGTGTTTTTCTAAAAGAAGATTTAAATCAAATTATTACTTTTATGGGTAATAAGAATGAAGTACACCCATCAAAGATAGTCCTTGTTTGTGAAGGGATGGGTTGTTTAGTGGCGATAAGACATGCAGAACAAGATGAAAAAATTATTCGGCTAGTGATGATTAATCCTCCAATGAGTTATGTTAAAAATATAAAAGAAATCGCTAATTACGCAGTAACAGACTTTCCCGATGATAAATTTTTTATTGTAGAGACTTTAAATAAACTTTATAACGATACTTACGACTTAAGTGGTCTGAAAAAACTTGTTCTTTTTACAAGTCTACATCCAGATTATGAAGAGACTAAAAAAGAATTTGAGAAAAAAATTGCGGGGAAAACACACAGGAATAGTTTTACTATCATGACAGTTGATGAAACTAAAACAACTACTGGCATAAAAATAAGTTCATGGTTAAAAGCAGAGTTCAAGCCAACTGCAAAAAAATAGTTTTTTTTATTTTTGGATTTGAACTTTCATCAGACGGTTTTTTTCAATTCGATGATCGGTTAATATCCAATCATTGCCTGCACCCCTACCAATCGGATTAAAAAGATCAGTGGAGATACGACCTTGGTCGTATAAGGTCTCATCGATATGAATGAGTTTAACTTCGCCAGTGATTAAACTTCCGGATCCAATCGTATTTCCATAAGAGAGGATGTCTCTTAAGATGCATTCAAATTGAATCGGGCTTTCGGCCATTCGCGGGGCGCGAATGGTTTTACTTTTTAGAGGGGTTAGACCTGATAGTTTAAACTCATCTTCGCCGTAAGGTATTTCTTGGGAGCAGAGATTGACTTGGTCAGCAATTTTTTCGGTGCAAAAGTTGATCACGAACTCTTTTTCTCTTTCTATATTAATCAGTGTGTCTTTTTTTTGGCCATCACTAGATCTGGTCATTGGGCAAAAGGCGATGATCATGGGGGAGGCAGAAACACCGGTAAAAAAAGAGAATGGAGCGAGATTAAATGAGCCATTATGGTTAAGAGTTGAGACCACGGCGATGGGCCTGGGCAAGATAGAGCCGATGAGTATTTTATAATTTTCGCGAAAATCTTTGTCGGTTTTGAGTTCAATCATTTTTTCATCCAACTTTTCCAATAGTCCTTATCTTCTTTTTCTAAAAAGAAGGGAGTGGCATTTAAAGGGCGTTTAGTGTCTACCATGACGGCAAACTCATCAGTAAATAATTTTTCATCGGCATTTTTAAAGGCTTTCGGATGTGGACCATGGTGAATGCCTTGGGGATGAAATGTCAGCGCCCCTTGAGCAATATTATCTCGACTAAAAAAGTTTCCAGCATGATAAAAAAGCACTTCATCAAAATCAATATTGGAATGATAAAAAGGAACTTTTAACACCCCTTCTTTACTGTCTTCCAGCGGTCTGGCAACAAATGAGCAAACCACAAAATTCTTGCAAACAAAAGTTGTATGGCCACTGGGCGGGATATGATATCGATGACTATTGATCGGACAAATATCATAGATGGAGAGTTTCATGGGATAAACAGATCCTTTCCAACCGGCCACATCCAGGGGATTAAAGGGATAGGTGACTGTTGTCAGTTTACCAAGTCTTTTGATTTGGACTTTATGTTCTTTATATTCCTTATTCTCTTTAAGCGACGGTTCACTTCCGAGTTGTGCTTCGGGAGTTTCAATCACCGTTTGATCATATAAGGCATTGGGGCCAAGTAAGCCTCGGTGGGGTTGCTCAAATTCCGAAGCGGATTCTATTTTAAAAATAAATGTGGGAGTGGAAGTAAACAATTTATAAGTTGTTCCTCGAGGGAGAATAACATAATCTCCAGCGCGATAAGAAAGGTGGCCATAAGTCGTTTCGATTTTTCCTTCACCGGCATGAAAAAAATAGAGTTCATCAAAATCAGCATTTCGAAAAAAATTATCAAATTTATGGCGAAAGACCGCCAGACTTATCTCAACGTCTTGATTGAACAGAATTTTCTCAAATTGATTTTCAGAGATTGAGTTTTTAAAAAGGGGAGGCAAACAACGAGGCTTTAAATCTCCTTCGATGTTAATCCAATCGGTTGGTTGTTGCTGATGATAAAGATGACTGACTTTGCCAAAAAAACCATTACGGCCATGCTCTTCTTCATAGAGTCCAGTCGGGATTTTTACATGGGCCTGTTTTGAAAATGTACCACTTGATTTATAATTTTCTTTTTCCATTAAGAATTCCTTTTACTGCCAACTTTATTTTTTAAGATACCAATACGCTCGATTTCGAGCTCAATTTGATCACCTGGTTGAATCCACTTATCCAGCTCTAATCCGCAGCCAGTACCAACGGTCCCACTTCCGATCAGATCTCCCGGCAAAAGCCATTCTTCCTTGGAGCAAAACTCGATCATTTCAGCAAATGAATAATGAGAGTCATCGGATTGACCTTCTGACCACAAGGAATTATTGATTCGTGCCTGCATTTTTAATTTAGGTTCAGAAAAGTTAAACTCATCTGCCGTTATGATCACTGGACCTAAAATTGAGCAAAAATCTTTTGCCTTAGAGGGACCAAGCCGCACCGACATTTCTTTTTTTTGTAAATCGCGAGCACTCACATCATTGAGAATTGTAAACCCAAAGATATGTTGATAAGCGTTTTTTTCACTAATACTTTTACCATCTTTTCCGATGATTGCCGCTAATTCTAATTCGTAATCAAGTTTATCGGTAAATGATGGCCAAGGAATTTCCACCTCGGGACCAATAAAACCAGCAGTTGCACCCTTATAATAAACAGGCATTTCATACCAAGCCTTAGGCATTTCTTCGTTTCGTTTTTCAAAACCTTTTTTGACATGTTTTTCGTGGGTATAAAAGTCGCGGTAACATCCGATTTGGTCAAGGGGACATTGAAGTTGAAAGTCATTTAATGAAACTTGATTTGAGAACCCTGATTTTTTAATTTGGGCATATAACTCTATAGTATCCTTAAGCAAGGTAAGTGGAGCATCAATGGTATTTAAAAGTTTAAATAAACTGGAAGGAATTTTATTTTGCGCTCTCAGCTTAGGATTATATCGTCCTTCTTTGAAATAAAAAAATTCCCAACATTTTTGAGGATCAACAATATTAGTTCCATCAAATATGCCTAATCGTTTTTCAGCGTAAAAATCATTTGATTTAATGTAAGTGCAAACCTTCATTTATTTCTTCTTGTTAAATATTTGGTTAAATCCAGGTAAAACATGTTCAAAAGCTTCATAAAATAAATTCATTTCATCATAAGTTCCAAGGGAAACTCGTAGAAACTGAGGCATATCATTGGCGGCTAAAGGCCGGATAATAACACCCATATTTAAAAGTTGCTCAAAAAGATAAGTGGCGCCTTCCAAACTTTTGGCATCAAACGTGACAAAATTTGCCACTGATTTTAGGTAGCGGAATCCTCGACTTTCTAAGAAAATGGTTAACTCTCTCATCCGTTCACGGTTATTAATAAGAGTATGGCTTAAGTGATAACGATCTTTGAGTGCTCCATAACCTCCCGCTTGGGCAATAGAACTCGGAGCAAATGGTAATTTGGCTTTGTAGACATAGGAAATCAGCTGATCATGTCCAAAACCATAACCAATACGAATTCCACTCAGACCGTAAGCTTTAGAAAATGTTCGTAGGGTGATGACGTTGTCATAGCGGTAATCCATGGAGTCTGGATAATCACCTTGACCATGAGCAAACTCAAAATAGGCTTCATCTAGTATGACTAAACATCTTTCAGGAACTGATTTCATTAAAAAATCAAATTCAGTTTTGGTCATATAATTGCCAGTAGGATTATTGGGATTTGCGATATAGATAATTTTTGTTTTAGGAGTAATTTTATCGACCATCGCTTCAACATCTATACGAAAATCTTGGTTTAAAGGAGCACAAACAAGTTTAGCTCCCGCCCCTTTGGCCAAAATAAAAAAACCAATAAAAGTTTTCTCAGATGATAGAATTTCATCTCCGGTTTGGACAAATGTACGACAGATGTCGGCCATTATCCCTTCCGAACCATTGCCTAAAATAATATTATGTGTTTTGAGATTATAGAGTTCTGCCAACGCTTCTCTTAACTTTTTTGAGTACATATCGGGATACCGATGAACATCCCAGAGAGCGTGAGTCATTTCTTTAATAGCAGCGGGAGATGGTCCCAGTGGATTTTCATTGGAGGCCAGTTTAATAACTCGTTTAAGACCACGTTCAAGTGCCACTTCTTCAATGGATCTTCCTGCTTGATAAACTTCAAGATTGGCCAAGGCTGGTGGAACTAAAGATTCATATCGATTATCAATTTTGTTTTTCATTTATACTTTTTTGATTTTGAGGGTTAAGTTTAATTTTATTTAGGGTTTGAGTCATTTTTGATGCTAAATCATTACTTGTTTGCCGATCAGTCAAATCCACAATGGGATAAATGAGTTTTTTAGTATTATGAATACCATCAATTTGTTGTCCACCAAAATATGAAATAAGAACGAGAGTGCTATAGAGGACAATTGTTAAGATGGCGGTATTAACTTTTAATGTGATCTTTCGAGTTTTATTAAAAAACTGAGAAGATACGAGGTAAAGTCCAATCCATAAAGAAACAAACATTAAAATTCGATCGATGGGCCAATTAGCTTCAAATATATAAAGGGATAAATCGATGCAAATTTTTCCGCTCATATGAAAAAACATTAACAAAGAAGAAAAAGTTAATAATCTAAAAAAATCAAATGATTTAACGATGAGCTTTGAAAAAAGAGAAACTGGCCCAACTATTGCTGAAACTAAAAATAAATTAAGCAGAGTATCGATGAGGAGCTGGGTCCAGTGACTATACTGGTAAAAATAGTGATTCAAGTAGGTAAATAAAAAAATTGAGATAAAAGAAATGATTGTTCCCAAAAAAGGATTTGAAAAATAAACAAAGGATTGATTAGAAGGAATTTGATACTTTATTTCGCGGGTTTTATCAAAGTCCATTTCTGAAACTATTTGAATAGTGCAACCCACATCACCAGCTAAAAATTTTAAAGAACCCGATAAAGAATTGATCTCACTTACTTTTTGACCATTCAAGAATAATCCGTTGGTAGATGATAAATCAGAAATAACTAACTGTTCTTTAATCAGATCAATCTTAAAGTGTTTTTTTGAAATGGTTTCATGATCTACTTGAATATCGTTTTCAATCGTTCTTCCAACAAAACATGGGAACTTCTCAATGATATGCTTTTTAGAAAACTTAGTCCCGGAAAAAAAAGTTAAAACAATTTTCATAAAGAAATATTATCCGCTAAGGTGTAGGCAATTCTTTTTATATTCGCCACATCAAATCCAAAAAAATTTGAACTAATAACTAAATCATTACCACCTTTAGTTAAAGTAACGATATCGATAAAGGCATCGACCATTTGATTACTGGCCAAATACGCCTGAAAACAAAAATTAATCTTGAGAGGAATTTTGTATCGATTTTTTATATAAAGTGAATCACATTCAGCTCGAGTTAAATGAGGTCTTTGCTTAAATCCATCAAACAGTCCGGTAATATCTCGAGGAGACTGAATTGATTCCGCAATTTGATTAAAATACTGAAAAGGATTTAATCCGTTATTTTTAAAAATATAAAACTCAATGGTGTAATAGGCGGTATTAATTGATTCATTTATCCGAGACATATTTTGTAAATGACATGAGAGCTCCTCAATTTCAAATTTATGATGAGGTGATTGTTTATGAATATTTTGCCAACACTTTAAATATTCAGGAAGTTTAACAATTCTCCATTGTTTAAACTGAGTAAAACTCTGATTGTGCGAAATAAAATCTTGAAAGAGATTATTTTGGGCATCCATGATCTGACGGGTAATTTCATGGTTGGTGTCAGTTAAGTGCAATTTTTGATTTTCTAAAAGTTTTTGGACAAAATGTGCAGGAACAGCAAAAGACATGTTTTGCGAGTTGATCATAGTGGAAACGTTCACTCCAATCAAATCACCTTTTTGGTTTAAGGTTGGGCCTCCACTCATTCCACTATTTATTCCTGAGGATAAATGGATTTCTTGGTAATAACCATTTTTTACAATTCCATTATAAATTCCTTCAACAATCGTGACTGGAAGATCTTTGGGAAATCCTAACGAAAATACTTTTTCTCCTTGCGAGATGGCATGTGGACTAATTTTAATTACCTTGGGAAAATGAAAGTTCACTTTTAACAGGGCTAAATCATGAGGAATATCAAAGGCCAAGAGTTCTGCTGAGAACTGTTCTGATCCAATCGTTACAAAAATATTGTAATCATTTCGGTTCATAATAAATTGCGAGACCACATGGTAGTTAGTGATAACGAGACCATTTTTTTTATCCATATTCTGAATCGGAAATCCACTGCCGTAGGATGCTTTCGCCGACATCGAATCACGGAGAACGGATACTTTTAAGATGAGTTCTTTTTGTTGAGAAAAAATCTGATCAGCGTTGTTATTCGTCTGAGCATTGAGATTCATCAAGCAAAAGTGAGAGAATAGGTAAAAAATAATTTTCACAAGAAGTATTGTACTCTACGGAGCTAGCTTGACCAAGTTTAGCTTTTTTATAGCTGTAAATTTCAGTTAAAATGTTGCGACGCAAGGATTGGCTAAGATTAAATTTATTTTACTAATACTGGAATACCTAAATAGGAACGGTATATAGCGGTACTGGAAAACTCATCCAGTGCCGGTATATACTAGCGCCACTGTTAACAAAGGAAAAAAATATGTCTCTATTAAAAGGAAAAAAAGCGCTCGTACTGGGTCTGGCCAATGATCGTTCAATTGCTTGGGGTATAACCAAAGCGCTGAAAGATCACGGTGCTTCTGTCGCTTTATCTTATCTGAATGATGCCTTAAAAAAACGCGTGGAACCATTGGCCGCTGAAATAGGTGCTGATTTTATTTTCGAGTTAGATGTTACCAAGGATGAACACTACGTTTCTGCCAAAGAAATTGTGGAAAAAAATTGGGGAAAATTTGATATTCTCATTCACTCTTTGGCCTTTGCTGATAAAGAAGATTTGCAAGGTCGTTTCACCGATACCACTAGAAAAGGCTTTTTGTTAGCATGTGATATCTCCGCGTTTAGTTTAATCGGTGTGGCCCAGGCATTTAAATCTTTGTTAAATCCTGAGGCTTCTATCATCTCTATGACCTATCATGGTTCAGTAAAAGTCGTTCAAAACTATAATGTGATGGGAGTGGCAAAGGCAGCGCTTGAATCTATTAATCGCTATCTAGCAGATGATTTAGGGAAAGACAGTGTGCGGGTTAATTGTATTTCCGCCGGTCCGATAAAAACCTTGGCCTCCTCGGGAATTTCTGGCTTTCGTAGTATTTTGTCAGTGGTAGAAGAGCGCGCCCCTCTTAAACGAAATGTCACTCAAGATGATGTGGGTGGTACCGCAGTTTACTTGGCCTCTGATTTATCTAGGGGTGTTACGGGACAAGTGATTTATGTGGATTCTGGTTATTCAATTCTGTCTTTGTAATGACTAAGTTTGAAAATGAACAATTTACTTCGTCTCATTGGACGATGTTAAGGCCAGGAATAGAGCTTTTTAATTCTCAACACTTTTGGGAATGTCATGAGGCGCTTGAAGATGCTTGGATGGATTTACAACAAGAACCGGTTCGCTACATTTTTTGGTCGGTGATTCAAGTGGCCACCGGTTTATATCATTGGAAAAATAATAATGTTGTTGGGGCGCAGGGACAATTTAAAAAGGCGCGAGAAAAACTAGATAAATGCCATGAATTAAATATCGAGTCAGATTTTTTATTTGCCGTTATCAACTGGTCTGATTTTAAAAAAAAGTTTCAGGCTGACAGTGGTCAGTTAATTTTAGACAAAAGTTTGTTAGATTTTAAGTTTATTATTAAAAAGGGGTCCAATTGAAATTTTTCCTTCCTACTTTTAAAGATGCATTTAAAATTATGCTTAAAGATAAGCTGATTTTACTTTTTTCGATTGTACCGCCGGCGGTGGGGATTATTTTATATTACTATATTGGTACTCTTTTTTTTACCGATCTTAGCCAATATTTAGAAACAACAATTCGTGGATATATTAATGTTGAAAGCACTTATATTAAGTTTATTTTAACTGCTATTTTAGCAATCATTTTATTTTTTTTGGTGAATTGGACTTTTGTGTTAATTGTTACCCTTGTCGCCAGCCCATTCAATGATGTCATTAGTGCGCGAACTGAAAAAAATGTTTTAAACCAAACTCAAATAAAGTTAAATGAAACTTTTGGAAAAATGTTTTCGGCCTTAATATTTACTTTAGTCAATGAATCTAAAAAAATACTTTTTATCTTGAGTTTAACACTCTTAGGCTTAGGTTTAAGTTTTATTCCTTTTTTAGTTCCAGTTTCAATGATTATTTCAGCATTATTGTTAGCGGTAGGATTTCTTGACTATAACTGGTCTAGACATAATTTGAAACACACAGATTGTGTTAAAAATGTCACCAGCAATTTTTTACCTTATCTGTTGTCAGGATTATTTTTTATGGCGGTCTTTTCCATTCCTATAATAAATTTATTCTTTATCTCCTACGGAACTGTTTATTATGCAGCACTTTGGACTCGATTAACTAAACAACTTTAATCCGTCTTTGAGTGATTGGATTTTTTCAGATAGTTCTTGATGCTTTTGTTGGGCAGCATCGATGGCCTCCGGCTTTGCCTTGGCAACAAAATCGGGATTGTTGATTTTTTTATCAAATTTTTGGCACTCTAACTCGGTAACAACTAATTCTTTTTTTATTTTGGCAATTTGATCGTCGATATCAATAAATCCCTCTAAGGGGATATAGATATCAGTATGAGAGGTTGCCGCCATGATCGATTTCGCAGGTTTTTGGCTTACACCTCTGGTTCCGGTGATAATATTTTTCACTCTGGCCAGATCACTAAAAAATTTTTGATTTTCATTAAAGTATTTTTCTAAAATTTTATCATTTGAAAAAAGATGAACTACGATTTCATCTTTTGGTTTGAGATTAACTGAGAATCTAAGGTTTCTAATTTTAGTGATCACTTCAATAAAAATATTCATGGACTTCTGATCTTCTAGAAAGTCATATTCTTTTTTATTGGTCGGAAAATCTTGCAAGATTAAAAAATTTTCTTTGGGATCTTTTAAATGTGACCATAATTCTTCGGTGATGAAGGGGCATATGGGGTGGAGTAGTTTGACGATTTCGCGAAACACATATTTTATGACTTTCGCCCTTTGTTCTTTTTCACCTTCAACTTGATCGGAATAAAAAACCGTTTTTGAAAGTTCAATAAAATAACCACAAAAACTGTCGTAGATAAATGAGTATAAAGCAGAGCAAGCTTCATCAAAACGGTACTCTTCAATAGAATGATCGACCGATTTAACAACTAAGTTAAGCTCAGTAAGAATCCATTTTTCATGATGGTGTAAATTTGATGAGAAAGCTTGATCATTCTTACCATTTTGAATATGAGGATAGATAAAACGAAAAGCATTCCAAATTTTGTTAATAAAATTTCGAAACCCTTCGATTCTTGCGGGATCTAAATTTATATTTCTATTATATCCACTGCCAGCGGCCAAGGTAAATCGAAGTGCATCTGCTCCATATTGTTCAATAACTTCTAAGGGCTCGATCCCATTATTAAGAGATTTACTCATTTTTCGACCAAGTTTGTCGCGAACAATGGCATGAATATAGACATTCTTAAAAGGAACTTGATTAGTTAAATCTAGCGACATCATCATCATACGGACTACCCAAAAGAAAATAATATCAAAACCAGTGACCAAAGTAGTTGTCGGGAAGAAGGTGGAAAATTTTTTGCTCTCCATGCGATTTTTATCAGGCCAGCCAAGAGTACTCAGAGGCCACAAACCAGAACTAAACCAAGTATCTAAGACATCGGGATCTTGAATAAAAAGTTTTGAATGGCATTGAGGGCAATCCTGCGGTTTTATTTCTAGCGCCCATTGGTGATGGCAACTTTCACAAGAGTAAATAGGTATTTGATGTCCCCAAATTAACTGCCTTGAAATACACCAATCTCTTGGATCTCTAAGCCACGAGAAATAAGTATTTTCCCAAGATTTGGGAATAAATTTAGTCAGGTCATTTTCCACTGCCGACATCGCCCTTTGGGACATTTTTTTAGTATTTAAAAACCATTGTTTCGAGATTAATGGTTCGATGACCGCACCAGTTCTTTCGCCGTGACCAACTTGTTGTTTATGAGGAAGAGTTTTTACCAGAAGGCCCAGGCCTTCCAATTTTTCAACAATTTTTTTTCGTGCTTTGCTTGATGATAAACCAGAAAACTCCATACCATAGTCATTGAGTGTGCCATCTTTATTAAGAATATTTATAAACTTGAGATTATGTCTTTTTCCGATTTCAAAATCATTAAAGTCATGGCCAGGAGTTACTTTTAAACAACCGGTTCCAGTTTCCATATCGACGTGGTCGTCAGCGATAATCGGTACTTCGCGCAAACATAAAGGTACGATGGCGGTTTTACCAATAAGATGCTTAAAGCGATCATCTTGAGGATTGACGGCAACGGCGGTGTCGCCTAACAAAGTTTCCGGCCTGGTTGTCGCTACCTCAATTTTTTCTGAAGAGTTTTTAACAGAATATAGGAGATGATAAAAGGCACCTTCTACTTCTTTATGATCGACTTCGGCATCAGAGATCGCAGATTGAAGTTTGGGATCCCAATTGATGATGTATTCTGCTTGATAGATGAGACCTTCATTAAACCATTTTACAAACGCATGATTGACGGCCTCATTGGCAGTAGGATCCATAGTAAATAAAAAATAATCCCAATCACAACTGGCACCAATTTTTCGTTGTTGTTGATTAATGATGCCACCATATTCATTTTTCCATTCCCAAATTTTGGCCAAAAATTCTTCTCTCGATAAATCATGTTTGGTTTTTCCTTCATTTTCAAAAATTAAAGCTTCAACTTTTGTTTGAGTCGCAATACCAGCGTGATCCATTCCTGGTAACCATAAAGTACGAAATCCTTTCATGCGCTTAAAACGAGTTGGAATATCTTGTGTCACCACATCCAGGGCGTGTCCCATATGCAATCGGCCAGTGACATTAGGGGGAGGCATAATGATACAGTGACTAGGGGATTCTTTTTTTCCTTGAGGTTTAAAACAACCTTCTTTTTCCCATATTTGATACCATTTATTTTCGGCTTCTTTGGGTTCGAAAGTTTTAGGAATAATGTCATGATCTAAATTCATAGAAAATCCAGTTCTATAAGATTTTTTTTAGTTGTGAGAAATCATTTAAAAAGACTTCGATTTGCTCTTTAGTTTGCAGATTTTTGATAGTCATTTTCTTTTCATTAATTTCATTTTCATTAATCAGTGCGATGGTTTTGCAGGAGTACTTTTCGGCCAGGGAAAAGGATTTTTTGAAATTTATAGTTTCAGGGTGAACAACGACGCTCATATTTTGACTACGTAATTTATCGGCAAACTCATAAGCCAGGTCTATGCCATTTTGATTTAAAACAGCGATAAAAATTTCATACTGAGGTTTTAAAAAATCAGGTAATAGATTATGTCCTCTAAGGAATTCTAATAAAGTTACATCACCTAATCCAAAACCAACTCCTGGAACAGAATCCTCATTAAAAATCTTTAGCAGATTTTCATAGGCTCCGCCGCCACAAATGGCGCGAGCATTTTGAGGATTTAAATCATAAATTTCAAAGACTATTCCAGTGTAATAATCTAATCCTCGAACAATCGTCGGGTCAAATTGCACAAAAGTGGCCGCTTTGGTTATTGATAAATCTTTTATAAATTTAAAAAAAGTTTCATCTTGATAATTATATTTTTTTAAAAATCTAACCAGCTGATCAAAAGAGTTGATGGATAAATATTCGGAAAATAAGTTTTTATTTTCTTCACTTAAACCAATCAAATCGAGTTTATTCAGAAACGCTGATTCATCAATTTTTCTAAACTGGTCGAGAAGTTTATATAATTTATGAGATCTTTCTTGGTCTAAATTAAAAAGTGTATTAAAAACAAAATCCACAATATTTCGATCATTGATCTGAATCGAAAACATGGTTTTGTCTGCGCCAAATGAAGTCAGTAACCAAACCACCAGATCCAAGATTTCTAATTCTCCCCTTCGATCTTTAGCGCCAAATATGTCGCAGTTAAATTGCCAATGTTCTCGTAAGCGACCCTTTTGCGGTTTTTCATAGCGCATTAGGTTGGGAATGGAGTACCAGCGAATTGGTTTGGGAACTTCTCGATGACATTGAGCAATCATACGTGCCAAGGTCGGAGTCATTTCAGGGCGAATAGCAACAAAACGATTTCCTCGATCAGTGAATGAATAAATCTGTTCATTAATTAACTCTTCACCTGATTTCGCCTTGTAGAGTTCAACCTCTTCTAGTAGTGGCCCATTGTAATGTTGATAACCAAACAGTTTTGCTACTTCATGCATTTTTTTAAACATGAAATCTTGAATTCTTTGATCCGCCGGAAAAAAATCCCGTGTACCGCGATAACCTTGTGTAGAAATTGTATTCATGATGATTTTTTATACCATAGTTCGCAGGTTGTGGCCTGTTGAAATTATAAATATTTTTGAGCTAGCGAGGGATTTCCCAATCATTGGTCGGTACTGGCGGGGTGAAAGGGATAAAATTGGGATCAGGAGAGTAAAATGGAATGGGTTTAATGGATTCTTGCTCTAAAAGAGAAGAATTTTCATTATTTTGCATTGATTGAGAAACGATAAATTGATCATCTTTTTTAGGCATCCAATCAGGAGCTGTGACCAAATCCTCATTTTCTTTTGGAATGTTTAAGTCGGTATTCAGAAGGTCTTTTAGTAGAGGATTATTTTGATTTTGAAAATTGTTAGATTTATAAAAGTATACCATATTAACTGATTGGCCGGGATTTTTGTCAAAGGAATGATTGACAATGATTTGCAATGTAGATGTTAGATTGAGTAATGCTTTATCCATGATAAGAAAAACAATGTTATCAAAACTTTCAAAGTTTTGAGTGGATAACTCATTTAAAATATTCGAGATAAGAACGAGTTTTTTTCGATAAATTAAAACGTCGCGATTAATTTCTTTATTATTGAGCCCTAAAAATAAAGGAGATTTAATCAAACTTTGATAATCAGTTAAAACGGATTCTAACAACCATTTATGGAAACGAAATGGTTTTGATATTGATTTAATGCGGTCATTGATTGATTCTATATGGGAAGGGTTAAAAACGACCCACTCCTTAATCTCTTTATTTTGAGTTTCTAGAATTGTTTTGTAAATTTCGGCTTTTACAATAGCATAGAGCTGTCCCTTTTTTTCAACTTTCTGAAAGAGCTGG
>JBIKWR010000020.1:0-27416 GCA_044356225.1 Bacteriovoracaceae bacterium | reverse complement strand
GATGAAGGTGTGAAATGCTGGGGGAACAATGAGCATGGTCAAATTAATGTGCCAAAAAATTTAGTTAATCCGAGGCAAATTTCATTAGGACATTTTCATAGCTGCGTTTTAGATGACGAAGGTCTGAAATGCTGGGGAGATAATAGAAGTGGACAATCTCGCGTTCCCCGAGAGTTTAAATATGAATAAATTTTTTCTTCTAATTTGTTTTTTGGTTGCGCTTAATCCAACAACTTATGCCAAAAAACGAGTCATAACTGGATCTAATTTTTCCTGTCTTGTTTCTAGTACCAGTCTCCAATGTATGGGGGCAAATTTTTATGGCCAATCTACCAATATTTCTGGTTTTTCTTTGATCAAAGACGTCTCGACATTTGCATTTCATTTATGTTTGATAGATGACCAAGAAGTTTTTTGTTACGGGAAAAATGATCAAGGACAATTAAACCCACCGTCTAATCTTAAAAATCCTTGGCAGGTGGCAGTTGGATGGAAGCATAGTTGTGCTTTAGACGAAGAAGGTGTGAAGTGCTGGGGGAATAATGATTACGGTCAAATCAATGTGCCAAATAATTTAAAAAACCCAAGACAAGTTTCCTTGGGAGTAGCTCATAGCTGTGCTTTAGATGATGAAGGTGTGATATGTTGGGGAGATAACGGTTCAGGTCAAATTAATGTACCAAAAAATATAGTTAATCCAAGACAAGTTTCATTAGGATATGATCATAGCTGCGCTTTAGACGAAGAAGGTGTGAAATGTTGGGGAGACAATCAAAATGGTAAAATAGATGTGCCAAAGAATTTAGTGAATCCAAGGCAAGTTTCATTAGGTGGACAACACACATGTGCTCTAGATGACAATGGTATGAAATGTTGGGGAAGTAATTATTCTGGTCAAACCAATGTGCCAAAAAATTTAGTGAATCCAAGGCAACTTTCATCAGGATTGGCCCATAACTGTGTTTTAGATGACGAAGGTGTGAAATGTTGGGGAAGTAATTATTCTGGTCAAACCAATCTGCCAAAAAATTTAATCAATCCTAGAAATGTTTCTCTAGGTCCACTCAATAGCTGTGTTTTAGATGACCAAGGAATAAATTGTTGGGGGGAAAATCGATATGGACAAAATGATTTTCCCAAAGATCTGGCAAACCTAAGAGAAGTTTCATTAGGAGATCGTCATAGCTGTGCTCTAGATGACCAAGGTGTGAAATGTTTGGGAAATAACGACAAGGGGCAACTTAATGTACCAAAAAAATTAATCAATCCTAGGAAAATTTCTCTTGGAAGTTATCATAGCTGTGTTTTAGATGACGAAGGTGTGAAGTGTTGGGGTGAGAATTACTTTGGTCAAATCGAAGTTCCTAAAAAATTAAAAAATCCAAGACAAGTTTCATCGAAAGGTTATCATAGCTGTGTTTTAGATGACCAAGGTGTGAAATGTTGGGGAAATAATGATGAGGGTCAAATTAATGTGCCAAAAAAATTAATCAATCCTAGATTAATATCGTCAGGATTTTCTCATAGCTGCGCTTTAGATGACGAAGGTATGAAATGTTGGGGACGAAATGATTTTGGCCAAGTCGTCGTGCCTAAAAACCTAGTAAATCCAAGAGAAATTTCATTAGGTGGAAGTCATAGCTGCGTTTTAGATGATGAAGGTGTGAAATGTTGGGGCGGAAATGATTTTGGCCAAGTCGATGTTCCAAAAAATTTAGTCAATCCAAGACAAGTTTCATTAGGGGCGGATCATAGCTGCGCTTTAGACGATGAAGGTGTGAAATGCTGGGGGGATAATAGAAGTGGTCAATCTCGCGTACCCCGAGAGTTTAAAGATGAATGATTTTTATCTGGACTGAAAAATCTAAAACAGAATGCCATCCAACCTATTGGGATAAGTTTAAGTGAAGAGTTTGTGAAATTTTATAGGTAGTATATATGAATAAAATTTTTTTTATCTTTTGTTTTTTTCTTATACTAAGTACAACATCCTATGCTCAAATTAGACTCATAGCTGGAAGAGACTTTACCTGCCAAGTTTCAAGCTCGAATGTAAGTTGTATAGGCTCAAATATTTATAACCAGGCCATCAATATTTCTGGGTTTTCTTTGATAAAGGATGCTTCGGCATTTGGAAATCACCTATGTTTAATTGATGACCAAGATGTTTTTTGTTATGGAGAAAATAATCAAGGTCAGTCAAATCCTCCCGGCGATCTAAAAAATCCTTGGCAAGTTGTAGTTGGAGAGGGCCACAGTTGTGTTCTAGACGAAGAAGGCGTGAAGTGTTGGGGAAATAATCACGGCCAGTCAAATCCTCCCTTCGATCTAATAAATCCTTGGCAAGTGGCACTTGGAGAGGGTCACAGCTGTGCTCTAGATGAGGAAGGTGTAAAATGCTGGGGAAAAAATGATTATGGCCAAATAGATGTACCTAAAAATTTAAAGAATCCAAGGCAAATTTCTTTAGGACATATCCATAGTTGTGCTTTAGATGACGAAGGTGTCAAATGTTGGGGATTTAATTTTCATGATCGAATTAATGTTCTTAAAAATTTAAAAAATCCCAGACAAGTTTTACTAGGAAGCAGTTACAGCTGCGCTTTAGATGATGACGGCGTGAAGTGTTGGGGACAAAATTTTTTTGACCAAATCGCTTTACCAAAAAATTTAGTCAATCCAAGACAAGTTTCATTAGGAGAACGTCATGGCTGCGTTTTAGATGACGAAGGTGTCAAATGTTGGGGGAATAACTCATATGGACAAACCAATCTATCAGATGATCTGTTAAACCCAAAAGAAGTTTCATTGGGGAACTCTCATAGCTGTGTTATAGATGAAGAAGGAGTGAAGTGTTGGGGAAATAATCTTCACGACCAAATTAATATTCCAAAAAATTTAATTAACCCGAGAAGTGTTTCTCTTGGTAATCGTCATAGCTGTGCTCTAGATGACCAAGGTGTGAAATGTTGGGGTGATAATGATTATGGTCAAATCAATGCGCCAAAAAATTTAAAGAATCCTTGGCAAGTATCGTTAGGATCTTTTCATAGCTGTGTTTTAGATGACGAAGGCTTGAAATGTTGGGGGAATAATGATCACGGTCAAATCAATGTTCCAAATAATTTAGTTAACACTAGAGCTATTTCACTAGGAGGTCTGCATAGCTGCGCTTTAGATGGCGAAGGTGTGAAATGTTGGGGAAATAACTTTTATGGCCAAATCCAAGCTCCTAAAAATTTAATCCATCCAAGAGAAATTTCTTTGGGAGGTTATCATAGCTGCGCTTTAGATGATGAAGGTGTGAAATGCTGGGGGAACAATGAACATGGTCAAATTAATGTGCCAAAAAATTTAGTCAATCCAAGGCAAGTTTCCTTAGGATATTTCTATACTTGCGCATTAGATGACGAAGGTGTCAAATGTTGGGGAAACAATGAGCAAGGTCAAGTGGATGTGCCAAAGAATCTAATCAAACCAAGGCAAGTTTCACTAGGTTTTTTACATAGCTGCGTTTTAGATGACGAAGGTCTGAAATGCTGGGGAGATAATAGAAGTGGACAATCTCGCGTTCCCCGAGAGTTTAAATATGAATAAAGTTTTTTCTCTATTTTGTTTTTTGTTTGTGCTGACTACAACTTCTTATACCAAAAGTAGGCTCGTAGCAGAAGATGACTTTACCTGCCTATCTTCAATTACGATTAATGATATGTTTTACTTAACTAGATAGCGAAGTATCCAGTAGTGCTTATTTCCACAGATAGTTTAGTTGTGGCAAATATTTTATTATATTTTTTACGATAAAATTCTCGGAGTCCAAAAGCTGAATCCAATGCCTAGTACTTTGTGGTAAATCATTTATTTTTTCTTGAATTGTAAGTTGATCAATTTTTTCTAAAGAATCTGTTTTTAAATGGTAATACCAAATATTTTGCTTCATTTCTATTTTTGTTCCATATTTTGAGTCATACAACAAACCATCTATTAATTTCAATCTCTGACTAAATGGAAAATTAACAACAGTCTTTTTGACTACATGACGACTGGTGATAATAGACCCCGCATCTTCATCAAGAAACTCGATATGAGAAAATGGGCCAAGTTGACTAAATAACCCACCATCGAGAAAAATCGTATCCCCAGTTTCGACATTTGAAAAACTAGAATTAGATTTCATTTGTTGAATAATATTTTTCTGAATAGTATTCCAATTTTTCCAGTGGTTGCTTAAACCGAAAATTGCCGCAAAAAAAATAACCAGAATAGTTCTTTGTAAGATGATTGATTTAAAAAAATTAAAAAATATTAAGACAAAAAATAGTGCAGAGTAAAAACAAACCCTGTTCCCTAGATTAAATGACATGGGATAATACTTTCCCGTCATGGCAAATTTAAGAGCAGCAAAAAGTAAAAGTGCTAATGAAAAGTAAATAAGTTCTTTGGGGATAACGAGTGTGTTCGAATCTGTTTTCTTGACAATAAAATAAACGATCAAGCCAAGAAATAGAAGGCCAGATACATTTATGGATAAGATGGAATAAAAAATCTTAAAAATAAATGAACCCCCTAGTTGGGCATCTAGTAGGGCCATTATATGAATAAATAAATTATTTATTAAGATAAAAGGATTTACACTTTCAATTCGGGTGTCTGAGCCTTGAGAGGAAAAAACTAAGATAACAAAAAGAAAGTATAATAAGTGTGGAGTGACATAAATAAAAAATTTTTTGAATTCTTTTTTTAACAAAAAAAGAAAACAAAAAGCGGCACCCATCGCCGGTGAGGCATAGCTAAAAAATGCTGCCAGCAAGTTGATGGCAGAGCCTAATTTATAAGATTTTTTATTTATCAACAAATATGAGCTGGTACACAAAAGTGCGGCAAAATTAAAATACTGTCCAGTAAACCAGTATACCGTAGAGTCATGAGTTGGGAAAAAGATAAATAAAAATGAGATTATGAGGTGATAGGGTCTTGGTAAATAAAGTAATAAAAATCGAGAGAAAACCAGAATCGTAGAAAAATTAATCGCCATTTTATAGAGGTCAAACAACCACAAATGATTTTCAGCAATTCTAAAAAGAGGATATTTAAAAGATAACCAAGGCACAAATTGAATATATTTATGACTAAGATTAAGTTTTGGGAAGCCATAATTATTAAAGATGTAAATCAAACCGTAGTCGTCACTATGGATACCAGTATTCCAAATGAGAAAAATAATAAGTGTTAAAAAAAAACATTCCCACTTATGTTTTAAAAAAAAAGTGAAGTTCATTTTAATCGTGATCGCAATTGCTTGAATTGAAATGGCATATTTTCAAAATTAGCTGATTTTATCTCTAGTAAACCTTTGCCACAAACGATCACCGGTTTACTGGCGGTGGTAAAAGTAAAAATTTTGCCAGGTTGTCGAAGAGCAAAATTCACATCTGGGTAATGTTCCACCTCAATAATTCTTAACTCTTTTTGTTCAAGAAAAGTTTTTGCACCGGCATAAGGAAAACCCAAGGCATCAACAAAGCGTTTAATTTCATCGGATGATTGTGTCCAATCAATATGAAAATCATCTTCATTTCGCCATAGGCAAAAAGTGGCATTTTCATGTTTTTGGGGACGAAGCTTCAACTGATTGTTTAAATAGGCTTTGACGCTTTGACAGGCAAGCTGTGAATAAAGCTGCCCAACTTTTTGAAAAGCTTCTTTTAAAGTGATGGGATAACTAATCGGAAAAGCCAGTTGATGAAAAATATCACCATCATCAATTCCTTCTGTGGCCCTGAAGATTGTCGCACCCAATTTTTTTTCACCTAAAATAAGACTGGTTACGACAGGTGAGAAACCTCGTTTTTTCGGAAGCAAAGAATCATGGATAATCATAACTTGATAACTTTCAACGAGGGTCTTGGGTAACTTATACTGCCAACCGACGACGATAATGAGAGTCTCTGAAGACGCATATTCGTTTGTTATTTGCTGGTTTATCTCGTTGGAATTTTTACTTTCTTTAAAGATTAAATCGTTTTGATGACAAAGATTTTTTATCTGATCCAGATAATGAAAAGCAGAGTTTTCATCACGGTAAGAAAAAACCAAACTGGGTTTCATTAACTTTTGCTCGAGGACGGCAGATAATACATCAAGTCCTTTTTGAGTATTAATCAACAAAATGAGTTTTTTTTCTGACATGGGCCTATTAAATTACACTTTAATATAATTGTCTAATAGCTAGTGTCTCACTATAATTCTTCATCATGACGATGCTTAAAAATCCTGCAATTTCAGTAGTCCTCCCTTGCTTAAATGAGGGCTTAATCATCGACGAGCTGTTAAAACGCTTAACCAAAGTTCTCGATTATCACTATAAAAATTCATTTGAGATTATTTTTGTCGACGATGGTAGCGATGATGATTCTTGGAAGAAAATTGAAAAGTATCATCAAAGTAATGATTTAATTAAGGGGATAAAATTTTCTCGTCGTTTTGGTCATCATATCGCTCTCACTGCCGGGCTACGTTATTCAAAAGGTGATTTAGTGGTTATGATGGATTCTGACTTACAAGATCAACCTGAAGAAATTCCTAAATTAATAAGTAAATTAACAGAAGGGTATGACGTAGTTTTTGGCCAAAGAATAAAAAAACAATTTGGCTTTTTTAAAATCATCACTTCAAAAATTTTTATGAAATTGATGAATGCGATTGCAGGAGAGAAGTTATTGCTCGATAGCAATGTCTTTCGAGTGATGAGTAGAAGAGTGGTAGATCATTTAAATTCGTTTAATGAGCACGAACGATTTTTAATGGGCCTTATAAGTTTTGTCGGATTTAAACAAACTGGAGTTGAGGTCGAGCATGGTGCGAGATTTGCTGGTACGACTAAATATTCATTTACTAGGCTTTTAAAATTAGCTCTTAACTTAATGACGAGTTTTAGTTATGCACCTCTTCGATTGGCGATAAAAATTGGAGTTGGAGTAGGATTTTTATCTTTATTGATGGCGATTTATATTTTTATCAGAAAAGTCGTTTGGGGTTTTGATATCGCCGGCTGGGCCAGTACCATGCTGGCCATTTTTGTTATGGGAAGTATCCAAATTTTATTCTTAGGTGTGATTGGAGAGTATTTAGGTCGAATCTACACTGAAAGCATCAACCGTCCTCTCTATATCGTGGAAAAATACCTTTAATTTTAAATATTACTTATGCTAGTCTGCCTTCTTTAAAGAGGTATCTATGCGAGTTTTAATAATAGGCGTCAATGGGTTTATAGGTAATGCTTTGGTTAAACGCATCCTTAAAGAAACCGACTGGCAAGTTGCAGGTATTGATATCGATAAAGATCGATTGAATGCCGATTGTTTATCAAACCCTAAGTTTGAATTTTACCACGGTGATATTACTATCAATCGGGATTGGGTAGAGTTTCAAGTCAAAAGAAGTGATGTGGTTTTACCTTTAGCGGCGGTGGCCGTTCCTAAATTTTATGTAGAAAATCCCTTAATGGTTTTTGAATTGGATTTTTTAGAAAATTTAAAAATCATTCAACATTGTGCAAAATATAAAAAACGCATTGTTTTCCCTTCAACTTCAGAAGTGTATGGCATGTGTGCCGACAAAGAATTTGATGAAGAATCCTCAAACTTAGTGACAGGTCCTATTAACAAACATCGCTGGATTTATAGTAATGCCAAACAATTACTCGATCGCGTAATTCATGCTTACGGTTTTGAACAAAAATTAAATTATACTCTTTTTCGTCCTTTTAATTGGATTGGTCCCCATTTAGACCGCATAGACGAAAAGAAAATTGGCAATAGTCGTGTGTTGACTCAATTTGTAACTTCAGTGGTGCATAATCGTGAAATAACATTAGTCGATGGAGGACTTCAGCGTCGGTCGTTTCTTTATCTCGATGATGGTATTTCCGGTCTTTTAAAAATTCTTCAAAGAAATGACGAAAGAACTTTTCAAAAAATTTTCAATTTAGGCAACCCTGAAAATGAAATTTCCATTCAGGAATTAGCAAAGATGACGGTGGATTATTATCAACAGCACCCAAGATCAAAAACACATCCATTTACTGCTGGCATTACCGAGCGATCATCGGCAACATTTTATGGGGCCGGTTACCAAGATGTCAGTTCTCGCATGCCTTCAATCGCCCGCGCGAAAACTTTTCTCGATTGGTCTCCAAATTATAGTTTAAAAGAAGCAGTTAAAAATACCTTGGAGTCTTTTCTCTCGGAACTTTAATTCTCTACAGCGAGTTAATTATGATGAAAGTGCCTTTTTATCAGCATTCTTTAACTGAAAACGATCTAAAATATTTACGTCAAACTATTAATTCTCCTTTTTTAACCACGGGGAATATGACTAAGGATTTTGAATCTTTGTTTGCAAAATATACTCACAATCAGCAAATGGTTGGAGTCATGAGCTGTACTCAGGCTTTAGAATTATCCTTGAGGTTTTTAGGTGTCGGTCCGGGAGATGAAGTCATCACAACGCCTCTGACTTTCGCCGCCACTCTCAACGTTATCGAGCACGTGGGTGCAAAAATTGTTTTAGTTGATGTGGAAGAAGAAACAGGCAATATCAATGCAGAGTTAATTAAAAAGGCCATCACCAAAAAGACCAAGGCCATCATGCCAGTACATTTGTACGGGGCGATGTGCGACATGAAGGCAATCAAAAAAATTGCAGATGATCATCAGTTAAAAATTGTGGAAGATGCTGCTCATTGTGTGGAAGGCATTCGCGATGGCATCCGTCCAGGAAACTTAGGGGATACTGCTTGTTTTAGTTTTTATGCCACCAAAAACCTAACGTGTGGCGAGGGTGGAGCGATTTCGGTCAAAACGGAGAATGATAAAGATAAAATGTATCAATGGATTATCCATGGAATGACTAAATCTGCTTCAAAACGTTTTGAAGGAAAGTTTGAACATTGGGATATTTTATTTCCAGGCCATAAGGCCAATATGTCTAATATCTCGGCTTCACTTCTTCTCTCTCAAATTGAAAGATTAGATGAGCAGTTAGAATTGCGAGAAAAAATATGTCAGGATTATCAAACTGCTTTTAGCAACTCTCAAAAAATACAGTTTCCTAAAGTTCCAAAAAATTCCCGCAGTGGCAGACATTTGTTTACAATATGGGTTGATGGCAACAAAAGAGATCAAACCATCTTTAAATTACAAGAAAAAGGAATTGGTTGTACGGTTAATTATCGTTCTGTTCCAGAGCTTGATTATTATAAAAAAGTTTTTGACTCAAATCAGTGGCCAATAGCTAAAGAAATTGGTGAAAGGACCATCAGTCTTCCTCTTTATCCAGGACTTACTCAAGAACAAACAAACTATGTGATTGATTCAGTTTTTTCTTGCGTATGACGGATAAATGACAATGAAAATTAGTCATTTCCAGTCTTATTTAGAATTAAAAAAAATTTATCAAGAATACTATGTAGAAAAACCCGAAACGAAGTCGGCTTCTTCTTATTGGAGTGAAGCGATTGCCAAGTTTAAAGTAACTTTATCTACTGATGGTCATTTACAAAGTTTAGAAGGCAATAGCTTTCATAGCTTTCAGCAAAAAAGTTTCAAAGGCATGATGATTGGATTGGCCAATTTATTTATGATGATTTGTTTTTCTCAATATCGTTGGCCAATTATAAAAACTTATTTTTTATTAATCAAAAAAGAAATTCAATCCAAAGGCATTTTGGCCATCGAGAATAAAGACTATCCCGTCATAAAATTACTTTACGTGGTCGCTTTTTTAGCTGAAACAATCACGAAAAATAAAATAAAAAAAATTTTGATAATTGGTGATGGCGGGGGAATCTTTAGCTGTTTGTTAAAAATCCTTTACCCCAAACTTAGAATTTGTATTATCGATTTACCTCAAGTGACTTTTTTTCAAGCAGTAAATTTAGAAAAAAAGTTTCCTCAGGCCAAACACCTTCTCATGTCAAATTCTACCATCATCAGTTCTCAACTTTTTGAGAGTGCAGATTTTGTTTACTGTCCTGTTCCCGCTTTAGAAAATTTTGAAAAATCAGAAATAAAATTTGATTTGGCGGTGAATATTTTCTCGATGCAAGAAATGAATTTTAAAACAGTAGAGTATTACTTTCAATTGATAAAAAGAAAGCTTCACAACAGAGGTTTTTTTTATTGTTGTAATCGTGTTGAAAAGACTTTACCCGACGGAGAGTTAATTAAGTTTGAGAATTTCCCTTTTCCAGAAGATGCCAATACATCAATCGATGAATCGCCAGACTTTTTTAAATGTTTTTTTTCCCTCGATCCAGATGTTTGGGTATTTTCTTGGTTACCTTTTTTCTCTAAATATCGAGGGAAAATCCGCCACAAGCTGTTGCAGTATTTTTAATTATTCTGTCAAAAGTGAAAGCCCAATAATCTTATCACCTTGCTGAATTTTAAGTGCCACATCCATACAGTCGATGACCTGAGCAAAAATAGTATAATTATTATCTAAATGTGAAGGGGTTCCATAGGTAATATAAAATTGTGAATCAGCACTGTCGGGCTCATTTGATCGCGCCATCGCCACTACACCTGGCAGATGTTTTAGATCGTTAAACTCTGCTTTTAAATTAACTCCACTTCCTCCACTTCCATTGCCAGAAGGGTCTCCACCTTGCGCCACAAATCCAGGAATCACCCGATGAAAAGCCAGTCCGTCATAAAAGCTTTTAGAGATCAGCTCTTGAATTCTTTTAACCGTTCCAGGGGCTTTTTGGGCATAAAATTTTAAAGTGATATTTCCATGGATTGTTTTTAAAATGGCCCGTTCTGCAGATAACTGATCGGCGGCTTGAAGAGTGACTGGGTTTAGACAACTTTCGGCGGTATTGGCCACCGGAGATGTGGATTCTTTTTGTTTATTGCATCCAAAAACCAAAATTGTGATCAAACTGACTAACAATAAATGCTTTTTCATTAAATATCCTTGGATAAAAGTTTTATAGCTGCATATTAGTCTCGATGATAAAAAAAATCGAGAGTTACTTGTTGACAAGGATAGGCGAGTTTCTTAAATTTCATCTCTTGCAAAAATATTAGACAAAAGTTCACGATGAATTTTTATGGGGATGTAGCTCAGTTGGGAGAGCATCAGATTTGCATTCTGAGGGTCGCAGGTTCGATCCCTGTCATCTCCACCAGTCTTAATTTTTGCCAAATGCAGTTTTTTTGGTAGTATCCACTGCTTTTCATTTCGAAAACTACCAGCACATTGACAATTTAATAGAGAAAATTCTTTCAAGTCCGCTTGCGGATTTGGAAGGACCAAAGAAGACAAGATAAAAACGTCAGTTTTTGTTAAGTCGAGTAGACGAGAAGAATACAATTTATCAGATAGCAATATTTGATAGATGTGACCCGTTGATTCTAAGCCGACGTACCAAAGCTGAGAAAGTCGGATGGCCAAAATTATTTTTGGTCGCTTTGGAAATAATAAAACCATGTGAGTGGTTTTACCGAACGCTTATTGTTTTTAATCAAATCAATAAAAAATATTGTTCTGTTTTTTGCCTGGAGAGTTTGATCCTGGCTCAGAACGAACGCTGGCGGCAGGCTTAATACATGCAAGTCGAACGCGAAAGTTCTTCGGAATGAGTAGAGTGGCGCACGGGTGAGTAACACGTAGGTGACCTACCAATTTGTGGGGAACAACAGGGAGAAATCCTTGCTAATACCGCATAAGCTGGACGTAATTGGAAAACGTTCAGGAAAGGTGGCTTATTTTCCGTGTTTTTTAGAGGCATTTCAGCCTAAGAGAAATCAATAAAAACGATCAGATTCTGGCGAAGTTAAGCGCGTGAAGCTTGACCGACGAAGATGATATTTTTAAATGATTTCCCCTCTAAATAACACGGAAGAAGCTATCGCAAATTGATGGGCCTGCGGGACATTAGCTAGTTGGTGGGGTAATGGCCTACCAAGGCAACGATGTCTAGCTGGTCTGAGAGGATGATCAGCCACACTGGAACTGAGACACGGTCCAGACTCCTACGGGAGGCAGCAGTAGGGAATATTGCGCAATGGGGGAAACCCTGACGCAGCCATGCCGCGTGAGTGAGGAAGGCCTTAGGGTTGTAAAGCTCTGTCCTAAGAGAATAAAGGCATTATGGCTAATATCCATAGTGATTGAAGGTATCTTAGAAGAAAGCACCGGCTAACTTCGTGCCAGCAGCCGCGGTAATACGAAGGGTGCAAGCGTTGTTCGGATTTACTGGGCGTAAAGCGCGCGCAGGCGGATCTGCAAGTCAGATGTGAAATCTCGGAGCTTAACTCCGAAATTGCGTCTGAAACTGCAAATCTAGAGTGTCGGAGAGGGATGGGGAATTTCCTGTGTAGGGGTAAAATCCGTAGAGATAGGAAGGAACACCAGAGGCGAAGGCGCCATCCTGGAAGACAACTGACGCTGAGGCGCGAAAGCGTGGGGAGCAAACAGGATTAGATACCCTGGTAGTCCACGCCGTAAACGATGATTACTAACTATTGGGACCTTTGATGGATCCAGTGGTACAGCAAACGCGTTAAGTAATCCGCCTGGGGAGTACGGTCGCAAGACTAAAACTCAAAGGAATTGACGGGGGCCCGCACAAGCGGTGGATCATGTGGTTTAATTCGAAGCAACGCGCAAAACCTTACCTGGGTTTGAAATCCGGAAAATTTGCTAGAGATAGCGAAGTGCCCTTCGGGGAATTCCGTGACAGGTGCTGCATGGCTGTCGTCAGCTCGTGTTGTGAAATGTTGGGTTAAGTCTCGCAACGAGCGCAACCCCTATCTTTAGTTGCCAGCATTAAGTTGGGCACTCTAGAGAGACTGCCTGGGTTAACCAGGAGGAAGGTGGGGATGACGTCAAGTCCTCATGGCCCTTATGTCCAGGGCTACACACGTGATACAATGGTCAGTACAAAGGGATGCAAAGCCGCGAGGTGAAGCGAATCCCAAAAAGCTGATCTCAGTCCGGATTGGAGTCTGCAACTCGACTCCATGAAGTTGGAATCGCTAGTAATCGTGGATCAGCATGCCACGGTGAATACGTTCCCGGGCCTTGTACACACCGCCCGTCACACCACGGGAGTTGGTTCAACCTGAAGCCGTGACCCTAACTTCGGAAGGGAGCGTCCACGGTGGGGCTGATGACTGGGGTGAAGTCGTAACAAGGTAGCCGTAGGGGAACCTGCGGCTGGATCACCTCCTTTTAAAGGTCAACTACGGGTCACTTTTCTTCTCTCTACTCTTTTTCTTTGGTCATTTTTTATTTATGTGCTTTTTGTTTTTTTAATTAATTTTAGGAAACAAAATATTTGGGCTTGTAGCTCAGTTGGTTAGAGTACGTCCCTGATAAGGACGGGGTCGGAAGTTCGAGTCTTCCCAGGCCCACCATAAATAAAAAAATAAAAATTATAGCTCTTTGACAATTAAATAACGGAACAAGAAAGAAGACGAGAATCCTGCTAAAGAAATGATTTTAACCGCAAGGTTAAAATCATAAAAAATGAATTCTACACAAATGTGTCAAATATTTTTTTTAATATTCGAGGTAAAGCTACTAAGGGTGTATGGGGAATATCTTGGCAGTAGGAGGCGATGAAGGACGTAGTTAAACTGCGATAAGTCTCGGGTAGCTGTTAAGCAAGCTTTGATCCGGGAATTTCCGAATGGGGTAACCCTTCCATCTGAAAGGATGGAAACTGAACAGTGAATTCATAGCTGTTTAGGGCTAACGCAGGGAACTGAAACATCTAAGTACCTGCAGGAAAAGAAATCAAATGAGATTGTGCTAGTAGCGGCGAGCGAACGCACATGAGCCCAAACCAGTAAGCTTGCTTACTGGGGTTGTAGGACTGCGCTGTGGACACTGCAATGTTAGGAGAACAAGCTGGGAAGCTTGACCAAAGAAGGTGAAAGTCCGGTATCCGAAAACGTTGTGGACCTAGCAGTATCCTGAGTAAGACGGGACACGAGAAATCCTGTCTGAATCTGGGGAGACCACTCTCCAAGGCTAAATACTACCTACTGACCGATAGTGTACAAGTACCGTGAGGGAAAGATGAAAAGAACCCCGATAAGGGGAGTGAAATAGAACTTGAAACCATACACTTACAATCGCTGAGAGAGCTATTGTAAAGCTTGATCAGGTACCTCTTGCATAATGACTCGCCGAGTTACGATATGTTGCAAGGTTAAGCCGTTAGGTGAAGCCGTAGGGAAACCAAGTCTGATAAGGGCGTTTAGTAGCATGTCGTAGACCCGAAACGGGATGAGCTATCCATGAGCAGGTTGAAGCGGGGGTAAAACTCCGTGGAGGACCGAACTGGTGTGGGTTGAAAACCGCTCGGATGACTTGTGGATAGGGGTGAAAGGCCAATCAAATTCCGTGATAGCTGGTTCTCTCCGAAATGTATTTAGGTACAGCGTCTAGTATTACTGACGGGGGTATAGCACTGACTTGGCTAGGGGTCCGACCGGATTACCAAACCATATCAAACTCAGAATACCGTCAAGTACAGCTAGGCAGTGAGACTACGGATGCTAAGGTCCGTGGTCGAAAGGGTAAGAGCCCTAATCAATAGCTAAGGTCCCTAAATTATGACTAAGTGGTAAAGGTTGTGGAACTACTTTGACATCCAGGAGGTTGGCTTAGAAGCAGCCATCCTTTAAAGAAAGCGTAATAGCTCACTGGACTAGTGGTTCTGCGCCGAAAATGTAACGGGGCTAAGTCATGTACCGAAGCTTTGGGTGCATACGCAAGTATGCGCGGTAGGAGAGCATTGTGTATGCCGACGAAGGAGTACCGCAAGGAGCTCTGGAGGTATCACAAGAGCTAATGGCGAGATGAGTAGCGATAAGGAAGGTGAGAATCCTTCCCGCCGAAAACACAAGGGTTCCTGGGCCAGGTGACTCCGCCCAGGGTTAGTCGGAACCTAAGGTGAGGCCGAAAGGCGTAATCGATGGATAACAGGTTAATATTCCTGTACTTAGTGTGTGTTGTTTGAGCAAAGGAGTGACGGAGAAAGGTAGCGGATCCGCCTGTTGGATGGCGGTTTAAGTAAGTAGGGAGAAGGTCAGGCAAATCCGGCCTTCATTAAATCTCGAGATACGAATACGAGGCTTCGGCCATAAAGTCTGTGATCCTATGCTTCCAAGAAAAGCTTCGTTGTTAGATGCATGTTAATCCGTACCGTAAACCGACACAGGTGTGTAGGATGAGAATTCTAAGGCGCTTGGATGAACTCTAGTTAAGGAACTCTGCCAATTAGAGCTGTAACTTCGGGATAAAGCTCGCCTTTGATTGTGATGAAATTTACTTTTTGAGCAATTGGAGGCCGCAGTGAAAAGGGGGTAGCGACTGTTTATCAAAAACACAGGTCTATGCAAACACGTAAGTGGAAGTATATGGACTGACGCCTGCCCGGTGCTCGAAGGTTAAAAGGAGAGGTTATCCTTTCGGGGAGAAGCTTTGAATTGAAGCCCGAGTAAACGGCGGCCGTAACTATAACGGTCCTAAGGTAGCGAAATTCCTAGTCGGGTAAGTTCCGACCTGCACGAATGGCGTAACGACTTCCCCACTGTCTCAACTAGAGATCCAGCGAAATTGGAGTGCGTGTGAAAATACACGCTACCCGCAGAAGGACGAAAAGACCCCGTGAACCTTTACTGTAACTTGGCATTGGGTTTCGATTAAGACTGCGTAGGATAGGTGGGAGCTTTTGATCCGTGCGTTCCGGCGTACGGGGAGGCACCGTTGAAATACCACCCTGTCTTGATTGAAATCCTAACCTACGACCCTGATCGGGTCGGGGGACAATGTCTGGTGGGCAGTTTGACTGGGGCGGTCGCCTCCTAAAGAGTAACGGAGGCGCACAAAGGTTCCCTCAGGCTGTATGGAAACCAGCCGTAGAGTGTAAGCGCATAAGGGAGCTTAACTGCGAGACAAGCAAGTCAAGCAGATACGAAAGTAGGTGTTAGTGATCCGGTGGTCCCGTGTGGAAGGGCCATCGCTCAACGGATAAAAGGTACTCCGGGGATAACAGGCTGATCTCCTCCAAGAGTTCACATCGACGAGGAGGTTTGGCACCTCGATGTCGGCTCATCGCATCCTGGGGCTGGAGCAGGTCCCAAGGGTTTGACTGTTCGTCAATTAAAGCGGTACGCGAGCTGGGTTCAGAACGTCGTGAGACAGTTCGGTCTCTATCCTCTGTGGGCGTAAGTTATTTGAGAGGCTCTGTCCTTAGTACGAGAGGACCGGGATGGACAAACCTATGGTGTATCGGTTGTGGCGCCAGCTGCATTGCCGAGTAGCTACGTTTGGAAGGGATAACCACTGAAAGCATCTAAGTGGGAAACCCACCTCAAGATAAGATAACTTTTAAGGCAGCTTGTAGACTACGAGTTTGATAGGGTGGAAGTGTAAGTGCAGTAATGCGTTCAGCTGACCACTACTAAATTGCCGTCTGCTTTATCTTTTTAATGACATAATTTGGGTAGTAAAAAAACTTTAGTAGGATTCGAAGTTATTCGCTTGTTCTGTTTTTTAATTGTGTTAAGAGCGATTGACATAAATAAAAAAGAAAACAGACTGGGTCTGTCTATAGCGAAGTGGAAACACCCGATCCCATCCCGAACTCGGCAGTTAAGCACTTCAGCGGCGAAGGTAGTGCACGGGGAACTGTGTGTCAGAATAGCACGATGGACCCTTATTTTTAAATTAAAGAAGCCACCGAAAGGTGGCTTTTTTTTGCTCAAAAAACAAAATGATTAAATTATGTATTTGAGATTCAATAAGTATTTTCTAAAAAGTTGAATTTTAGAATACACTTAATCGATTATGAAAAGAAAAATTTTAGTTTTGATCTTTATTCATTCACTTTGGGGATGTAGTCAGCAATTAATAATTAAGACGCCAATTAGTCGTTTTGAATCCCCTGAATCTTCCGGTGAATCACAACATTTTGGATTTGGTTTTTATTTGCAAAATGATGTGAAAATACAATTGATAGATAATATTAATGATTTGCCACCAAATGGAAATCCAAAAATTATTATGGAACCGATCACTCCAAGTCGAGAATATGATTCTGCCGGAGAAAAAGAAGATCCAGTTTCTACTTTTTTGTTTAATGGTAAATCATTAACGGGAAAAGGACATTTGGGTGTCAATGATCGATTTGATTTGTGGTTGAGAAAAAGCGACGATGCTCCTTGGCTTATTGGGGCCAAGTATCAATTTATTGGAGAACCACTTTCCAAAGCAAAAAAGAAAAATTTTTCCTTGGCGGCAACCATCGGTTTAGGTCAGGATAGTGAAAGTCAATACGATGGTGACCTTAAACAAAATGAACAAAATGAGTTAACTGTTTTAAAAAAAGTCGAAGCAGAAAGTGACACCTTTCAAGCTGATGTTGCCTTAATAGCCGGTTATCGATTGCTGGATTCTCTCCTTTTATATTCTGGTGGTCATTATGCATATTATGAAACGGAATACAGCGTAACAGTGGTGGAGTCGGGAAACAGTTTTAATTTTTCAAATGATGGATCATCGCGGGGATACCATATGGGACTAATGTGGGATCTTGGGGATAGAAATGAAACCATTTGTAGTTTTTCTTTAGAATATGGAAGGGCTTCTATTGAATGGCGCGATTTTTCTCGTTCCGTTGAAAGTCTAGGGCTAGGTTTTCAATTTAATTTTTTATAATTGTTGTAAATTCACAGTTGCTAGTAAAATAGTGGCAATCGATAGCTTGCTTAGAGTATTCTTGTTTTAATTTTATAAAAGGGTTGTTGAGTGAAAATAGCGATTACTGGTGCCACGGGATTTGTCGGCAAAAATTTATTAAAAGTCTTGGAGCCAAGGCCAGAGTATCGCATTGTTGCTTTGACTAGACGCTTAGAGAAGGAAATGGATGGAGTTGAGAAAGGTCATGTGACCTGGCGAAAATGTAATGGTTTTTCCTTGTTGGAAGTGGAAGATGTTTTAAAAGACGTGGATGTTTTGTTTTATTTGATTCATTCCATGGCGCCAAGTGCAGGACTAAAACAAGGTGAATTTGATGATTTTGATATTGTTGTGGCGGATAATTTTGCCCGGGCCGCCCAAAAAAATAAGATCAAACAAATTATTTATTTAGGAGGAATCCTTCCAAGTGATCAGTTATCTTTGTCGAGTCATCTAAGAAGTCGATTGGAAGTTGAAAAAGTTTTGGGTAATTATGGCAATCATGTCACAATTTTAAGAGCAGGGTTAGTCTTAGGCCGTGACGGATCATCCTTTCGAATTTTAGAAAGATTGATCAAGCGACTTCCTATTCTCATTTGTCCGGCGTGGACTAAAAATGAGATGCAGCCAATTGATCTCGATGATTTGATGACGATACTTGTCTATTGTATTGATCAACCAAAGGTTTTTAATCAATATTTTAATATTGGGGCCAAAAATAAAGTTACGTATCAACAACTCTTAGAACTTACTGCCAAGGCCTTAGGCTTAAAAAGAATTTTTATTAGTGTGCCTTTATTTTCACCTAGTTTTTCCAAACTGTGGGTTTCAAAAGTGACTGCGGTTTCTTCGGAATTAGTTTATCCACTCATCGACTCGCTCTTGTATAATATGGTGATCAAAGATCATCCGCTGATAGTTCCAGCGCAAAAACTAAAAACGGTAGAAGAAAGTTTAGATGGTATTTTTATCTCCCAAAAATTTTCAAAAAAATCTGCGAAAGCGCCAGCATTTTTAACCGTGATAAAGTCGCCCAAAACAGTGACTTCAGTTCAACGATTGAAACCTCCCAAAGGTATGAATGCCGCCGCTGTGGCAAAAGAATATTTTGATTGGCTGCCCACTATTTTTCGATTTCTTTTGACGGTTAAAATAAACAATAACAGTTGCCAGTTCCGTCTTTTGAAAAAAATTGTTTTGTTAGAATTGAATTTATCATTAGAGAGAAGTGGTCCTGATCGCCAAGTTTATTATATTAATGGTGGTATTTTGTGGAGACCAACCAAATTTCATTCACGTCTAGAATTTCGCCAATTTTCAGATCTTGATTGTTGTTTAGTGGGAATTTATGATTATCGCCCGGCCTTACCTTGGTTTATTTACAAATGGACTCAGGCGCTGGTCCATTCGATTGTGATGAGATGTTTTGGAAGTTATTTAAAGCAATTGAGCAGATAAAAAATATATAGGGATAATAAAGATGAAATTTTTATCGGCTTTAGGCTTTGGTGATTTACTTAATCTGTTAAAACCACTGAATGTAAATACCTATCATGCAAAAGAGTTGATGAGTGAGTTGTTAATTATTGTGAAATCAAAAAATGATATTGATAAACAACAAGATATTTCGAATTTTTTAAAACAGCATTTGTCCTCTACGGCAACTGATAAAAAAAGTCTTATTGATTACTATTTTTTGCAACTGTTTAGTACCAAGGGCTTTTTTTTAGATTTAAGAACGTTAGAGAGTGAAAAAAAACGTTATTGGTATCAGTTTACGGAAGATTTCAGATTGAGTTTGATTAAACTTTATGATTCCTATTTTCAGCAAGATATGTCTGGTTTTGAACAAGCATTGGTGGCCACAGGATTAATTGATAAAGAATGGTCGCAGGAGAGAAAAGAGGAGTTAAAGAATCTTTTTAAAATGCATTTTTCAAATAGTTTCCAAGAAAATACTCAAATTCAATTTAAGATAGAAGATTTTATTAAATCGTTTACTCAAATATTTTCGTTTTATCAAAAAATGAAAGCAAAAATTCCTACTCCCTTTGTGATCCTAGGAATAAATTTAACGACTCTTTACATGGAAGCTGAAAAAAATGCTACGATGGCCTCTCCCAAAGAGACTTTTAACCGTGCGAAGTCTTCTGTGAAATAAGTTTGTGATTGATGGATTCAAAAAATGGATAATAGCGTGCAAATTGAGAGCTAGGGTAGATGGATTTAAGTTCAAAAAGAAAATCAACATTTGATTTTTGGGAAAGAAGCATATGGTTGGCCCATTCCTCACTTAAAATAATCAGTGGTGCGATGGGATGAAGTTTTTCATCTTGTTGTCTCAATCCTTTTCCTTGTAATGAACCATGATGATGACGAATAATTAGTTCCGCTCCTTCTGGAGTAATAGGATATTTTTTGATGATTTGTGAGGACAAGAGGGCATGATTTCTAACCAAGTTCATTTCCTGAAGTGTTCCAGAGATAAATGCTGGATCGTACTCTGAGATGATCAGAGAGTGCTTTTCACTGGGAAGACAGATGTCTTTAAAAAATAATGCAAAGGCCAGTTTGTGATCTTGTTGGTAAGACAAAAGATCGCAAGAGTCGAGAAGGTAAAAAGCAATATATGTTGAAAGAAGAGTTCTTTTTGAAAGTAGTGAAAGAGGATCTTGTTGGATTTGATCAATCATACTTTGCAAATCAGGTATACCTCTGGTTAACTCAATCAGTTTTTTGATGGCAATTTCAGCCAAATCCAATGTGGATTTTTGTATCCCTAAATCACTTGCTAATTGATTAATAATTTTAAAGCTAGAGCCCATTCTTTGAATTTTTTGCGGATTAGTTTGATCAGTTTGCTTAAATTTTTCGGTTAATTGTTTAGTCATATCATGGCTAAAATAGATTCGCTCTTCGGCTTGAACATAAAGATGAGGATGTTTTTCTTTTTGCAAAACTTTTAATAAAAATTGTGAAAGATTTTGATTTTGATAAAGCACCGTATGGTATTGATTATTTTCTAATTTATAAATCCGTACGGGAGCGCGAAATCCTTCAAACAAAAAATCTTTGGGAATAGGATAAAATTTAGGAACTTCTATCGCCGCCATTAGTGTCGCAGTTTTCTTTAAGACTTTCGCCAAACCACGAATAATCGTAATGATGTCGTAGGGATTAGAAAATTGTTGTTCTTTGGTCAATTCTTCATGACTTATTCCCAGAGAATAAAGCGGGGTTTCACTGTTATAACCATTCAGAATTTTTTTTATTTCGAAGGCCGGGTCATGATTTTGATTTTTTCCTTCGGCCAAGATAATTTCTGGACGAAATTCTTCGAGACATTTTTTGACTTGCTCTAATGTATTAACGATTTTGAGCTCTACACCTAAAAATACTTGTAAATTAATTCCGATCAGAGATTTTATTTCTGGCCGGGTTTCAAAATACAAAATTCGATTTGCCATAGTTTGATTATAACCCTGGTCGGGAATTGTGAGCCAATGAATTCATAGTATTCTTCTAGTACTGAGATCCATAATTTTGCTTCCTTCACTATTTTGGTCTTAAGAGCTGGAAAAGATCACGGTTATCAGGTTAAAATACTGGATATAAAAACCTGGGATTTTTGTCATGTTTGTACTATCAAGCCAAATCGATCAATCGCAAACTCAATTTAAAAACAATTCGATGTATTTAAAAGAATTAACTGCTCAGTTAAAAAAACAGTTAGAGAAAGTAAAATTGGCCGGTGGAGAACAAGCGGTGGAAAAGCATCGGGCGCGAGATAAGTATTTACCTCGTGAACGAATCGATATGATTTTAGATGAAGGTTCACCATTTCTTGAATTATCTCCTCTGGCGGCAAATCAGCTCTATGATGACGAAGTTCCGGCGGCTGGAATTGTCACTGGGATTGGACTTATTCATGGCCAAGAGGTTTTGATTATTGCCAATGATGCTACGGTAAAAGGAGGAACCTACTTTCCGCTTACGATTAAAAAACATTTAAGAGCACAAGAAGTAGCTCTAGAAAATTTTTTACCATGTCTTTATTTAGTGGATTCTGGTGGCGCTTATTTACCCATGCAAGATGAAGTTTTTCCGGATAAAGAGCATTTTGGTCGGATTTTTTATAATCAAGCTATTATGTCGGCACAAGGAATTCCCCAAATTGCCGTGGTCTTAGGATCATGTACCGCTGGTGGAGCATACGTTCCGTCCATGTGTGATGAATCGGTTATTGTAAAAGGCAATGGTACTATTTTTTTAGGTGGGCCACCGTTAGTTAAAGCAGCAACGGGTGAAGAAGTGACGGCCGAAGATTTAGGTGGAGCTGAAGTGCATACCAGTAAAAGTGGTGTTGCCGATCACTTGGCGGAAAATGAAGAGCATGCTTTTCAAATTGTTCGCTCCATATTTTCTCATCTCAATTATGCTTCTCCAGGAGAAAAAAATGGGCTGAAAAAAAGGTTGCAACAAGAAGTTAAGTTGCCTCAATTTCCCAGCGAAGAAATTTTTGGAATCGTTTCCAAAGATGTTCGTCTACCTTTCGATATCAAAGAAATCATAGCTAGAATCGTTGATGGATCTGAATTTCATGAATTCAAGGCCAGGTATGGATCAACATTGGTTTGTGGTTTTGCTAAAATCTATGGCATTGAAGTGGGTTTGATTGCCAATAATGGAATCCTTTTTTCCGAGAGCTCACTCAAAGGTGCACACTTTGTAGAACTGTGTGGTCAGCGAAAAATTCCTTTAGTTTTTTTGCAAAATATCACCGGATTTATGGTGGGTAAAAAATATGAAAATGGAGGAATCGCCAAAGACGGTGCAAAACTAGTGACGGCGGTTAGTTGTGTTAAAGTTCCCAAGTTTACGGTCATTATCGGAGGCAGTTACGGTGCTGGAAATTACGGCATGTGTGGACGAGCATTTTCACCTAGATTTTTATGGATGTGGCCAAACGCTAGAATTTCAGTGATGGGTGGAGAGCAAGCGGCGAATGTTTTATCAACCGTCAGACAAGATGGACTTAAGTATCAAAAAAAATCGTTGATGAATGAACAAGAAGTTAAAGAATTTCAACGACCAATATTAGAAAAATATGAAAAAGAAGGTTCCGCTTATTATAGCACTGCCAGATTGTGGGATGATGGTGTCATCGATCCTTCGCAAACCAGAGATATTTTAGGTTTGGCAATTAAGGCGTCTCTCAATGCTGACATTCCAGATAGTAAGTACGGTATTTTTAGGATGTAGTTTTGATTTAAGAAATAGGAAATGAAAATGCCAAATTATAAGTTGATTAAAGTTGAAGAAAAAAATAATGGAATTTATTGGGTAACACTTAATCGCCCAGAATTGCATAATGCTTTCAATGAACAGATGATTGAGGAGTTAACCAATGCTTTTCACAATTTTTCATTAAAAAATGGCCAGCGATTAGTGGTGTTAACAGGCGAAGGCCCAAGTTTTTGTGCGGGAGCAGATCTTCATTGGATGAAAAAAATGAAGGACTATTCTTACGAAGATAATCTTAAAGATAGTCAAAATTTGGCATTAATGTTTCAAACCATAGATCAATGCTCAGTCCCTATTTTAGGACGCATCAATGGTCATGCCCTCGGTGGTGGAGCTGGTTTACTATCGGTCTGTGATTATAATATATGTGTGGAAAGTGCAAAAATTGGATTCACTGAAGTTAAATTAGGACTTCTTCCGGCGGTTATTTCTCCTTTTGTTTTAAAAAAAATTGGTGAAAGTTTTGGACGGGCGTATTTTTTAACGGGTGAGAAGTTTAATCCTGCCACTGCACTTCGAATGCAACTTATTCATAAAGTTGTGATCAGTGAGCAGTTAGATTTAGAAGTCGAAGATCGGTTACAAGAGTTTTTGTCAGCGGCACCGGAAGCCTCCCATCTAGCGAAGAAGTTAATTAAAGAAGTGCTGGGTAATGTCACAACAGAAGTTCAAAAACGAACCTGTGAAATGATCAGTAAAAAAAGAATAAGTCCTGAGGCCCAAGAGGGGATGATCGCCCTCTTAGAAAAAAGAAAACCCCATTGGTAAATCATAATTTTATGAATAAGTTTAAAAGGCAAAAATGATTACTTCCATCTTGGTCGCCAATCGAGGAGAAATAGCTTGTCGAGTGATTAAAACATGTCGACTTCTGGGAATAAAAGTTTATTCCATCTTTGCGGAAGATGATCAGTTTCTTCCCCATGTGAAACAAGCGGATTATGCTTTTTCCCTTGGCAGTGGAACATTAAAAGAGACCTATCTTAACCAAGATAAAATTATCCAGTTAGTTTTAGAAAATAAAATTCAGGCGATCCATCCAGGTTTTGGATTCCTTTCAGAAAATAGTGAGTTCTGTCGTAAAGTTAAAAAAGCGGGAGTTATTTTTATTGGTCCTTCTCCCGAGGCGATGAATATAATGGGTGATAAAATTACTTCCAAAATTGCGATGGAAAAATCTAAAGTCCCATTAATTCCAGGTTATCACGGAGAAAATCAAGACTCTGATTTTTTACTATCGGAGGCAAAAAAGATTGGTTTTCCGGTGATGGTCAAAGCCTCTGCCGGTGGTGGTGGAAAGGGCATGCGAATTGTCCATCAAGACACAGATTTTTTGGAAGCCTTAGCGGGGGCGAAGAGAGAAGCACAGAATGCTTTTGGCAATGATAAAATTCTATTAGAAAAATATATTCAAAAACCTCGTCATATAGAAGTGCAAGTGATGAGTGATCAACATGGTGGGCATTATCACTTTTTTGAAAGAGAGTGCTCAATTCAAAGACGGCATCAAAAAATTGTGGAAGAAACACCCTCCGTTGCTTTGTCAGATAAATTGCGCCAAGACATTTGTGAAACGGCAGTAAAAGTGGCAAAAAATATTCAGTATGAAGGAGCTGGTACGGTTGAGTTTATTTATTCTGAAGGTCAATTTTATTTTTTAGAAATGAATACCAGACTTCAAGTTGAGCATCCCATTACTGAGATGGTCACTGGCCATGATTTAGTCGAATGGCAAATTGTGGTGGCATCAGGTTTAAAATTGCCCTTTAAACAAGAAGATATCAAACAAAAGGGACATGCTATTGAATGTCGCATTTACGCAGAAGATCCCGATAATAATTTTTTACCAGTTACCGGAAAATTTACGACACTTGAAATGCCCAATATGGTCAATAGCCGCTGGGAATGTGGTTTTGAGACCGGCAATGAAGTCACTATTCATTATGATCCGATGATTGGAAAATTAATCGTTTGGGATAGAGATCGGCAAAGTTGTATTCGCAGAATGGTGGTGGCGTTAAATAATTCAAAAATACTAGGCCTTAAAACGAATCGAGATTATTTAAAAAAAGTTGTGGCCCACCCGGCTTTTGCTCGTGGAGAGACTTATACCGATTTTGTCATAAAAAATGAAAAAGACTTAGGATCAGCAGATATTAGTGATCAAGAGATGGCTTGGTTATTGGCCGGTTATTTTTTAAATTCTGGTCATACAACTAAAAATACCTCTCAGAATATTTCGCATCAAAAAGAGACTAGTTGGACACAATTGCAAAATTTTAGGAACTGTTAATGGAAAAAGTAAAAAAATTTTTAGTGAATGGTCGAGCTGTTTCTATTACGTTATCGAAACAATCGAAAAATGAATTACACTTTGTACTCAATGGAAAAAACTACCAATTTAAAAGTAGTGACGGAGTTAAAGTTGAAAACGAGAATCAAGTTATAGAGACAAAAAAAGATCAAGTTAAAAATGGATTTCATATTTTTGCTCAAGAAATATCGGGCTTTGTCGCAGAAGTTAGTTCCCTGCAAAATTCATTAGGGTCTGATTCAGGTGCTGATTTAGGACCATTATCTCCCATGCCTGGAAAAATACTAAAGATTTTTGTAGTGGAAGGACAATCGATTAAAAAAGGTGAGCCTTTAGTCGTCATGGAGGCGATGAAGATGGAGCATACTATTAAAGCAGGAAAAAACGGTAAAATTAAAAAGTTACGATATAAAGTAGGCGACTTAGTTGAAGGTCAAACATTGTTAGTGGACTTTGAATCAGAGTCTTAATGAAAAGTGAAAATCGTCCTCATATTGAAATAATCGAAGTCGGCCCCAGAGATGGTCTGCAAAATGAAAAAGGCCTGGCGTCTCTGGAAACAAAGATAGAATTTATTGAAGATTTAATTGTTGCTGGAGTACGAACCATTGAGCTAGGAAGTTTTGTTCGAGAAGATAAAGTTCCGCAAATGGCAAAAACCAAAGAACTTTACCAACACTTTAAAAATCGTTCTCTTTCTTTTCCGTGTTTAGTCCCCAATATGAAAGGCTTAGAATTGGCCTTGGCGGCCGGCGTGAAAGAGATTGCTTTATTTTCGGCGGTTTCAGAAACTTTTAATCTTAAAAATATAAATTCCAGTATTGAGGAATCATTTAAAACCTATGAATTGGTGGCGAAGAAGGCCCTCAATGCAGGGATGAAAATTCGTTCATATTTATCCTGTGTTTTTGGCTGTCCTTATGAAGGTGAAGTCAGCCTAAAGAAAACTAAAGAATTATCACAACGATTTTTGTCGATGGGTGCTTACGAAGTTTCCTTAGGTGATACCATCGGCATAGGTAAACCTACTCAAGTGGTCACACTCTTAGAAGAGTTGCTTAAAACTCTTTTACCCAACCAGTTAGCTCTTCACCTTCACGATACTTATGGTAGAGCAATCGAAAACATTCAAGCGTCGCTTCCTTATAAAATATTTCGTTTTGATTCCTCAACTGGTGGGCTTGGAGGGTGTCCTTATGCTCAAGGTGCTACCGGGAATGTGGCAACAGAAAAAGTTATTGAACTTTTTGATCGGTTAGGACTGGCCACTGGGATTGATCGCCAAAAAATTATCTTGGCGGGTGAAAAACTTAAACGAGCAATAAAGGTTTCTTAGCTTAGCTGGATTTATTTTTTACAGTTCTTCTTTGGCAACCACATCGCGCAGTCCCTGAAAGGCCTTTTTAAAATTTCCTTCGTTATATTGTTCATTTATTAAATTAAGAATTTTTGATTTTTCCGACATGTTGAATTGACAAGCAATTAGCTGATTGACAAATAATCGAGTGATAATGTGAATGCTTGAAAGAATAGTGATATGGGTATGACTAATTCCATGGGGGTAACCAGTACCATCTTGTTTTTCATGGTGTTGCAAAATGAGAGTAATCGTTTCAAGTGAAACGGGTACATTACATGCTTGTAAGTGATTGACCATATTTTGTGGATGTTCAAGAATTTTTTTGGGAAGTTTATTTTTGTTGTTATCGACTCTCTTAATCTCCATAAAATCTTGATAGTCTAAACTCATATCACAGAGGAGGATTCCCAAAGAGGCTTTTTGTTTAATGGTGTCTGATTTCCAAGGGAATTGATCAATAATGGCACAAACAAAATAACTGGTCATTAATGATTCGATTAACTCAGCTGAACAATTTTTTAAAAATTGATCAAAAAACTTGCGAACTGATTTAACAGATCTTATAAACTCGATGGTTGAATCATTCGCCTTCTTTGCATAATTAAAAGTTTCAGGATTTATTTCTAAGGAGGTAAAGAGCTGACGAATGAGAGCAAAACCACGATCTAAATCGGC
>JBIKWR010000144.1:0-8117 GCA_044356225.1 Bacteriovoracaceae bacterium | reverse complement strand
AAAGTGGATGTTAAACAAAAAGTGTTTTTCATTAGGTGAACAGTAATTCCACAAAATTGTTCGTTTTGATAAAGTGAATTTTTCCAAAGCGTTTTCCATTTTTTCGGTACACTGTTCGCTGGTGGCGGCCGGCAAGCTTTTATAAGTTTTGAGTTTTTCTAATAAATAATCGAGATAAAGAACCATTAATTGATAGGATTTTTTTCCGTCTTTTTGCAGTTCTTCTCGACAAAAAGTTCCTAAGATCGGCAATTTTGCTTGTTGAAAAATTTCGGGGTTAAAATCGCTATCGCTGCCACAAGCTTTTTCAGATTTTGATCCATAGATTAAATTAACTTTACGTCCTAGTTGGGTGGCGTAAAAAATAACAGGAGCAAACGATGTTTCTTTACCATTCCAACTTTTTTGTTTTTGACAAAATGAGCGAATAGCGAATTGGCCTGATTGAATTAAAGCAGTATGAAATTCCTCGATCCAAGTGTCGCAAGAAAGTTCCGACGAAAATTGAACAGCAGAAGAGAGTTGTTTCAGGCTCCTACTTTCATTGTTAAATGCAATGACCGCTAATTGTGCGGCGGTTGCTTTTTCATGGGCCAAACGACATCCATAATCGAGAATGTAAAAACCTGCCATCCGATAGCGCTGAACAACACTTCCCAGTTCCATCTGGCAACTTTCTATTAACGCATAATCATGAGTGTAAATTTCGAGATTATAACCCATTTTCGCCATGTAACGAATTTCTGGATAAATCAAAGGCGAACCTAAGGTTGAAGTGTGACAAGTGTAATCGATGATCGCTATTTGGCCCTTGGTGTTTTGTTCCATTTTGCTCGCCAACGCTTTGGTGTGTTCAAAACATGATTCTAAAGTAAAGGTCTCACCTAATGCGGGAAAGCGCGTGGTGTATTGGGACAAGAAGGTGTTGGAATCGGCCAAGGCCAAAACGGAAAACAAAAATGATAAAAGTAAAAGAGTTAAAAACTTCATAGATCCCTCCATTGGAATGCAATTTGATTGGTCAAAATTGGTGAAACTCTAACCTTGAGTCTTAAAGTTGGGAATAGAATTTTATCAGCTTTTGCGCCTGATTTTCACCGTGAAATTTTTGAGCATGCAAAAGCGATGGTGCTTTGAGCGATTGATAAATTTGGGTATCTTGAAAAAGAGTATCAATTTTTTCTTTTAAGTCGTGAGGATTATTAGGATCTATTTTTATGGAATGATCTCCGCCCGCCTCGGCAAAACAACCTCCATGACTGGTGATCACTGGCGTGCCTTGGGCTTGCGCCTCCACAATGGGCAACCCAAAACCTTCGACTTGTGAAGGATAAATAAAAACTTTTGCCAAATGATAAAGTGTTTTTAGCTCATGATCAGGGACAAAACCTAAAAACTTCACCCAAGATTCAAGCTGGTTTTCGACGACAAACTGCTGACACTTTTTTTTGTACTCTTTGCCACTGCCGGCCAACAACAGAGAAGGGCGATCTATTGGTGCCATGAGTTTTAAGGCTTTTAAGATAACTAAAGCATTTTTTCTTTCATTCAGCGTTCCAGCATAAAAAAGATAACTGGCAGGCAGCAGATACTTTTGTTTAATCTGCTCTATTTCAGCGTTAGTTGGTGGCAAAAAGTAATGATCATCAATCGCTTGATAGATTACGTGGATTTTTTTTTCCGGAGTTTTAAAATGGGTGGCAATTTGCAGTTTGGTGAATTCACTGACGGCGATGATTTGATCTGCCTGCCGACAACTATGGCGAAATTTCGCATCATAAATTTTGCGGTCAATCCAAGGAAAAAGATGAGGATGTGTCAGATAAATGAGATCGTGAATGGTGACGACGGTTTTAATTTTTTGTGGTTTAAGGCCCAGAGGAATTTCATGAGAGAGGCCATGAAAAAGATCGAGCTTAAGATTTTTGATTTGAGAGGAGAGAAAAAAGCTGCGCCATAAAGAGTCTGGCCAAAAAGTTTTATTGCTGATGGTGCTAAAGGGGGAAGTATTATGCAGCGGCCATATTGTTGAATGCGATTTAGGAGAAAACAAAAAATATTGGTGCTGAGGGAAATATTTTCCTAGATGGTCAAGTAGCAATCGACTATAAGTGCCAAGTCCGGTGGAATTGCTGTAGGCGCGTTTAGCATCAAAACCAATTTTCAATCTCGCTGACCTTTTTTTTAAAAAAAATTTAGTAACTGAGTTTTATTATAGGACAAAGACAGGCAAAGGGTGAATAGCAAATTGTCAGATTCAAGCTTGGAATTAAGAAAAATCGCCATTGTCCGAAAACTTTTGATGAAAATCCTTGTTATGTTTGCTCTTATCTCAATCACATCGTTAAATATTAAGGCGGTAGTGGTGGAATGCCGGCCAGAAAAAGCCTTTTTGTCCCAATCGCCTTTTGAAAAGTGGCAATTGAAAGTGGATGGCCTAGTTGAAAATGGCAAAACACCACTGCTTTTAACTTATACTCAAAGTCAGCAGACGAAAGAAATAAAATTTTTTATGGATGCGGTTTGGTTTGAATCTTTTGCTCAAAGAAAAATCATGAAACCGACGGAGCAAATTCAAGATGAAGAACTCAATACTTTTGATTTTCGCATTTATGGTTCACTGGGGTTTTTTCATTATCAAAATCGCAGTTATAAAATGCGTTGTGACTTTGAGGAAAAGTCATAAGCAAAAACCGCTGCTGCCTGCGCCACATTCAAAGAATTTTTTTTGCCATACATAGGGATCGAAATCAGATGATGACACTGCCGAAGAATAGATCCCTCCAAACCAAAACGTTCATTGCCTAAAAAACAATAATAGTGAGTTTGTGAAAGAGGTTGAAACTCCGGTAACGAAAGGCTTTTGCCTGCGGTCTCTAAGGCAATAATTTGATGCCCTTGATTTTTTATTTGATCAAGAAAAAAATTCAGATCAGCTACCTGTTGCCATGGAGTCGTAAGTTCCGATCCCAACGATGTTTTTTTGACTTTTTGATGATTTGGATCGGGAGTGTAACCAGAAAAAATCAGGGACTCCACCCCCAGGGCATCCGCCATACGCATGATGGAGCCAATGTTAAAAGCGGAACGCAGATTGTGTAAAATAAAATGCAGCGGAAATTTTCTGACCGCCGTACCCAGGTCAATTTTGGTCACTAAAAATTCTGATTCATCCACCCCTAAATCAAGCACTCTTTCCACCAGTGCCATCAGGGCATGAAAAAGTCGTTCATCAAAATGATGTTTTAAATGTGATAATTGATGAGTCTGTTTTTGCAATTCAGGTACTAGAGTTTGGCGGTAAAGTTGGCAAAAAGTCTCTACATCCACAAGGCCAGGAGGAGATTGTTTTTGGATTCTTTTTCCCAATTGAAAGAGCTGTTGGAGTTGAGAAACCAGCGGTCCTGAAAGGATAGTTTTTATCTGAGACATCTGGATGAATATTTAATCTTTTTTTTTCACTTTGTCTGATTTTTTGAAACTTCTATTACTCAAAAACAAAAAAAAGACTCCATTTGTTGAATTTTATCAGGACAAAAATGTCAGCACTTAAATAACTCAAGTAGTTTTATAGTATAGCGGTACTGGTTGAGATTTCCAGTGCTGGTATATATCGATAATCATAGATCAAAAATTAGGTGGTACGTTTATGTTAAAAAATTCCAGAGGATTTTCCCTGCTGCAAATCATCATGGCGATGGGGATGGTGAGTGTCTTATCTTTGGCGGTCATGGAAATTTCAAAATCTCAGGCCAAAATTAGCAAAAAAGCGAATTCCGATTCAGACCTTCAAGACTTAGGACAGATCATTCGAAAAACCTTATCTGTTCCCGCATCTTGTTTAAAATCAGTTGAAGGAATTGCCATTGATGATCATAAACATCTTGATATTGTCCAAGTAGATCCAGTTACCACTTCTGAAAGTAAAATTGTCGTTCAGGATCAAAAATTTGGTCAGCTAAACGTCATCAGTGTCCAGTTAAAGCATTATGACCCTAATAACCCAACGATAGAAAGCTTGCTTGGACCTTTTGTGATTGAAACATTGGTTAAAGTATCAGGCTCCCAAAATTTAGGAGGCGATGAAAAGAAAATTCGCACCCTGATCTTTGGAATAAGAGATGCCGCTAATCAATTAACTGAATGTCAGTCAGGATTAAGTGATGCTTCTCTTGCCTTATTACAAAAGGCCTGTGAACCGCATGGATTTTATAATCAGTCACTGAATAAGTGTATGCCCAATACCCACACAACTGCCGCCCCACCGCCATGTGATAATAATTTAAAAGGAGTGATGTCTTTTAATACCGATTTAGCGGAAATGGAAGTTTGTAATGGAACTGAATGGTTGGGAATCAATAACCCATACGCTAAAGGAAACTGGTATGAAGTAAAAAATTTTCGTCACAATCAGGCAAGTTCTCCAGCGAACATGAGCGATTTGCAAAGTGAAAGTTTTACCTTGCCTTTTAAAGCTTGTGGCTTTCGCATAAATTATTTTTTTGATGATGGTGGATTTATTTCAGTTCATGATCAAAGTTTAAATCAAGTCATGTTGGTGACCAGGCATGTGGATCTTGCCTGTTCAGCTTCAAATGCAGGTTGCACGAGAAGAGATCAAAATCGCCAGAGCTGCGCTAGCTATTTGCCCCCCAATTTTAATGGTGGAAATTTTGAATATTGCATCTACCGCAGCACAAGTAATTCAGGTGGGAGCACTACTAATTACCCCAATATTAATGGGATAAGAGGGCAAATTTTTCAAGTTCAATCTTTGCATACTGGAAACTCTGGTAATGATCATCACCGCTATACGATTGAAGCAAAAGTTTGCCAACAGTAGTAAGAAAAATTTTCTTAATTCAGAAAACTGAAAGTTGAAAAAATCTTGGTTAAAAATTGTTTCGTTTTTATCTTCTTCATTAGTATTAGTGAAAAATGATTTGATAAACTTGATGATGAGTCAACGGGGCTTTAAATCAAATTAATCCCACCCATTTGTCTAATTTTTTTGCGCTCTTAGGTGTCATTTAATATGAGTCAATTCGTGGGAAAGACACGCAGAATTGTCTAGATTTTTGACATATGCCTAAAACTCAACTGTAAACACGCTTTAGATACAGCCTCTTAACTAAATATTGGGCCTTCAATTTTGGCATTTATTCTGCATCTTGTTTGCTTAAGTTTTAAACAAATTTTCGAACAGGAGCTAAAAATGACTAATTTAAAAAATGTTTCTATGATTTTATGGATTTTTATTCTTGCGGTATCACTTCCCAATTTTTCAAATGTGAATGCGCAAACAAATAAAGTTGATAATAAAAAACGACAACTTATCCTTGAGAGTCGAAAACGATGTGTCGCCTTTATTGGTCGCAAAGTTTTAAAAAATCATTATGATTTTTTAGCGGAAAAAGAAATTTCAGAATTTGTAGAACAAAGACAATCTCGTAAAACAGCGGCCAAGTCAGAAGAGATTGGTAAAGAAATTCTTTTTAGTGAGTCTTTTGATAATAAATTATTAGATATTTATCTAAAATATGCCAAACGTTCGGAAGGTGGAGAAACAGAATTAGAAAAAGAGTTTAATTTAAACCTGATGACAGCACAAATTAGAAAAGTCTTTAAAAGTGAAAATCAAAGTTTTTGGAAAAAGTGTTTTGATACCCATACCAAAGTTGTACAAAATTGCCACTCCAAGAATGATGATTATGAAAAAAATCGTTGTTACAAAAAATTTGATAAAGAAATTTCGGCCCTCATTTAATTAATAATCAATCGTGAGCTGAACCACTTGGTTTGGCCCAACTTTTACAGGCATGATTTTTTCTCCCAGAACTTCATGCCAAATTTTAAAAGAATACTCGCCCACCGGAACTTGAGTTATTTCAAAACTTCCTTGCTGATCGGTAACCGCAAAATAAGGATGATTGACCACACCAATATGAGCACTCATCCAAGGATGAACTGAGCATTTTGCATGGACGGTCATTTCTTCGCTTTTGAAAACTTTACTGATGCGTTGATTTTGTTTAGGCATCGCCAAGTTAAATGTCGTGTTGAGTTCCGTGTTCGCCTTGACGTTATGAAAAACAGGATCACTGTTAACAAAGGTAACGGTTTGACCAATCATCACTCCAATGACCCGTGGATTATATATACAGCCTTTTTGGTCGAGCACCACTTCTTGTGGTGGAATGGGAAACTCTCGCTGAAAGTCATGAGCAATCTGCACAAAAGCATTTTGTAGTTTTTGGTCTTTAACCAAAAGCGAATTATCGAGCACTGGCCCTTGGTGCATCTTGGCACAGGAGGATGGAAGGGTGAGCGTTTTAGGAATGACTTTTTGAGAATAAGTCACGACCCCTGTAATACTGCCAAATTCATTGAGCGTGGGAGGAGTCGAAATTACTGAGCCTTGATCGATCATCTTTGCAGGATTTTCCAAATTAGCTTGAATGAGGGACTGGTGATGTTCTTTATCCAATATTTCGCTTTGATACTCAGAGGTAGTGATCATCATGGCGACCATTAAACAAAGAAGAGCCGGCATCCAAATCCACGCCATGGTGCGATCTTTTTTATGGCGAATGTTAAAAAAGTGACGGACAAATACACTGCCTAAGGAAATCACTAACAACAAGACCCAGTTGAGATGATGGCCATAGGTGATGGGAAAATGATTACTAATCATAATAAAAATTAAAGGCAGGGTGAAATAATTATTATGAAAGGAACGCTGTTTGGCCTTTTTTGATAATTGCGGATTCCATTCTTCTCCGGTTTGTGCACAGTGGATCATATAGTTTTGGGCAGGAACAATTCGTTTCCACACACTCAAAACCATCCAGGTACCAATACAAGTACCCACATGAATATAAGCCGCGCGACCACTAAACACTTGGCTTAGGCCATAAGCGATTCCAATCAAAAGTAAAATGGTGAGAGCGTGAGGTAAAAATCCTTTTTCCCCAAGCGATGATGCCCAGATAAAATCATAAATCAACCAACTGATAACGATCACGCTGATGCTGATCAAGACACCCATATGAAAAGTGATGTTAGCAACATTTTCATCTAATAAAAAAACTCCTTGGCCGGAGTAATAAATAAGTCCTAATAAAAATAATCCAGAAATCAGCGCGGCGGTGGCCTCCCATTTAAACCAATGAAGAGTTGACGGTATTTCTCCTGGACCTAATTTTTTTTTCTCCATTTGATAAAATCCGCCACCGTGAACCATCCAAATAGATCCAAATTTTTTATGGGCGTTTGGATCATTAGTCGCAGGTGGTTCTAAATTATTTTCTAACCAAACAAAGAAAAAAGAAGATCCAATCCAGGCGATGCCAAAAATAATATGGGCCCAACGGGTTAACAGGTGTAGCCACTCGCTCCAAATTCCATCCACGGTTTAAAATCCTTAAAAAAGAGATAAAGAAAAAAACTACACGCAGAACCTTTGATCGTCAATTTGACACCCGTTTTGATAATTGATTTTATCTTGAGATGAATGACTTATCGATACCATTACCGGCCCTTTTTCTTGATCAAGAGGCCTTTAAAAAAAATATTATAAATCTCATCAAAGTGGCAAATCCACTTCCGTTGCGATTGGCGACGAAATCCATTCGATCTGTGGATTTGATAAAAGAGATTCTGTTGTTTCCTGGGATCAAAGGACTTCTGTGTTACAGCCTGGAAGAGGCCAACTTTTTATGTGCTCATGGCCTTGATGATATCTTAGTGGCCTATCCTTCACTGCAAATTTCTTCCATTAAAAAATGTGCTGATTGGATAAAAAAGGGCAAGTCTATTGTCCTCATTGCCGATTTGCCCGAGCATCTCCAAGTGATCGAAAAAGTGGGAAGAGAATATCAAATACCCATTCCTATTTGTTTGGATATTGATCTTTCATGGCGTTTACCTTTTTTACATTTCGGCGTGCATCGATCCTCCCTTCATCATCAGAATAAAGATGCCTTGGAAAAAATCTTGGCCTTAATAAAAAATTCACCTTTTTTAAAACTCGAAGGAGTGATGGGTTACGAAGCACAAATCGCCGGAGTTCAAGACCGAATTCCTATATTTAAATTTCATCAATGGATCATCAACTT
>JBIKWR010000019.1:0-27964 GCA_044356225.1 Bacteriovoracaceae bacterium | reverse complement strand
AAATTAAGTTTTATAGTGACGTTTGATCTAATCATTTTTTAAAAGCGCTAAGTTCGCGCCAGTGCCGCTATATAATGCTTTAAGCAGCTTGGGTGATAAGATATCCAGTATAAGCAATATAAGCTGCAAGAAAGATAACTCCCTCAAACCTTGAAATGCGGTTACCTGTTTTAAAAAATGGCCAACAGATAAGTGCAACTCCAACCATGACAGGAATATCAAAATTCATCATCGTCGTATTAACCGCCAAGCCGCCTGGGACGATGGTGCCAGAAATTCCTACAATCGCTAGTATGTTATAAATATTACTACCAACAACGTTGCCAACAGCTATGTCTCGTTCTCCTTTAATGGTTGCCATAATTGAAGCAACTACTTCAGGAAGCGAGGTGCCTGCCGCAACAATTGTAAGACCAATGACTGTGTCACTTACCCCAAGAGTTTTGGCGAGAGTCACGGCACCATCTACCAGCCAGTCAGCACCCAACATAACCACGCCCAATCCAATAACAATAAAAGCAATGGATAAGGCCAAAGGTTTTTTTTCAGTTTTTAGACTCCCATACTCTTGTTCAGATTCTCTTTCAAGCTCTAGGTTTTCACTTCTTTTCTTTTTAGCTTCAAGAACGAGCCAAGTGGTATAAAAAATAATGCCTGCAAAGAGAACCATTCCTTCCCAGCGCTGAATTGTTCCTCCAATCGAGAAAAGGGCAAGTAAAATGGAAGTGGCAATCATGATAGGGACTTCACGAGCGATCATTTGTGAGTGAATAATGAGTGGGCTAATTAAGGCCGAAACTCCTAAAATGAATAGAACGTTAAAGATATTACTACCTACTACATTCGATATAGATATATCTGCATTACCAGCCAAAGCGGCCTTTAAAGACACAGCAAGTTCAGGAGTGCTTGTGCCAAAAGCCACTACTGTTAAACCAATAACGATAGGAGCAACACCGAGAGCGGAGGCAAGTCGCGAGGCACCTCGAACCAGCAGTTCCCCTCCGATAACCAGAAACACCAAGCCACCTATTAGGAACAATATTGTTTCTAAATTCATATTTAAGAGTTTCCTTATATTATAATGGGGTGGCCGACGGGGATTGAACCCGCGACAAACAGAACCACAATCTGCTGCTCTACCAACTGAACTACGGCCACCATAAATTGATTGAGTTGTTTTTTAACGTCTAGAATTTATAAGTTTTGCTAAGCAGAACGTCAATTTGTATGAACGAGTGCGGCGCGTAGTTTGTGGATAAAATCACAAATTTAAAGCTTTTAGCGCTCTGAGATTTGCCTAATACCAGCGCTTTTCTTACAATGGCCCCCTTCTGCTTAAACTTTTTAAAAGGAACTTAAAAAATGAAAAAACATCTGTTGGCATTTTTGCTTTTGCTATCTATCGTTTTATCTTCTTCGGCTTTTGCCTACGGAACTGGTTATTCGGCTTTTCCTTTGACTCAAAAATCTAAAGTTATCTCGAGTGAATTGACCAGTGATTTCTCGGGAGACGGTGGTGGTGTTGGTTTACAGTTACGTTTTACCCAGAAATTTTTTCCTAAATTTATTGCAGAAGTAGGGGCCGGTCTTTCGGGTGCAGATAATTCTGAAACACGCGCTTTTGTCGCCACCGATTATGAAATTTTTCCGGATTATATGAATCAACCGCGCTTTTCGGTAAAAACCACTTTTGGCACGGGAAAAGAGCAAGGTCTTTCTCGCACCAGGCTTTTAGCAGCACCTAATGTCTCCAAGGGATTTAATTTTTGGGGTTATGAAGCTTATCCATTTGTTTCTTTGCCAGTGGGTTTAAATTTGCATGGAGACACCAATACATTCAAAACGGAAGTGAGCACCAATTTAGGGATTACCGGTAATCTTCCTTTTGAAGGTTTTGATCATTTGGCCTCAAATATTGAGTTACAAGTTGGTCTTAAAAATAGTTTTACCGGATTACTCGTCGGCTTATCTTATCCCTTTTAATAAAGTAGAAAATGTTTGATTCCTAAAATAATTTTTAGTGATTTTGATGGAACGCTCACGTTGCCAAATGGCAACGTGGGTACAGAATTGATCGATGTGATTGATCAGACTTTGCAAAAAGGTTTGGAGTTTGTGATCGTTTCTGGTCGCTCATTATCTTGGGGCCATTTTTTCCTCACTCATTTTCCAATAAATACTGCCATTATGGAAGGTGGTGGAGTGATCGTTTATCGCGATGGTAAAGGTCATATTAAAGAAGAATTTTTAGTAGATGAAAGTGAGATCGATGCTCTTCATGATGTTGCGATGGAAATTTCTCAATCAAAACTTGGAAAGTATTTATCTGCTGATTCTTATGGAAGACGCACTGATCAAGCCGCCGAGATTGGTCAGATGACGGAAGTGGAGCTAGATGAGTTAATGCAAATTTTGCGAGATGAAAAATGTCATTATTCGGCTTCGAATGTGCATCTTAATTTTTGGAAAGGTGAGGTTTCAAAATTTAAGGCGGTGGTGCATTTTTTAGAGCAGTACCGTCCTGGCATCGTCCCCAACAACTGCCTTTATTTTGGTGATGCTTTGAATGATGAATCCATGTTTCAGTATTTTAAAAATTCAGTGGGTGTGAGTAATATTGAAAAATATTTAGATCGCATGACTTATAAGCCTAAAACAATTCTCAAGGGTGCGGAAAATTATGGTGTTTTGGGAGTTAAGAATTTTCTGCAAACTTTGCTGCAATAATTTCCTGGGTTTTTTCTTTTAAGCTGTTTAAATCAAAATTTAATTTTTCTTTCGACCACGTGATTAGATCTTTGGGAAACGAACTAATAAACATGTGCTGATTAATCTTGAGCGCCATAGCGTGCAGAGCTTGCCTTGGAATTTCCATCAACTCATGGTCAGATTCAGTCGCCAGGCCATCTTTAAAACGCCCAAAAAGTTCGCGATCTCCACTATAAAGTTTATCGCCTAAGAGAGTTAACCCATGAACCATGCCATGCACTCTGATTTGGTGTTGCCTACCAGTCAAAGGAAACGCCAAAGCAAAAACATAATCACCTTCTTGGTGCAATAGTTCAAAAGCGGTTTTAGCATTTTTCCCTTCGGTGCTGTCTTGAGGGAAATGCAAAGTATAGAGTCTACCTTTGAGTGCTTGGGTTCGATGTAAGCGTTCATGCGCCACAAAGGGAAAATCAGGAGCAGGTTTGCCATTAAGTTTAGCGATGAGAAAATAACATTTTTTCGCCTTTTTAAACTCGAAAGAATTGCCTAAGTCTCCAGCGGCTTTGGCGGTTTTCCCCATGATCAAAATGCCGGATGTTTCACGATCCAAGCGGTGAACACCATAGACAGGCGCTTGGACGATTTCTTTAACGGCAATGGTAGCACAGTTAAAGAGGTGTCTACCGGTGGGATGGGTGCTCATAAAAGCTGGTTTATTGATGACGATCAATTCTGCATTATCAAAAATGACTTCCGGGATAGTTTGCAATTTGACTTCTTCTCCACGCCAAATTTCTTCTTCGTGCGCTTGTTTATAAGTCGTCAGCATATGGACCATTTCCCCTGAGTGCACTTTAGTATTCGGGCGATGAGGAGATTGTCTTCCGACGATGGTGATATCACCTTTTTTAATTTTATTTTTGATAAACTCGCGGCTTAAGGTTCCCATAAATTTCATCAGAAATTTATCCAGTCGTTCGCCTTCATCAGCATCCATCACGCGATGCTGAACCAAATACTCCTGGGCGCCATAAGTACGTTTTGAATAACTCAAACTGACAATACCTTTTTAAAAAAGATCGACTAATAGCGCTCTTTTATCAGGTATTGAAATAGAGATAAAGCTCCGTGTGCCGAATAGCCCCATTTATTCTGTAAGTTATTCAGAATTTGAGAAATGGTATGGCGATTTTCTTCGGTCAGGGAGGCAGTTTTATTAACTTTACCGTCTTTTTGATCTTGGGTTTCCTTAATAAAAAAGACTAAAAGTTTGGCGAGATTTTTAATTTGTTTTTTTTGTTCTTCACGAAATGAGGCCTGTAGTTTTTTGACAATGCCTGGAAAAACCTCGGTATAAACAATCTTTTTCCCAGGATGATCGAGAGAAAATGCCCCAAGAGAGCTGATGGTGTTAGAACGAAAGATCGCTGTTTCTTCTTGGAGATTTAAACTCGTTTCAAATTCATTGATAAAATATTCATCGGGGTCTTCAAATTTTCCGGTGACTTGATTTTTAAGTTTTTCATTTTTCATCAAGGAAGTAATACTTTGAATATAGCGCTGAATATGGGCCTCATAACTGCGTTCGTCGACCAACCCTAAGCAGTCTCTTACTTGCTCATCTAAAATATTGAGCAAATGTCCACGTATCAGATCATTAAATCGTTTAGGATTATTAAAATCATTTTGTGGTGGAATATTGAGAAAATCGTGCTCGTTTTTCATTTCGATAAAATCGTCTAGATATTCGAGCACTTCAATGAATGTTGCATACTTGGCTTTGGAGGCAATGTCGTAAACAATTTGTTTGACCAATCTGGGACTCATGCCAAATTTTCCTTCATACAAATTATCGTAATCAAATTCTTTTTCCACTTCACGGAAATGCGCCTTAAGCAGTCGACGTTCTTCACTTTTAAATCGATCAGGAATAACTTGATCGGCAATATACAACGCCTTTTCCAATGGATTAAAAGTACTGATCATTTTTCCGATTTGTTTATTTTCATAATTTTTTTCCAAGCTTGGTCTAAGCCTTGTCAGGACTGCAAAAAGACAAAGAGTCTCTAGTGCATGCGGTTCAAAATGACAAACGTCTTTTAAGCGGCTGACTTGATCGAGATAAATTTTTTCTTCATAACGAGCATTGAGTAAATAGGGCACTCGAATAAAATTGATCCGTCCTTTAAATGAGTTAAAGTCTGGGTGTTGTTTAAAGGCGGTGAGATGGATTTCATTAGAGCTACCGACAAAAAAAATGTCTAGTTCCGTAAGAATTCCGCGAAGATTGATTCGCTGAGTTTCCATGGTCATCAGTAAATACTTAAAGGCATCGAGGGGACGTTTTAACAAATCGGAAAATTCTAAAATTCCTCGATTGGCGAGGATCACTTCACCCGACATATTAAAAAGATTGAGCGATTGTAAGCTTGGTGGCAAAGATGCCAGTCGTTTATCCATGGTAATTTGTTGCATATTTGCATCCACATGCATTTGCGGTTCGATGGTGACCGCACCATTGGAGTAACGTTTACTGATAAAAAATCTTTCCACCCGAATATGTTTGAGAACTTCTTTATGATCACCTTTGTAACTTTTTAACAGGGTGTCATAGATCATGCGATTTCGTTTGGTAATATCACTATGAAAAAGAGATGATTTTTGAATCGAGCTTAACCGCTCGGGTGACTTTTTTAGTCGTTCATTAATTAATTCTTGTCGATATTTAGGTGGAATCAGTAACAGAGGATGATCTTTGAGTTCAGAAGGTAAAATCGCGGAAATTTCTTTTTCTTCTAAATGCGCATAAGTCAATAAGGCCTTCGACATATTCATGTTCGCTAGTCCGAGTGTGCCTTTGACATAAGTATCGATGGGGAAAATCCAACTAAAGGTGTAGAGAGCACCTTCATCAGTTTTAGAATACTCTTCGGCCCCTTTCATCACTTTATTGATAATGGTGGATTTGGCCGAACCATTAGGGCCAACCAGTAATAGTAATCTGTTATTGGAGCCTTCTTCACTAAAATTAAGTAGGTTTTGGTACAAACTATTTTGCACTTCAATTTGACCAAAGACAGGTGGAGAGTCAGTGAATTCTGTTAAAAAAAGTTTGAAAGTATTATTTTCGGTTTTCCCAAAGTAATCAAACATATCTTTAAGATAAAGACAGTTAGGACGAGTTTCATGAGCGGCATGATTTTCAAAGTAATCCATATACTCTTCAAACGAGAGTGTTTCATTGCGTTCGTGGGTTTCCTTGTTGGCCTCTTCAATCCAGGTTAAATCCATGATGTGATCCCTTCTGAAATTATTTTTGTCATTGGTAATATTATATCGTTTTTCATACAATGCTGTCGAAACAGGCAGCTTGCGACTAAGATCCCAAAGACTATGAAAATATTATGAAAAATATAATGAAAAAACATTCTTCCAAGCATTTTCGTCGGGTAATATTCGCCTCAACACTGATTATTTTAATTTCCGCTATTTACCTTGAGAAAGTCCGTTTAAAAAAAGAATCTAATGAGTTAATTCATGAAATGCAAGCCGCCCAAATTTTATGGACTGCTGCTGATTACTATCGGCAGTTATATCAATCAGGTGTGAAGCATTTATCGTTAAAAGAAAGAAATCAAGTCAACATTAACTGCTCAGGCTTGTATGAAAAAAACCCAGTGGTCGATGACACCTATACGGAATGTAATCCTTATTTTTTTCAATGTTATTTACAAGCACTTGATAAAGACCAATTTAAAAAATTTTCAAATTCAGCGATAGAATTTATTCCTTATAAATCAGGCCAATTTTATCAACCAATCTTTCGCTCGAAGCATTTAGGTGAGGCGACGCCATTATCTGCCATCGAAGTGACTTTACGATTAACAAAAGAGAAAGATTTTTCGCAAACTTTTTTGTTTGAAAATAATTGTCATGAAGTCTTTTTACCCGAAAGGAAATACGCCTTTAGTGAGGCCTATAAAAAAAACACAGAAAAAGATATTTGGCATTGGGATAACCATCAAAGAAAAATTTTAGTTGATCAATACCTAGTGACCAATCGAGATGTTTTAGAATGGGTATCGATTGAAAAAGATTTGTTTAATGAAAAATTTTTGGTTCCCACTAAAGATCTTGGAAAAACCGCAACATCACTTACTTTTACGATGATGGAACAATACTGTGCGTTTCATGGAAAAAAATTATTGCGCGCCCATGTTTTGCAAGCGGCTTCAGCCTATCCAGAGGATATAGCAATTACACAACCGCCTTATGTGATTAATGGTCCATTTCACTGGACATATAAAAACGAGCAACCGGTGATTAATCCTTGTGACCGTTTTTATGTGCAGGAATGTGTGGGGAAATCCCCTTATTTATACCATAGCAATAAAACGATTTCTTGGTCGGCAGTCGCTGAAGTGATGGGGGGAATTCCAGAAATAGTTTATCATCCAATCAATTTGTCACAAGCTGTACGGGCCTCTAGCTTTTACTTGAAGGCCAATCACCCTTTAAATGAAATAGGTAAATATGTTTTGTTATCAGAAGATAAAATTCATTGGCGTCAGAGTAAAAGTCTTTTAAAAGTAGAAAACTTTGATGTGGATAACCACCAAAAATATGAATATGGATTTCGTTGTATGCGGGAATTATTTTGAAAAAAATTATTTTTTTACTGATGTTTTTTTTTAGCGACGCGTACGCTTCCTTTCCTATCATCCTTAATTCCTCCTTTGATGTTGTCAAACTGAACCCTCAAGTTAAATTGAATGAAGATATTGTGAACCCTCCAGGGATGTGGTTATGGATTGCGGAGTTAGAATTCCTTAATCATGACTTGAATCGTTTTCGTAGTTGTTTGTATTATCGCGTGCCTTTTACAAGTAAAAAACTTAAAGGAATATTAAAATTGATTCACACCACCAAGGCTTGTGATCAAAACTATGCAGCGGACGGTCCAAGTTATGACAATATTAAACAAGTTAAACTGGGTGAAAAAAATGATCTAACAATAGATGGAGTGGTTTTTAATCTGGTAAAAAAAAGTGACCAACAGATCGCCAAAAGATTTGCCAAGGCCTCATGGGCCAAACAAGGACTAATTCCGTTAGTCGATGAAAAAAAATATTTTTCTTTAACGTCGACTGAAATGACTCAAAATCTAGTCATTAAATCAGGAAATCTGTGCCACCAAGTTAATGAAAAATGCGAAGAAGTTTCTGCCAATCTTTGTCATCGTTGTGCTGAAGGCTTTTATGAAGTTTTAGGCAATGGATGTAAAAAAATGGCCAATAAATATTGTGGGATTGATCGATGTGGACAAAAAAATCAACCAGCTTGCTTGCGAGGCTACCAATGGAGCGAAGAAGAACTTTCGGCTTTATGTTTTCATCATAATCCCGTTGGGTTTTGTCAAAAAGGGTTGAGTGTTACTTGTAATGAAAAAAATGAAATGATTTGTTTATAGCTCTTTTTGAAAATGAAAATTTAGATCATCACCTAGAGGAGATTGTTCGAACAAAATTTGTGAGAAAATAGTATTGTTGGTTTTTGAAAAAAACTGCTTAATCGTCAGGCCTTGATTAAAATTGAATGAACTTTGAAAAAAATCGATTTCGTCAAACAGATTAGTTTCCAAAAATTTTGCTAACGTTTTAGCGCCTCCTTCCACCAGGACTGAAGAAATATTTTGAGATATTAAAAAATCACTTAGATCAGCTAATTCCCCAGCATAAAATAAAGGATTTTTCGCCAACAGTGGGTGATCAGGGGGAAGTTTTTCTTTTTTACCTAAGATAATGGGTCTGGGATTAGGATAGAGGTTTTCCAATCCCAATCGAACATTGAGCTGAGGTCGATCAATCAAGGCAGTATTTAGTCCAATGAGAATTCCGTCATAAAGACCACGAAGGTGATGAGTTTTAAGTTGTGCTTCTTTTCCACTGATCCATTTTTGTTTTTGCGAAAGATCACACAACATACCATTGGCGGTTTGTGCCCATTTAAGATGGTAATATGGTCTTTTTTTTAACTGATTAGTATAAAAAACTTTATTTAAATTTTTTTCTTTTTTTTGTAATTGAACATTTGAAGTTTTTGTTACTTGCACACCATGAGAGCTTAGAATTTTGACGCCATTCCCACTCACTTGAGGATTAGGGTCATCATTAATATAAACAACTTTCGAAATTTTTTTTTCTAAAATCAATTGGGTGCAAGGAGGAGTTTTTTTATGAGTATGACAACAAGGCTCTAGACTACAATAGAGGACGGCATTGGCGACATCATCTGAGGCATTTTTAAAGGCAGCAACTTCAGCATGATCCTGGCCCGCCTTAGCATGAAATCCTTGGCCTATAATTTTTTGATTTTTGACCAGGACCGCGCCGACCATCGGATTGGGAGAAGTATGTCCTGCCGCTTTTTCTGCTAAGGCCAAACAGATCTCTAAATAATCTTGGTCTTGAAACTTTAAATTTTTACTGAAAAATGACACGACTTTGATCCATAGTCCAATACGGTTTTTGCGTCGTATTTAAAAGTTGTGATTTTTTCGCCAGATCTTTTAGATATGTTGCGACGGCATCACGATAAGTATTTTCATAATCAATAATTTTTTTAGTCATCGGGATAAGGTCAAACACATGGCCATAACCATCTCCTCCTGTTTCCCCAACGTATGTATTAGTGACGAATGAATAGTCTTTTTCATCTTCAATCAATTCGCCGTTTTCCAAGGTGATACTCGCCAAACGATTATTTTCCCATTTTTCTAAAACACCATTTTGGTTGAGATCAACAGATTGCTTGGATGCCAGTTTTTCATTTAAATAAATTTTTAATCCTGAAAAATATCCAAGTCCGGCGTCATGTCCCGAGGTGGCGATCTGAACTAAACGTTTAAGTTCTTCGCCTTTAAGATTCATGCGGATTAAATAATTATTAAAGGGAATAACTTTGAATAAGAGTTCATAAGTTATGATCCCGCTATTAAGTGAGCTTCTTATTCCACCAGCATTGGTCATGGCAATTTGAGTTTGCGCCACATGTCTCATGCCATCAGTAATCAAATTTCCAAGGGCACTTTCATTGTAGCGGTCATGTAAAAGTGCTTCGCCAATTTCGATCAGTTTTTCATTTTTTAATTTAGAAACTTTATCTCTGTAAGGTTTAAGAATCTTTGTTACTTTTTCATCCGGCTTAACCTCTTCACCTAAAAAACGGGCGATCCTTAACTCAGTGTGGTCCATGCTATTGTCTTTAGTGTAACAATCTTCGGAAGAGCGAAAAAATGTTTGGCAAACTTTAACTGGTTGATAAATAAAAGTTTTTTCTCGTAGTAGTTTGTTTTCTTTGGTGTCAAAAAAAAGATCGAATCGTCCAAAGAATTTACCATCAGAAAAGCTTTGAATAATGGGGACTCCGTTGATGAAGTTGGCGATTTTTGAATGGGTATGTCCCGCCACGATTCCATCGAGATAACGAGGACCAATCGTTTGAGCGACTTTAAAAATTTCTTCATTAGGTTCACATAGAGAATAATCTTGAGGAGTAAAATTAACTTTTTCGATGGGTAACTTGGTGGTTTTAGAAAAATCTCTTCCACAAAAACCCCCAGCATGAGCAATCAAAATGACAATTTGGGCTCCCGATTTTTTTAATTTCTCACTATGGAGTAAAACAGCGTCGGTGATATTTTGAAAATTAAGTCCTCGCACATTTGGGCGAATGGTCCGATCGGGAGTTTCAATAGTGGTTGCACCTAAAATTCCCACATTGATGCCATTGATTTTTTTAATATAACTGGTGACCACGCCATCCCATTTGATTGGTTGTCCTTGAATAATGTCATAGATATTGGTGGCAACAAAAGGCGCTTTACTTTTTTTGGTCAAAAATTTTAGTGCACCTTGAGGGTCTTCGTTATCCCTGGAAACGATTCTTGCATAATTATTTCGATCTTTGGGGTTGAAAGGACCATAATCAAATTCATGATTACCAATCGTCAGGGCATCGTAATTTAAATAATTATAAAACTCGATAACGGATTCGCCTTTGACGTTATTAGAAACCAAAGTTCCTTGAAAAATATCCCCCGCATCAGTGAGTAACACTTGATTAGGAAACTTTTTTCTGAGAATAGAAAAATAACTAGAGATGTATTCTGCTCCGCCAATTTTAATCTCTCTTGTCGTTCCATCAAGGAGTTCAGCGTTTTCGATAGTTTCATCTAAATTGCCATGAAAATCATTGGTACCAACGATCACAATTCTTTTAATGTGCTGTGGAAGGTCTTCTAATTTTGGTTCTTCCGGTTGTGAGTAGAGTCTAAAATGTCCAGGTTTTGAATGATCACTAAGCAGTGCAGGTTGATGCGAACAAGTGTTGGTAACACTCCATAAAAAAATAAAGATAAAGAAAAAATAAATTTTCAATGTTTTAACTCCATCGTCTTGTTTTCCATTGTGAAATGACTGATTCGACTAAGTTTTTGAAACGATTTACACAAAGACCTAAAAATTTCTTCATAAGTGCTGGCCATCTCTTCATCTTTCATCCAAGGATTGACACTTATTCTTACTGCTCCTCGTCCGATAGAATCATCGATTCCCATCGCTTTAAGAACATTTGAAGTGGAGGGATCGTTGTCTCCGCAAGCCGAAGAAGTTGTGACAAAAATATCTTGGCTTTCCAATTCTATTTGGACTGCTTGACCATGGATTCCAGGAAGGGCGAGCATGGTGGTATTGGCCAACCTTGGAACTTCTTTTCCAAAGATAAGAATATCGCGATACGATTGCCATAATTTAATCTCAAACTGATTTTTTATGTCGGCCAGATTTTTATTCATAACATGGTTTTGAATATAATCGATCGCTACTGCTAATGACTCAACACCTAAATAATTCTGAGTTCCCCCACGCAATGACTTTTCTTGACCACCGCCAAAAATAAGCGGCCGATCAGTTCGCCATCTTTTAGACAAAAGAATTCCAGTTCCCGTTAATGCGCCTAATTTATGACCACTCAAACAGGCATAATCAAGACCAGACTGATTAAAATCAAAAGGCATCTTGCCAACCCATTGGGTGGTGTCAGAAAAACAAATTAAATTAAATTTCTTACAAAATTCTACAATTTTTAACAACGGTTGAATCACTCCAGTTTCATTATTTGCCGCCATTACACTGACCAGGGCAATTTTTTTTCCAAAAGTTTCAAGCCACTGAGCAAAAATCGAAATTTCTACTTGGCCATAAGAATTAACCGGTAAAATTTTTAACTCATAACCTAGATGAGTATAAGCTTTTGCAACATTAAAAATGGCAGCATGTTCTATCGCCGAAATGACTATAATATTTTTAACACCTTGAGGCTTTAGACCTAAAACAGAATGAAAAACGGTAGAGATAGACTCAGATGATCCTGAGTTAAAAAAAAGATCATCTTTATCTGCTCCTAAAAAGTCAGCACAGATATTTCGGCATTTTTCAAAACTATGGAGAACTTTTTTTCCTAAGCCATGAATGGCATTGGGATTGGCATAAGGACCATGCACTAATCGATCTTTTAAATATTTAACCACTTCAGGATGGAGCCCGGCAGTCCCATTATAATCAGCATAAATCATATTTACCTGCGTTTAAATTATGATAAGGCCAACATCCGATCGAGGGCCACTTTAGCAAAATGAACGGTCTCTTGAGGCACGCGAATGACATTGGTTATGTTTTTATTTTTGATCGATAACAAAGATTGTAGCAACCACCTTGGTCTGACTCGATACATGGTCGTGCACAGGCATTGATAAGGTGATAATGAAAAAATTTTTCGGTCGAGATACTGGTTTGCTAAGCGATTGACTAAATTAATCTCTGTCGCTACCGCGATTTTATCGCCCGGTTTAGATTGCTCGATATACTTAATCAGTGCAGAAGTAGAACCAGAAAAATCAGCAGCACGATGAACCTCAAAGTTACATTCTGGATGAACAATAATTTTTGTTTCCGGAGAGTTTTTTCGCAGCGACTGAATTTGCTCAATGGTAAATCCTTGATGAACAGAACAAAACCCATGCCACAGAATCACTTTGGCCCTTTGGATTTGTTCAGGAGTCAGACCACCATTTTTTTGGTTGGGGTAATAAACCACCATTTGCTCAAGAGGAATTCCCAGATCAAAACAAGTGTTACGACCTAAGTGTTGATCCGGAAAAAACAGTAGTTTTTCTCCCTGAGTAAAGGCCCACTCAATCATTTTTTTTGCATTTGAAGAGGTGCAAATGGTTCCACCATGTCGACCTACAAACGCTTTTAACTTGGCATCACAATTAATATAGGTAATAGGAACGATCTGATTTTTTTCCGATAAACAATCTTGAAAATAGACCCAAGCTTTTTCAATATCGGTACTATTCGCCATATCGGCCATGGAACAACCGGCATTTAAATCTGGCAAAATGACTTGTTGGTAATCCTGTCCCAAAATCACTGCCGTTTCGGCCATAAAGTGGACACCACAAAAAATGATAAAAGGTTTTGAAGCCGTCGTTCCCATTTTTGCCAAGGCCAAGGAATCACCTTGGAAGTCGGCAAACTGAATGACGTCGTCATTTTGATAATGATGACCAAGAATACAGACGTCGTTTTCTAATTCAGTTTTAATTTTTTTAATTTCAATTAAAACTTCGTCATCCGAAAATTCATTTTCAGTTAAAGGGATTAAATGGTCGTCATTTTTTTTATAAAGATCTAACATAAAAGTATTTCCTGATTGAAAGTTACTTGATGAGACTAACTTTCAATATCAAATCCTTCTTCTTGCCAGGCCAAGATTCCACCCTCAAGATTACTTAAATTAGTATAACCTTGATCTGCTAAGAAAAGTGCTGCACTCATACTTCTTTTTCCCGAGCGGCACTGGAGGATAATTTCAGCATTTTTATCCAGCGATTGATAGTACTCTTGGAATTCGCTTAATGGCATAAATTTTGCGCCTGGAATATGGCCAGTTTCCCACTCATTCACTTCTCTGACATCAACCAAAACAAAATCATCATGATTTTCAAATTTATCTTTCAGGGCCAAAACATCCATCGACTTTACATTCATTGATTTTTCCTTCTCATTTTGGGGTAAAAGCTGCAATGCACAAGCAAGAAAATGATTAGTCAGTAAACTAGCATAGCTCACGGGAAAATTAAACGTAGCGCGGAATTTTGACGAGTTGTTTAAATATTCATAGAATTTTATAAATAAGTTATCCTTAGTTATCTAAAGTTATCTAAAGAGGAGTGATTCATGGAAGTCATCACTGTCGCTAATAATAAAGGCGGCGTAGGCAAGACGATGCAGTGTTACCAATTGGCCTGTTATCTTGCAAGTAAAGGACATAAGGTCCTGGCAATCGATCTCGATTCTCAAGCCAATCTAAGTTCAACCTTAGGCATTCAAATTCAAAGAACTCTCATTCCTGAGTGGTTAATTGGCGATGTCGCCTTAGATGACGTCGTGATTAAACACACCGGCGAAAAAGATTTTGAAAAAAATCTTTGGCTTATCCCTTCCAGTCGACATTTGGCCAATTTTTCCAAATTGCTGATTTTATCGGAATCAGAAATTAGAAAAAATGCCGGTCGCAAAGAGCGTCTCCTCAAAATGCGTTTAGAAGAAGCTCGCACTAAATTCGATTTTGTGATCATCGATACACCCCCGATGTTGGGAGATGAATTGATTATGGCCCTAGTCGCTTCTGACCGAATTTTTATCCCTACTCAAGCGCAAGATTACTCGATAGATGGTCTAGAAGAATTGATGGATACATTTGAAATCATCAAAGATACTGAAAATCCCAAGTTACGATTTTCGATTATTCCATCGATGGTTAACACACGTAGAAAAATTGAAAGACAACGTTTAGAAGAATTAAGTCAATCATTTGATATTACCGCACCAGTGAGAAATCTTGTGCAACTACAAGAGTCAGTTTCGGTGAAACGACCCATTTGTTCCATGGGAAAAAAAACCAATGGTTACAAAGAAATGGTTTCACTTTGGGAATCACTGGGAATTTAACTCTCGAAAAAACAAAACGAGGATGTTATGGGTAAATCATTTGCGCCAAGAATAAAAAAAAGCGAACGAGAAACTTTAGATTTTTCTGAAAAACTCAATCGAGATCTTTTTAAAATGTCGGACGATCTCTTATTGAGAGATGCTAAACTCGATGAAATTGAATTGGCGAAAATCAAAGTTAAAGATCAAGTTCGAACGAAATTTAATGATCATAGCATTAAAGATTTAGGGGAAAACATTCGTCTGAATGGTTTGATTCAACCCTTAGTCCTTCATAAAAAAAATGGTGAGTTATTTTTGCTTTGTGGAGAGCGAAGATTTCGTGCCATGAATTTTATTGAAAAAAAGACGGCACCTTGTTTTATTTTAGAAAATAAAACGCCAGAAGAATTGATGGCCATTCAATTTTCTGAAAACTCATCAAGAGAAGAGTTGCATTACATCGATAAAGCTGAAGGTATTTATAATTATCAAAAAGCGACCAATGCCTCCGAACGCCAAATTATGAAAGTTTTAGGAATTTCCAAATCAGAAGTTCATCGCAGTCTTCTGGTCGCCAAAGTTCCTCATGAAGTCAAACAAGCGGCAAAAACCTATGACATTGAAAAGTATGTTTTATTAGAGTGGAATGAGATTGTGGATCAGACTTTACGAGCAAAAATCTTAAACGAGATTATCATCGGTAAAGTGACCAAAAGATCTCACCTCAAAAAACTAACCGCTGACGCCGCTAAACTTAAGCCCCTTAAACAAGTCGCTAATGCAGCAGAATTTAAAAAATTATCGGCAAAAAAAGTGGACTCGCAAGCTGCACTCATCAAGGTCCTTGAGCAAACTGGTTCTGAAATCGTTTTTGATGAAAAAACCAAGGCTTTGTTGGCAAAAATGATTGAGAGTTCCCCTTAGTTTTAAAAGTTCAAGTTTAACTATCTAACTAGTTGAAAAGCTTAAAAATCAAAGAAATCCAAGGATGGTTCACTTTGACCCTAGCTTTCGTTGGTTTAGAAACAATAAATTTTATTTACCAATGTGTTATTAATACTCTCAGTATTCAAGACTCGAATTTAGCTGTAAGATATTGGTATGCGCCTTGCATCAGTAAGATTATAGGTGAAACCGCAGATCTCTAATTATATGGTATTTTCACCTGATTTTAGGATCTTAAGTTATGAATTTCGAAAAGTTAAATTCAAGACCCCGAAAAGAAATTGTACAATGGTATGAGATTTTGGCAGTTTTTTTGGTTTCTTTTTTCTTTTTATTTTTGATTTTTGGAATCACCGCAAATTTGGCGAAGGCCGAAGAAAAACGTTCAGGCCAAAAATCTTTTTTAGAAAAACTCAATATCAACTACATTGTTCAAGTAAGAGGTCCAAACAACTTTATCCCTAGTGATGACGTGATCGTCGCCCCTGATCCTAAAAAACATTGGTTACAAGAAATAATCGTCGAAGATGATAAAGGCGTGCTGGTCTCAATGCGGGATCAAGTTAACGAATGGAGTAAATTGGAAAATTATTTAGAAACATGGCACTTAGAGGATTCGGGCGTTGCCTATACAACCAATTATGAAGATAAAGTGAAATTTTTGAAAAGGCATAGTTTAAAATACTTGGATAAACTGCTTACTGGTGAAATCAAAACCGCGAAGAAGGGTTCTACTTTGCATACCGTTGGTACTGTTCAACAGGCCTTAAAGCCAGAGTCTGATGTTCAAATATCTGATGAGTATAAGTTAAAGTTTCGCGCTAAAGTTTTACAAGGTGAAGCGACATTGTTATTGGAAAATCCCTATGTAGAATCGGAGGCAAAATTATATTCAAATGGAGAAGTTAATTTGTATGTTTCAAAACAAATTGTTCAACTCGGAATGGGAACTCATCTAGATTATAATATGACGAAATCTGAATATACGACTTACGTGGATAAGTCGATCAATGATTATTGGAGTACTCGTTTAACCTCCATCCAGTCTGATCAAAATGTCGCCTTTTCTGGTCAAAGTAATCGAATTCTTTCCATTCAATTTAACAGTCCTTTTTAAATTTTTCTAAAGCACAACTTCATTTAACTTAACTGATCTAAAAATCTCATTAGCTTCGCCATTTTTCATATTGAAAAGGAAAAGGGAGGGCTTCTAAAAATTCCTGTGGCTCTTCTCTTTTTTTGAGAGGAAAATAGATATAATAAGACCATTCATATTTTTTAGGAGCTGAACGCATGTTACAAGATAGTCCGCTTTATCAAGATGCTTTATTTCAACTTAAAGGTGCAGCTGCACGTATGGATATAGATCGAAACGTTGTTAATCGTTTAGAGTATCCCAAACGCGCGATCATGGTTTCGATTCCCATTCGATTGGATGATGGCACGGTTAAAACTTTTGAAGGTTACCGAGTCATTCACAGTATGAATTTAGGCCCAGGCAAGGGAGGGATTCGTTATCATCCTCATGTCAGCATGTCCGAGACCGCTGCTTTGGCGATGCTCATGACTTTTAAGTGTGCACTCGTCGGCTTGCCTCTTGGTGGAGCTAAGGGGGGAGTTAAAGTTGATCCAACAGATTTATCGCGCCAAGAACTTCAATCATTAACCAGAAGATATTGTACTGAAATAGGGCCATTTATTGGTCCAGATATCGATATACCTGCTCCAGATATTGGCACTGATGGACAAACCATGGCGTGGTTTATGGATACATATTCACAAATCAAAGGTTACGCTATTCCGGGAATTGTGACGGGGAAGCCGATTGTCATTGGTGGATCTCTAGGGCGAGCGGAGTCCACCGGAAAAGGTGTTGCTTATTGTATTAATTTTGCTGCTGAAAAAATTGGATTAAAAATTGATAGTCGTACCACCGTAAGTTTTCATGGTTTTGGCAAGGTGGCGGTACCTGCGGCCCTTGATCTCTATAAACAAGGTGCCAGAATTGTGGCAATCAGCGATGTCACTGGGGCCTATCACAATGAAAAAGGAATCGATGTTGAAGGAGCTATTGAGCATGCGCGAAAGTTCCGATCTTTAAAAGGTTTTAAAGGCGGAGAGCTGATTACTCATGATCAACATTTAAGTCTGAATGTGGATATTTTTGTTCCCGCTGCCATCGATGGAATAGTAACCAAACATAACGCTCATTTAATCAAAGCAAAAATTATAGCCGAAGGAGCGAATGGTCCATTAACCGCAGAGGCGATCGATATTGTCTCGGCCAATGGCTCTTATGTGATTCCCGATATTTTATGTAATGCGGGAGGAGTGATTGTTTCTTATTTTGAATGGGTACAAGGAATGGCGCATTTGTTTTGGGGACTTGATGAAATTAATAATAAACTTTTTGAAATTCTCAAAAATGCTTTTGAACGGGTTCACGAAACATCAAAAAAGTATAAAGTTGATATGAAAAAAGCGGGAATGATTTGTTCGTTAGAAAGATTGGCGATGTCCATGCGTCTTCGAGGTTTGTTTCCTGGCTAAAATAACTCTTTTTATAATTTTTCTCGGAATTTTGTTAGTCTCGCCCTCTTGGGCCGGACTAACAAAATTTGAAGTTCATGGATCAAATAAATTTGAATTTACCCTCAAAGAGGCTTGTTCAAGCCTTGGTGAGAGATTTCAATTTTTAGTAGATAAAAAATCCACCACCGAAATTGACTGTACTGGCACAACCTTAAATTTGAGTTCATTTTGTGAAACTAAAATGAAAGGTGAAGAAGGCTATATGCGAGGATACTGGGATGACATAAAAAAATCCGTCATTTGCCAGCGGGGAAGAAAAGTTGTTGTAAGTTTTTCCTGTGCCAAAAATGAGCAGTCTTTATGTGAGGATTCAGAAATTTCATGCCATCAGCTAAAGTTAAAATTAGCAAAAACTTTGAAGTTGCATCATGCCGCCATTATTGGGGATGATTATTTGATCAATCAACAAAAGTCTTTAGAATGTGTCTTTTTATCCGAACAACAAAATTCGACTCTTCATGATGATGAAGCTATTGAAAAAATTTTACCAATTCTTTTTTAGTTCAAGTAATCAATAACTTATTGTCCCCACCTTTATTTGGAAATTGCTTTTACATAGCCTAATTAAGGTGGAAAATTATGCAAAACTATATTGTCGGTCTGATTCGCGAAAAAGGTAACGTTATCCCAGTGGAACTCTTTGGTTATGACTCTAAAGGGATGCCAGGAATTGAAATTTTAGGACTAGGAACTTATGGTCGAACAGTTAAAGAAAAATTTGTTTTTTTAACTAAATCTTTAGGATTAAAAATACCTCTAAGAAGATATGTCTTAAGTGTAGATGATAAGGTCTTAAGAGATATAAAGAAAAAAGATTATGTTTATTTAGAATTTCCTTTACTCATTCTTTACTTAAGTCTGGCAGAAATTATTCCCATTAAAAATCTTTCTGATTGTTTCACTTGTGGTTCAGTGCAGGTCTTAGGTTTAGTGGTTCAACCTGATTTAAGTCATAATGATTTATTAGCGGTAAAAACCTATTTGCAAAACTCTTATCTCTCTCATATTGAATCATTAAAATTTATTACTCATGTTCCAGCAGATTTACCTAATAAAATGCATTTTTTAGATTCTAAAGAAATTTTCTCAAGTATGCCGGCCCTTAAATTTTCTTCTCAAACACCAACTTTCACTGGCATACTCTAAGAATCAGTTCAATTTTTTTAAATAACTTATTGTCTGAAAGCTTCAAAGTAAAATATCAAAAAAACGAAAGAGTCGGGTATCTACTGTAAATATTTTCTTTTCACACTCGCTTTGACTATTATAAACTATTAAAAGTACGTGACTGTAAGAGGTGTTTTTTGGTCTTAATAGAAAAAAATCGTGATACCAAGCCAGATTTTGATTTGGGTGATTACCTTTTTTTAGGTCTCAAGGGAATTTATCGAGTCGTTGAAAAAACAGAATTGCTCGTTGGGACAGTGACTCAGCCTTGTCTAGTCTTAGAATCTGTTTTTACCAGATCCATTCATAAAACTTTTGTTCCGCTTTCACAGTTAAAGCAAATAGAAAATCGTTATTTAGTGGATGAGCTCATCTTGAATCAGTTACCAAAGTTTATTGCTGATATTAAAACAAATCCTGTTGATATAACCTTAAACTCCAATAAAAAAATTCTGCATTATGAAAAAACTATTTATGAAAAAGGTTTTTTAGGTTTGATTGAAAGTTATTTTAATATCAAAGCAGATTTAGAAATCAATGGTAAACCTGATAAACGCTACATCGCCCATGCAGATCGACTCAAAGAATTAATCATCCAAGAAGTTTCCATCGTCAAAAAAATTAACTATGAAAAAGCACAAGAATTTTTTGAAATGCTAGAAAAATCACATACCACTCATTAATTTAAATAGATAAGGCCTTTAATTCTTCAATGTATCGAGTTTCGTAGTCATCGCGTTTACTTAGACATTGATCTAGAGAAACGGTGGTGACTTCACCTTGAATAAATGCCGTCACTAAATATTGCTGACCTTTTACCAGAGATTTAACCGCCTCAAATCCCATTCTCGAAGCAATAAATCGATCTATTCCGGTGGGAGAGCCACCTCGTTGGGTATGGCCCAAAACACAAACGCTGGCATTAATTTCAAAAAGAGATTTAAGTTGTTCCTGAATGGAATAACTTAACTGTCCTGGAGAATCACCTTCTGCCACGATGATAATAGAGGAATTTTTTCCGCGTTCAATGCCACGTTTGATATCAGCTGCGATTTGTTTGATATCGACATTTTTATGAGAGATCACGATGTTCTCAGCGCCAGTACACATTCCCACATGCACGGCAATGGCGGATGATCTACGACCCATAACTTCTACAATAAAAGTTCTTTCATGGGAAAAAGCAGTATCGCGAATTTTATCGACAGCATCGATACAAGTTTGAACGGCAGTATCAAAGCCTATGCTGTATTGAGTTCCACTAATATCATTGTCAATCGTTCCAGGAATTCCAATCACGGGTAATTGATTTTCTTTACTGAGTAAACTGGCACCCATAAAAGAGCCGTCTCCACCGATAACAATCAAAGCATCAATTTTATTTCTTTTGAGAATATTGGCGGCTTCTTTACGTGCTTCTTGTTGATGAAATTCAGGGCAGCGAGAAGTTTGTAAAATTGTTCCACCTCTTTGAATGATATTACCAACGGAAGACAAATCCATTTTTCGAAAATGCCCTTCAAGCAATCCCATATAACCTTTTTGAATTCCTATTACATTTAAATTTTCTCCAATCGCTGTTCGAACAACTGCACGAATGGCACAATTCATGCCGGGAGAGTCTCCACCACTGCATAGAAGACCGATAGTTTTTATCGCAGAAGATTTATTTTTAGTCATAACAAAACCTTTCTATAGCGGCACTAAATGATTTCTCCGGTGGATCTTCGCCTCATGCACGCAATCTTGATTCCCCATTTTATTCGATTTGCTTCTTTTATCTAAGTGCAAACCTCATCTTTTTGAAAATCAATCTCACTCACTTGAGGCAAAACTTTTACTGGAAATCTCAACCAGCACCGCTATATAAAAATTGAGTTCCCAGTAAATTCCGCTGGTTTTTCTAATCCTAACAAGTGAACAATGGTGGGGGCAACATCTTTTAAAGCAGCGGTTTCTTTCATGACAGTGATTTTGTCTTTATGGATATTTTCGCCCCATAAAACACAGGGAACGGGAGCTTTCGAGTGAGCGGTATGAGGAGAGCCATCAGGATAGGCCATTTCATCACTATTTCCATGATCCGCAGTTAACAACATCACCGTTTTATTTTGAATACAATCATCCATCAATTTACCGACAATTTCATCGAGGCATTCAACCGCTTTAATCGCAGCAGGATAATTTCCAGTATGGCCAACCATATCGGAGTTAGCAAAATTAACAAAAAGAAACTGATATTGTGGACTTTTAATTGCAGTACTTAAGTTTTGATAAACCTCATGAGCACTCATTTCAGGCTTCTCATCATAAGTTTTCACTTCGCGCGGAGAGGGAATTAATTTTCGATCTTCTCCAGGGAAGGCCTTTTCTTCTCCACCATTAAAAAAATATGTAACATGAGCGTATTTTTCGGTTTCGGCAATTTTATATTGTTTAATTCCTTGTTTTGATAAAAATTCAGAAAGTCCTCCCTTAATCTTTTCTTTATCGAATAAAATCGGTAATGAAATTTCTTCAGGTTCAAAATAAGGGGTCATACATAAAAAATGCGACAATTTAATTTCAGTTTTAAATTCTTTAAAAGTGGGTTGCATCAAAGCCAGTGAAAGTTGTTTTGTTCTATCTGGTCTAAAGTTGAGAAAAAAAACAGCATCTTGATTTTTGATAGCACCTTCTTTTAAAAATAACTGAGGAGGAATAAATTCATCAAAAATGTCCAATGAATATTGTTGCTTTAAATACTTTATTGGTTCAAGTTCGGAGCAATCATTTTTCCCGATCATCATTTTATAGGCCAACTCAATTTTCGGCCACCTTCGATCGCGGTCCATTCCAAATGAACGTCCTTGAATCGAGGCCAATTTTACTTTTTCTAATTTCAGGATTTCGGTTAAATATTTAACTCCGTTAGTTTTAGGAGTATCCCGCCCATCCATAAAAGCATGAAAATAAACTTCAAGATCCGTTGTCGCTAAAATTTTGGCGACATGAAGAATATGATCGAGGTGAGAATGAACCCCACCATCAGATAATAATCCTAAAAGATGAAGTCTTTTATTACCCTTTTGGCATTGAGTGACTAATTTTTTAAATTCTGGTTGATCTTTAAATGTATTTTTTAAAATCGCTTCATTAATACGAACTAGATCTTGGCGAACAGGTCTTCCAGCACCGAGATTGAGATGGCCCACTTCAGAGTTACCTTGAATCCCTTCTGGCAATCCAACATGAACACCTCCAGGTTCTAAAAGTTTAAATGGAGATGAAGTAAATAGTTTATCTAAGTGTGGAGTGTTTGCATCTTTGACGGCATTTTTTTGACTAGTTTCATTGATGCCAAAACCGTCAAGAACAACCAATAAGACTTTTTTAGCGGATTTAAACAGCGACATATTGCAAACCTTTTTAACAAAATCATGTAAACAAATTATTTCTATTATGGATTATGGTAAGGGTGGCCATCCAATATAGTTTTAGCGCGGTATAATTGTTCAATAAAGAGAATTCTCGTTAAACGATGGGGTAAAGTCATGGCCGACAAAGAAAGTGTGTTTTTATACTTATTTTTAATTTCTAAGGAGAAACCTTCTGCTCCCCCTATCACAAAAATAAAATGTTGATTTCCTCGTAGATGTTGTTTTTGCATCCACTTCGCGAATTCGACACTGTTATAAGTATTACCTTTTTCATCCAAAAGTATGACTAACGTATTATTAGAAAAAAGCTCGGAAATTTTTTTTTCTAAATCCTGTGCTTCTTTAATCTTATTTTCGGCGTTCGATTTTAGTTCATGAATGGTGATGGGCCAAAGACGTTTAACGTATTCATTTTCTATTTTTTGATAAGAGACATCTTTCAGTTTACCAACGACAACAAGATCAACTTTCATTAAATACTAAAAATAGTCTTTAACAAATTGAGCTTCAACGTCTTCGGCTAAAACTGGACTTACACCAAAATAAAACTCTTGAGGAATGGGGACGATTGAATAAGAGGCAAACAATCCATCTAAATTAAAAATCTCTCGAGCTTGCTCTAAAAAAATATGAACAATCACATTGCCAAAATCAATGAGTATCCATTCACCATCTTTTTGACCTTCTACCGATAAAGTTCGGTGTCCTCTTCCTCTCGTAATTCGGCAGATCTGATCGGCAATTGCCTGAGCCTGGGTAATATTAGTAGCACTGGCCAATACAAAAAAATCAGCTAATGAACTTTTATTTTCCAAATTAATAATTTTGATATTTAAGCCTTTAAGATTCGCGGCAATACAGGCGGTTCCCATCGCCAAATCGAGAGGGGGAGAAAAATCAGAATTATCTAAGATCTTATTAAATTCGTTAACTATAAACTCGTTGGCCATAACAGTTCCTCAGTACTCAAAGGTTGAGATAATATTTCATGTTCTTGATTTTCTTTTTTAGTTCGTAACATAAGTCGTTTTAAAGTATCAATGTTTTTTCCGGTAACGGCACTGATTGGTAATACTTTTCGATCAAGTGTTAACTCAAAAAAACGAATAAACTTTTCAAGTTCATCCTCCGTTACGGTGTCAGTTTTACATAAACAAACAATTTCTTTTTTATCTAACAAACTTGCATTATATTTTTCTAATTCTTGTCTAACTGTCACGTAATTCTCATAAGCTTCATATTCATTTAGACAAAGAGAAACATCTACCAAGTGAACTAAAGATGAAGTGCGCTCAATATGTTTTAAAAATTTAATTCCTAAGCCTTTTCCCAATGATGCATTTTCAATCAACCCTGGGATATCGGCGACGACCAGTGACTGTTCGTCCATTTCGACAACACCTAAATTAGGTTCAAGTGTGGTGAATTCATAATCAGCTATTTTAGGTTTGGCGGCAGAAATGCGAGAAATAAGTGTGGATTTTCCGACATTGGGTAATCCAATAATCGCGACATCCGCTAAAAGTTTTAATTCAAGGCCGATTTCTAATTCAACACCAGGACCTCCTGGTTGAGCATACTCGGGTGCTTGGTTGGTGGAAGTTTTAAAATACATATTGCCAAAACCACCACGTCCTCCGGTGGCCAAAACAATTTTATCTCCCGGATTTTTTAAATCACAAAGTATTTGATCAGTGCTTAAATCCTTAACGATCGTTCCCACTGGAACTTTTAATTCTAATGTATCTCCAGATTTTCCATCGCATTGCCAATTAGAACCACTGCCACCATTTTCAGCGGCAAAAATTTTTCGACCACGAAAGTGAATAAGAGTATTACGAGAGGGATCAGCGCAAATCACTACATCGCCGCCACGACCACCGTTTCCGCCATCGGGTCCACCAAACGGAACATATTTTTCACGACGAAAGCTGGAGCATCCATTGCCACCATCACCACTTTTGACCATAATTTTTACTTCGTCGATAAATCGCATGCTTTATTCTCGATAGATTTTTTAAATCTCAAAAAGTCGCAGATTCAAAAAAATAAGTTATTAAAAAGGGGCCATTATTGGTCCCCTTTTTTATTAGACTACAGATACCATTTTTTTGGACTTGTTCCATTGTTTAAACTGAACCACTCCTTCTTTTAAAGCATAAAGAGTGAAGTCTCTACCGATACCAACACCTGTACCAGCGAGCACTTGAGTTCCACGTTGTCTGACAATTATTTTTCCTGCAGTAACCACTTCGCCACCATATTTCTTAACCCCTAACATTTTAGGGTTAGAGTCTCTTCCGTTTTTGGTTGAGCCACCGGCTTTCTTGTGTGCCATGATTGATCTCCTTAAATTCGATATTTTTTATTTTAAATATTTAGTTGCGTTTTTAGAAGCCGTATCAATTTTTACTGATTTGCCTTGGCCATTAGAAATTTCAGTAATGAGTAAGCCCGTATAAGGCTGACGATGACCACGTTTCTTTTTGGTTAAGCCAGCTTTACGGATAAACACAATTTTTTTTCTTTCACGACCTTGGCGAATCACTTGCGCCTTAACAGTGGCCCCTGAAACAGTCGGTTTGCCAATGAGAGGAGCTTCTCCTCCAACAAAAAGGACTTGATCAAGATTAATCGATTCACCTTCTTGGTTCTCTAGTTTTTGAACATCGATAATGTCACCTGGTTGTACCATGAATTGGTGAGCGCCAATTTGAACTACGCTGTACATGCGTTACTCCTTCATAAATCTAATAAATAAGTAGGGGGGATAAATCCGCTTTTTAGGCCCTAACATATTTGTGAATCAGAGAGTTTTAGATTCAGGGGCTTCGAATGTCAATGAATAGTCCTGTAAGAGAGGTGGTTATTGGGCAATAATTACCTAAAATTACTTGAGTTTCCGACTCCGTCGCTCAAACAAAAAACCCTCATATTTCCAATAAAATTTACCGAATGGGAATTGGGAGAAGGCAATGGAGAAGAATCTTTCATATTTTCAATTTTCCAAGGACTTAGATGTTCCAGTCTTCGTTAAATGTTCTTTGGATAGATTCGATTCAAATTTGGCAGACACTTTGGCGACGTGTCATTTTTCGCGCTTAAATCTGTCAGAAAAAGAAATTCAAGACTTGGAATTGAGAGTCCAAGCCACCCCCCATGCCAAATTATTGAAAATTATCGAAGCTTCGCCAAAAGTAGCGGCGCAAATTGGTTCATATAATGAGTTAGATCAATTCGGGGCTGAAAGTTTACATTCTCAAAGTGGATATCAAGTCTATCGTTATAAGGGGAATGCTTTGATGATTCACTCCTCCACGTCTTCTGAATGGGAGCTGGGTGTGTTTTCAAATTTTGGGCATAAAGAACACGGAGATGTTTGCCGCACGATTATCAATCGATTTTTAGGTTGGAGTCTGATCCCGTTAGGAATTGTAGGTTTCTGGGGTGAAGTGACTAAACGAGGAATTTCCATTTTAAATCAAAAAGAGTCGATGGGATACGCTGTTTACATCGATACGAACAATCAAACTATTATGTCAGCTCAAGGGTCGATGGTTGAGAAAAAATCTATTCAGTTTGTACGGATTGATCAATTGCGAAGAAAAAATACGATTATGATGAGCAAAGAAGAATTGATTAGTTTTTTATCTTCGAAAATGACTTTTTTTGACAACCGAGGATTAGGTTCTGAAATACTCACTTTATTACGTCAAATCGTTAAGTTTTCAGTGGGAAGAATTACCAGTAACGAAAATACCTTGCCACGAAACTCCTAGTTCCACTATTCTGATCTTTCAAAAATATTTTTGGGAATAAATGTGTTAATTGATTTTGATCCAGTCATTTTTTCGTTAGGTCCGCTCCAAGTTCGTTGGTATGGACTGATGTATGTTTTAGGTTTTCTCATAGGAGCAAAAATTCTTTTTAAATTGGCAGTTGAAGGCTTTTTACAAATTGCCCCAGAAAAAGCCGATTTATTAATGACCTATGTTTTAGTCGGAATGATTATTTTTGCTCGTTCATTTTATGTTTTGATTTATGGTCAAGAAGATACTCATTCGCTGATAGATTTTATTGCGGTCTGGAGAGGTGGCCTTAGTTTTCATGGTGCAATGATCGGTTTTATTGTTGCGGCGATGGTTTTTAGTAAAAGGCAAAAGGTGCCATTAGTTCAAGTTTTTGACTCCATAGCCATTGGATGCACCATTGGACTAGGATTAGGTCGAATTGGAAATTTTATTAATATGGAATTGTATGGTCGAGAAACAAATGTTCCTTGGGGAATGGTTTTTGCCTCTGATCCAGAAAAATTAATCAGACATCCATCACAACTTTATCAAGTATTTGTGGAAGGAATTGTTCTTACATTGGTTCTTTGGTGGGTGAAAAAAAAGGCCAAAATCAGAGGAATGATTACTGCTGCTTTTGTGATTTCATATGGAATCCTAAGATACATCGTGGAGTTTTTTCGAGAAGCTGATTCCCAAATGGGATACTATCTTGGAGGAACAACCACCATGGGACAAATTCTTTGTCTGGTGATGGTTGGAGTAGGGTTAGGCTTTTTTGCTTACTATCGTTCACGCAAAATTCCCGTCGATCTTAAACCTTGGCAAACTCTTGTTCCTCTAAAAGCGCAAAATAAAAAGAAACGTAAATCATAAAAACTGGTCCCTTTATCTGTGGGCAATTTGATTTTAATAACGTGTATTTTATTTTTATGTTTGTTTCTCTTCACCGTTAATTTAGTTATTTATCGTTCTCTCAAGTTTTTTTCTTATGCACTTTTGGCCTTCATGAAACTAGCATGCCCCAAATGTTCTAACCCAAAGCCCCATTCACATGGTTTTTATCGTCGCAGTTCGGACTCCCAAACCATCAAACGATGGCGCTGTCAGCTTTGCCGATCTGTTTTTTCCAATGCCCTTTTGAGTCCCTGTTATGATCAAAAAAAACGTCGTTTGAATAATGTCATCGGCAAATTTCTGAGTTCGGGTTTATCTCAACGTCGATTGGCGATGGTGTTAAATATCAATCGTAAAACCGTCGCGCGCAAACTCATTTTTC
>JBIKWR010000143.1:0-8214 GCA_044356225.1 Bacteriovoracaceae bacterium | reverse complement strand
TACCCGCTCACAGTTTTGTCTCCAGGCTTTCGGTTTAATGAAATCAGCACTGCGGAGCAAGTGCAGGCACTCAACGCGATCGATCCAAAAAACCCACCAACGTTGGCGAATATATTGAACTACGATGTAGCAAGTAAGTTGGAAAAAATTCATGGCCCTGGAGTTTATGTGGTGATGAGTGATGATGGAAATTCGTACGCTCTCTATCGCCCAACCTATAAAAGTAATCATGATGGAAAACCTGAGCTCGATAAAATGCGACCCATTAGTGATTTTATGCCGCTGGAAGAAGGAATTCGTGGTTTTAACTCTAAAAACTCAACTGAAGTTCAAGCAAAAATTTCTCGTGTACCAGCACAAACTCCGACCAATCCAGAAAAACTGAAAGAACATCGACGACTCTGGCAATTTGAACAAGCCATTCAAAAGACGCTAGATCAACAACTTTTTAAAAAAAATAAAAACTAAATCTCAAAAGAAACCGGTCGGGACATGAGCTTCGCAATGACTTCTTTGGGAGCTTGATTATTATAAAGCACATCATAAATGGCGCGAAAAACCGAACAGCGAATATCGTACTTTTCGGCCAACAAATAAACCGCTTGAGTGGTTTTATATCCTTCCACCACGGTTCTTTTAGCATCAATAATTTCTTTGGGGGTGCGTTCACCCTTCGCCACTTCGATGCCAAAGGATTTATTTCGGCTTTGCTCGCCCGTGGTCGACAAGATTAAATCTCCCATGCCACTGAGACCATAAAATGTTTCAGGTCGGGCATTAAAAATATTTCCAAATCGCAACATTTCGGTAATTCCTCGGGTGATCATCGCCGCTCGGGTGTTGTGATTATAACCTAGTCCTTCAATCGCTCCTGCCCCTATTGCCAAGACGTTTTTTAAAGCACCACCTAAGAGCAATCCCTTGGTGTCATAAGTGAGAAAGACTTTAAAATAATCAGTGTCAAACATATGCGCTAATTTTTTTAGCGTTTTGGTATGGCGACCAGCAATCGTCACTAAGGTAATTTGCTTTTCGATGATTTCTTGGGCAAATGATGGCCCAGATAAAAAACAAATTTGATCTTTATAATCGGAAAATTTATGGTGAAACAAATCATCGGCGAGCTCCAAACTTTCGGGATCGATGCCTTTGGATAAGGACACTAAAGGAATTTTTTGATCAAAATACTTTTTTAAATCATCATAATTTTCTTCACAAAAATGCCTAATCGCGGAAGTCGGAAGACCAGAAACCAGGAGATCAACTTGACCTTCGATTAATCCCCTCGCCTCGGCAAAACTCATCGCCGGGACAATGCGAGTGCTGAGTTTATGACCTTTTAAATAGACGGTGTTTTCTCCGGATTTAAGTCCGTCATAAACATCTTTTGAGCGCACTAAACAAACAATCTTTTTAAAATTTTGAGTAAGAATTTGGCCAACAGAGGTTCCAAAGGCCCCAGCTCCGATGACGATGGCAGTTTGATATTTCAAATGATCTCCCTAGGTTGATAATTTAAATAATTTACAATGTAATGATATCGGGAATAACACTCACTTTTTTATAGATTTCCATCACTTCAGTACTCGAGAGCACCACTTTTTTATAAGACACACTCAAATAGTTTCCATTTTTTGAATCTTTAACAACTAATTCCGCTTTGGTTAAATCGATACTTGTTTTTAACAAGTCGATATGATCTTTTCGCAAAATAAATTTAAACGTATAGGCAGCAGGCCATAGATACTGGTCGTTTAATAGGGCTTCAAAACCGGGGCTTTTCATAGCGTACTTTTTATCTCAAGGCCTAAATGTTTATCTTAATTGAGTTTAAAGCTCTTGGGAATTATTCCTTTTTTTTTAAGTCTTAGAAACCACCGTTGGATAAATTTTTCCGGGATTTAAGATATTAGATGGATCTAACAATTCCTTCATTTTAATAAATGCCGAATTTCCTAAGGGTCCCCATTCTTGGTTGATCCATTTTTGATGGTCTATGCCTACAGCATGATGGTGACTTAGGCTCGTCCCATGATCGATAAACAGATCAGTCATCCTCTTTTTTATTTCATAATATAAGTCGAGAGTTTGCAAAGTATCTCCTCCATCACAAGCGAAGGTAAAATAGAGGCATGCTCCGGAAGGATAGGAATGGGAAAGATGACAACCTAAATATCCTTTTATCTTTTTTGTTAAAAAAAACTCTTTCATATTTTGTTTAATCACCGGGTAAACATGATGAATTTGATGCCAAGAAAATGTAGATTCGGCCACATCGCAAATAAGATTGTACTCCATGACATAATCTCTTAAGTAAGGAGTAAAATACTTATCTTTTGACCATTTATTGCCCACCGAATCCCCTAAGAAAATAAAATGATGTCCTGATTTTTTTGAAGTTTCTTTGAATATTTTTTTTACAACTTTATAGCGGTAACTGGCCTCACTTTTTTCGCCCTCAAAACCACATATCACCAAAGCCGGACGTCGAATCCCTTTTGATCGAGCATATATTTTAACTAATTTTCGCACACCTTGTTGCCATCCATTTTCTGACTCACGTAAATGACTGGCCAGCTCAGTTTCGTCTTCATCTTGAATGCGACAAAGGCTTGGCAGCACTCTTTGATGGTAGCATTCCTGCAAACTTAAGACAGCACTTTGAAAATCAGGAAACAGAAAACCCACGGTTTTTTTATAAGGCGGTAAGTGATGAACTTTCACTGTCGCTTCAGCGATAACACCTAATGTTCCTTCACTCCCCAAAATCACTTCTTTCCAGTTTGGTCCGGCACTTTTGGCATGACCATCTTTAAAATTCCATAGTCCTTTGGTGGTGACGAATGAAAGGCCTTCAACCAAATCTTCAATTCTTCCATATTCATCGGATTGCATTCCAGCACTACGAGTGGCAATCCATCCACCGAGAGTAGAAAATTCAAAAGAATCGGGTGTATGGCCCAAACAAAATCCTTGTTCTTGCAACTGGTCCTCGAGATCAGGCCCCTTCACTCCAGCTTGAAACTTTGCAAGTTGTGAAACTTTATCAATTGAAATAAGTTTTCGCATTTTTTGCATATTCAGAGAAATGCTAGGACGTATATCAAGGCATTCAAGTGAGCCTACAATGTTAGTCCCTCCACCATAAACAATTAATGTTAGTTTATTTTCCATGCAATAATTAAGGATTAAAATAATTTCTTCTTTTGATTGTGGCCAGACGACCGCATCGGGTACTTTTTTAAAAACACCCTGTCTCGCTCGAAAAATATCAGGAAAAGACTTTCCATAAGCATGATGTAATCGCATTTCTTTTTCGATCGAAAATTCAAACTTTTTAAAAAAACCTAATTGCTCTGAGTTTAAAAGTGAATCCTGCAGATTTATACGATCGATTGAGGTGGCGAGGTTTTGCTTGATGGCCTTAACTCCTAACTTACTTTCAATAAATGTCCACAAATGGGGTCTTGAATGAGCTGGAAAAAAAACTGTTTTTTTCCCCCATCCATTCCATTTTAAGTCTTTCATTGGATCCTCTATTTGGGCCATAACAAAATTATTAGACCCCAGAATCCCTATAACTCTCAATAAGTGCAAGGTTTAAAGTATTTATTTCATTCTCTATAAAGAAATACATTTATTGATCTGTAATATCTACAATACACTTTAGAGGATTTCTAGGCCAAGGTATCAAGGAAGTGAAGTATAAGGATAAGAACTGATGACTGATGATACTCAATACTTAAATTTGGCCAGATCAATAGGTCGTCAATTTGGGAACGACAAAGTCCTGCCGATTGTTCACAATTTGATCAATGTTTTTTCATTAATCTTAGTCTTCATTTTCATTTTATTAGTTTTAATGATGGCCGATTATTCTCAATCAATTACATGGGCCTTGATTTTTTCTCCTTTGTTTGGACTTTTACTATTTGCCCTCTTTATTTTAGTGGTTCATGAAAGCTCTCATCATAATTTATTTTTTGCCAAAAAATTTCCTATCGCCAAAACGATCGAACTGTTTTTAGCAAGAATCGTTTGCTACCTTTCATTTCAAAGTTTTGATCGCGATTGGCTCGATGGGCATAATCGCCATCATACTTTCCCTCTCAAAAATGAAGATCCTCAAAACTGTCCTTCATTTTGCCTTAATGGAAAAAAACTTTTAATAGAATGTCTAAAAGTCTTGTTTCTTCCAGGTTATTCATTTTACAAACAAAGCTCATGTCACCCTATTCCTTTTAATAAAAACTTAATGACGATTTTAATTTCAACTCTATTGTGGTTGATGATTTTCTCGGTCATCTCATTGCAAACAAATGTTTGGGTGGCCGCCAGTTTTTATTGGGGAACTTCTTGGGCGATGGTACTTAACTTGTTAAAAGTTTCTATGGAGCATTCAGGTCGCGCTCTGCTAATCGAAAATGAATGGCTCAAAAGTTTTTCTTCTGAATTTTTTGGCCAGAAAATCCTAATGCCATTTTCAATTTGTTTACATTTTGAGCATCATCTGATGCCCAAAATTCCTTGGTACAATTTAGCGTCTTTTCATCGACAGCTTAAAGATGAATTACCAAAAGATTTTCAAGCAAAAGTCTTTCATTCACAGATCCAAGTGGCCCATCAGATCCTTGGATTGAAATTAGGAAAGCCATGAATTGGTCAAGGTGGTCTAACGTTACATATCGAGGTCAAAGGCCTCTGAGTGCTTGGCGAAAAATTTCCATAGGCTCTTGGCGACCAACCAGTGATTCCAGTGTCTACTCCATGATGGAAGTCGATTGCCTACAAGTGCAACAGATTATATCCAATACTCAGATTAATTTTCATTCTCTTATTCTCAAGATTATCTCTCAAGCGATCGTTGAAAACCCAGAAATCAACGCCACAGTTCGTATGGGAAAGATCTTTGAACGACTTAACGTCAGACTTTTTTTTCATGTACTGGCGAGCGAAGTTCAAGACGATCTTTCAGGTGTTGTTTTTGAAAATTGTCATTTACTGAATCTCTTCGATTTTAATCAACTCTTTCTTCAACAGATCAAAAAAATAAAAACTAATCAAGATCAAAGTTTTCATGGATCAAAAAAAATTTTTAAAATCTTACCTGCCTTTTTTGCTAGAACTCTTTTGGCAATTGTTCGCTGGATTCAGTATGAATTTAATATTTGGCTTCCATTTTTTGGAAATCCCCAAGATGCCTTTGGTAGCGTGATGGTTACGAGCGTAGGAAGCTTAGGAATTGATGAAGCCTATTGCCCAATGGCAAAGTATACCAAAATTCCCATGGTGCTGGCGCTGGGAACTATCAAAATGCGGCCATCGATTATTGCTAACCAAGTAGTTTCCCGTCCCACGATGAAAATTGGCGCTACTTGGGATCATCGAATCATGGATGGATTTCAATTTTCCAAACTCCAAGACAGAATTATTTATTATTTTAACCACCCCGAGAAACTTCCATGAAAAATGAACAACATAAAACTATGATTCAAACCCATCCACAGCTTATGATTTTATTTCTTTCAAAAAATCCACTATATGTTTTCCTCGCACTAGTTCCATTATATATTTTTTTACTATCTCAAATCATCAATCCCCAAACACCAATACTAAAACTGATAATCTCATTTCTTGGTGGACTACTTTACTGGTCTTTTTTTGAATATGCCGTTCATCGCTGGCCATATCACTATCAGTATAAAAACCTAAAGGGTCGATGGTTTATTGAAACTTTTCATCTTTTTCACCATAGAGAGATTGAGGATCCACGAGTTTTAAATGCAGGAATTTTACTCATCTACCCCTTGCTGACAGCTTTACTTCTTCCAGTTTGGCTAATCACCCAAAACTTTGAAGTTGTTGCCGCCGTTGGTTTTGGGCTTTTGGGATATTATTTTTTTTATGAAAATGTCCATTATTTTATTCATCGACCACCGGTCAATGGTTGGAAGACCACTTTTCCTCTCAATCTGTTTGGCCAGTATATGAAGTTTATCACTCGTTATCATCTCCACCATCACCATCATAATTGGAATAAAAACTTTGGAAATACTTCTGTTTTATGGGACAAATTGTTCGGCACCTATGATCCCGGCTATAAAATTCGCTCATAAAAGTTGGCACGAAAAACTTGAGTTTTAATTTTATTTTTTTTTGACCTCCGCTAAGTCTTTAAAACCCTTCATTTTTTGTCTTTCTTTATATTCCTAAAAAAAACTTCATTTTTTATTGTTTAAGCTAAGTCTAAGTGAAAAACAAAGATCAAAACTCAACATTTAAGCAAGGATCAAAAATGAAGAAAATCTGCTGGGCGATGATCTTATGCTTTCCCCTTTTATTGAGTTCTATCGGCCTTTATGCTGCTGAATCAGTCGATGGTTTTAAGCTCTTACAAGTTAACTCCGAGCAATTAGAAAAGTACGGAAAAAACGCTGCCCAGGCTTTGCCAAGCGAAATCAAGCTGGAAACCCAAGGTCTGCAACTATCGCTCTCCCGTTCAATGCAAAAGAACGTGGCAGGGAGAATTTCTCAAAATCAAAATAAGGGAATGTCCCAAGCTGAAATCGAACTTAAGCTTTCCGAAGAATCCCCTTTGTATCAAGAAATAGGACAAATCTTAGGCCAGGATTATCAAAATCTAGGACAAAATTTAGCTGGAAATATCCTCGACCAGTCAAAGGATTTTAATTTTGGTAATAGTAATTTTTCGGGATTTAGTTGGCAAAGACCGATGGGAAATTATGGCATTTATATCAACCGCCAAGTGGCCCCAGATCTCTTAAGTGAGAAATTTGTAGTCACCGATACCTTAACCATCGCCGTGGATGCCGCAACCTTTTTATCTCATTTAAAAGATGAAGGAGTGGTTGGATCAAATGATGATTTGCTTGCGGCGTTTGCTGGACTTAGCTTTAAACGCGAGTATCGATATGCTCATTTTGCCGACACCTATCCAGCAGGTCTGGCGAGTAATTTTGATAAACTTTTTTTAAGTTTTCTCAACTTTCGTGGTCATCAATACTTACAAATGAGGCCCAATGAATTTTTGCTGAAAGAAGATTTTATCAGTGCACGAGTTGGCGGTGTGATTCAATCAGCTCCACTGGCCCACCTTTCATTTTCAGGTGGCGTTTTAGGAAAATATGATCGCGTCGCTTCTGTCATGCTACAGTCCCTGGAAGCGAGTTTTGAACAAGACGAATTTTTGCGCATTAGTTATGAAAAAAAAGAAGTGAAATCCTTAGGAATCAATCTCACACTGCAGGCAGATTTTTTAAAACTCTTACAATTGACGTTATTTCGTTATGACTATTCTTATAGTCTTGAAAAAAGTCATTCTTTGCATTTATCTTTTAAATCAAAAGATCGTCAGATGCTTGCCAATCTTGATCCCCATGAAAATGAGGTCGCCAATCAAGTTAAAAACATTCTAAAATTTAAAAAATATTCAACTGAAATTCTTAAACCTTTTATTATAGGTTCCAATCAAAAAATCACTGAAAATAAAACTTCTGATCTGATGTTACTACTTTGGGGCAAAAAAAAGGCGAAACAAACTCAGCAAGTTTCAATTCATGATCAAGATGGATCATCAACTGAGTATTTTCGCACAACTGCTAGTAGTATAAAATATCAAAAAAATTTTTGGAAAAGCTTGTTGGGCGGAATCCTCAAAAGCCTTTTTGATCGCGATGTCATCAAAGCCGAGAATGAAGGTTATAAACAACGCTCTTTAAGTTTTGATTACCGGGTCTCTAAAGAACAGCTTCATTTAAATCCCGAAGAAATTCAGGTCGCTTCAGAAGAAGAAGTAAGCCTTGTTTTAACTCAAGAAGTCTTTGCCAAAAAAACCAAGGGTCTTTTTAAACAACGATACGCCAATATTATTAATCATTTCCTGCTTAACTACACTGCCTTTGACCAAAAATTACAAGATCAAATTCTTAAGAAAAAAATCAATGAAAACATAACCCTTAAAACAACCGTTAGAATTAAAGGCGAAGGACTGAAGTATTTTAACAGTCTTAATGCCAAAGAAGTCAAACTAGCTCTAACTTTTGTTTGCGCTGAAAATAAAAATCAAACTTTTTCGCCCAATAGCGCAGAAAAAAATTGCCAAAAAACTCTCATCAAAAAATGGGAAAAATATCGAGCAAAATTAAAATCCAGCATCCACTTATGGAAGTTGCGTGATTTTCTCCTAGAATTGCA
>JBIKWR010000142.1:0-8279 GCA_044356225.1 Bacteriovoracaceae bacterium | reverse complement strand
GTGCCGCCAAGGCAGGTTCCATTCGTGCTTATTCGATACAAAATGGTCTTTCCCAACCTGCTATCTCCAAATGTATTCAATTGTTAGAAGAGGATTTAGAGGTAAACTTAATGATTCGCGGTCGGGAGGGAGTAGAATTAACTCAATCGGGCCAGGCGCTTTTTAATTTTTCTGAAACAACCATATCTCAGTGCAAACTTACGGAAAATCTCATTCGTTCCCAAGGAACTCTTCAACTTAGTGGTGATTTCGTCATGGGGGCCTATTTAAGCATTGCGGTTTATTTTATTCCAAAATTCTTTAAGTTTATTCGGCAACAACAACAACAACTCCGCATGGAACTTGTCTCCGCCTCTAGTTCTGAGCTAGTTAAAATGGTGCGTACAGGAAAAGTTGATTTTATTATTTCAGTAGATCCTCCTAAAAATAGAGAACTACTCAACGTTCAGATTTATGAGGACACCTATTCTATTTATCGAAAAGTTGGAAGCAAGGAGAAACTCTCCACTAGCTCTATCTATACCGTGCCTCTCGCCAAAGATTCCAAAGGAAAATCAATTAAATCGTATCTTTCGGATGCTGGTAAAACGAATAGCATCTATTCTTGTGGAGACTTTGAAACAGTTAAATCCATGATTGAAAACGATGTTGGTCTGGGTGTTATGCCCAATCGCGTGGCACTTCCACTGATTAAGATGGGTATCCTTGAGCCTCTCTTGGAAGAACGGCGACTAAATAATTTTGGTCTTCACTCTATTGAGTTTAGTTGTAGAAAACATCGAGGGGCAGATCAAACAATTCTTTGGCTGATGAATCAACTAACATTGATGTTAAAGTCACCAAGCTAAAAAAAAATTTTAAATTTAATATTTGATAAAAATCCGGACTTTAGAATTTAATGCCAAGAACTAAACATTCTTTTTAATTAAAAACTTTGAATGAAAAAGTACATAATTGCCAAAGGAGAGAACTGATTTCTTGGGCCACTTTATTGAATTGAACTTGCGTAGTTAAGAAAATTGGTCGGGGCGAGAGGATTCGAACCTCCGACCACCTGCTCCCAAAGCAGGTGCGCTACCAGACTGCGCTACACCCCGTAACTTGGAACAATCAATCGAACCGACTGGGATTATTAATTATATTTTAGTTACTTGGCAACGTAATATTGGCCTCAAAAAAATTTTTAGCGTGATAAACGGCTTGAGCTCTATGGCCATTGGTCATTTTCCACTTGAAGTCCTCGGCATAAGTCTGATTTTTTAACTTTTCAGGTAAAAAAAGAGGATCGTATCCAAATCCATGATCTCCTTTCATTTCTAGGGCAATTTTTCCCCTCAACCGGCCTTCAAAAAAATAAATTTCTTGGGGCGATTGGATAAAACATAATACACAGACAAAATAGGCGGCCCGATTTTCAACTCCCTCTAATTTTTTTAAAAGTAACAGACAGCGCTCGAGGTCTGTCAGTCCTGCTCCACCAAATCTTGCAGATTGAACACCCAATTCATCAGGTAAACTTTCCACCACTAACCCCGAATCATCTGCTAGCACCGGAGTTTTGAATTCTTGAAAATAGGCCCAGGCTTTTTTATAGGCATTTTCTTGGAAACTGCTGCCATTTTCGTCTACCAAAATTGTTCTAGGAGCAGCTAAGACCGACAAATTGGAATCAACTAACAATTCAGAAAATTCTACGGCTTTATGAGCGTTACCTGAAGCTAATATAAACTGCATTAACCAAAGACCTTATTTTGTTCTTCAAAAACTTTTTCTAAAGCCGATTTAGCACAACTTAACAAATCATTTAAGTGATCAGCGCTAAATGGTTTTTCTTCCCCGGTACCTTGGATTTCTACAAATTTCCCTGACTCCGTCATCACCACATTCATATCCACTTCACAAGAAGAGTCTTCTTCATAATTAAGATCAGCTAAAATACTTCCCGTTTTATCCACTCCTACACTAATCGCCGCCAAACCGTCTGTGATGGGATCCTCTACTAATTTTCCACTCATTAAAAGTGTCTTGATGGCAAATCGCAAGGCAACAAATGCGCCAGAGATCGATGTGGTACGAGTCCCTCCATCGGCGACTAAAACATCACAGTCGACGATAATACTTCGTTCTCCCAGTTTTTTTAAATTAACTACTGAGCGTAAACTTCTGCCGATGAGTCGTTGAATTTCTTGAGTTCTTCCTGACAATCCTTTGGTTTCTCTTTTTGATCGAGTGTGAGTTGATCCTGGCAACATTGAATACTCGGCCGTAATCCAACCTTTTCCTTGACCAATCAGCCATGGAGGAATCGTGGGTTCGATGGTGGCAGTTATCAAAACTTTAGTATTGCCAAATTCTGCCATCACACTGCCCGCAGCATAAGGGTTAACTCCCACTGTAAACTTAATATTTCGAGGATGGCTGCGTTTAATTTGGCCCATAATTTTCCTTATTTTTAATGATTTATTGAGATTTTATTTTTATCCAAATTTATAACATGTGTATAGAGTTCTCGTCTCAAAGAAGTCATGATAATAACTTTTCAAGATGAAATCAGTCTTTTTTAATCAACTTCCTTCTACTCAAACTTATTTAATAGAGCATCTTTCAAGTTTAATAACCGAAGATCCAGATGTCATCGTTAGTTGTCAGTCTCAAAGTGCTGGTCTTGGAAGGCGTGCAAATGTTTGGCACCATTTTGAAGGAAGCCTGGCCTTCTCTTGCACTATCAGGCCATCATCTATCATCGGCTTAACATCGTTAGAGCTGGGTTGCTTGTTAATACAATTTTTTCGTCAATATGAAACAACTTTGGCATTAAAATGGCCAAACGATATTTTCAACACCAAAGGTGAAAAATGTGGCGGGCTTCTTTGCCAGTTGATCGAGGGAATTGTGGTTGCTGGCATTGGTCTGAATATGGGCGAGTTGCACTCCACAAACTTGTTAAAAAATCAAAACTATCCGATTGGCTCAATCTCTCTTAGTGATAAAATTGATCCTCAAGAAATTTATCTTTTTTTTCTTAAAAATCGACTGACCTCTCAAGAAATTGTTTCAGAGTGGAATAAGCACTGTTTTCATATTGGTCGAAATGTAACTATCCAAGATGATGAAAAAAAATATCAGGGAATTTTTATAGGAATTGGTGAGCAAGGCCAGGCTCAACTTAAAACTTCTGAAAATAAATTCATCGAGTTATTCAGCGGAAACTTGTTTTTGCACTGATTTAGCAAGTTTTTGTAGTTCTTCTCTGACAATATTTTCGGCCAAGTCTGGGATGACTTCCCATAAAACTTTATCGATTGATTCTTTAAAATAATTTTGGATGGCCTTTTCGATTATGGGTTGTAATTCTTTTTTTATTTGATCTAAGTTGAAGGCACCTTTCAAAATGTGGTTTTTTTCATTTGAAACTTCAGAATCTTCATTTTCAAATTCGTTAGGATTAAAAACTTCTTCCGATTCAAATAATTTCTTTTGCACGACATTTTTAAGTTTTTCCTCAGAAAAATCCTCGTGCTGAATGATAAAATCAAAATCGCCAGCGCTTTTATCCAGCGCAATTTCTTTTGTCGATTCATTTTGAGAAAATTTATCAAAGATATTTTCATTTGTTTCTGACGTCATCCAAAAGGAGTCGTCATCCTCAATCGTTTTATCCTGATCTGAGATTTTTGGTGGAAAAAGAATATTGCTCTTTTGAACGCTCCCAAGCACAGTTTGACTGCTATCAGCTTGAACTCCATCAATAAAACCTGGAACTTCAAACCCCCAATCTAAAAACTCTTGGCCTAGATTTGTTTGTTTTTGTTTTAATGACAAAGATGAGGATTCATTTTTTTTATCTTGATCTTTTGCTGTTTGAGTAATTTTCGTTTTGTCGTCGCTATCGTCTTTTACCACCCAATCAGAGACATCAAACTGCATGCTATTTTCATCTTGGGATTCTTCACTTGACTCATTTTGGAACTTATCTTGATCCAAAGTCTCTAAAGTAATCTTTGATTTTAGATTTTTCTTAAGAGCAAATGGCGAGCTTTCATTCATTGAAGATGTTTCAAAGAATCCGCGTATAACATTAAGGAAATGTCCACTGTCGAAAGGTTTGATTAATTTTCCACTAACTCCTGCTTGATTCATTCTCGTGTTATCAACGGTATCAAACGTTCCAAACATCAATACCAAAGGAGTTTGGGAGTTATAACTGATAACTTTAGCGGCTAAATCATAGCCTGATTGTAGAGGGTCTAATTCAAAGTCTAAAAGTATTAAATCAAATTTTTTTTCTTTTATTATCGTCAACAACTTGTCTGAAGTATCACAAAACTCCAATTCTACATCTTCACTCGCTAAAGTAATACTAATAACCTTTTGAATGGTATGACTATCATCGGCGAGAAGAATTTTTTTTCCCATGCTTAACTCCAGTGATCATTTTGACTTAATTTAAATAAGATCGCAATGATTGGTTGAGGCTTGTTTACGCCAGAATGGGTGCTAGAGTCTTAAAGTTCTCATCAATTATTAGAATTGATCTAAGTTATTTAGTAAATGGCAGTATTATAAATCAAAACTTAAGAAGAATAGATGTTTGATTATCTCGATTACCCCTTTCATTGGCCAAGGTAAACAATTGAGTAATTTTATCATTTAAATCGCTCTCATTTTCACCCAAAATATGGGCCACTTCTTGCTCTTGTAATCGCGAATAAACTCCATCTGTTTGCAATAGTATCAGATCACCTTTTTGAATACGAACCTCAAAAGTTTGTAAATGAATATCTTCGAACATCCCAAATCCACTGTAAGGTGTATTTTGTAAAACTCGTAGCGCTGGATCTTCAGTAAAAGTAAACTTTGAGTCTGGCTTAATCAATGAAATGAGTTTTCCTTTTCGATAGAGATAAGACTGACAATTACCACAGGCAATAAGAGTCATGATGTTTTCTGCAGAACAAGCAAAAACACCAGATGCTCCACCTTTTTTGAACCAATCTTTTTCTTCATTGGATAAAAATATTTTTTTATGGGCGTAATGAATGGCATTCAGCAATGAATTTCCCTCAATTAAAAACTTATGACTAAAATAAAAAGGTAAAGTAGAGTCGCTGTCGCCGCTAATTTTGACAAAAAAGTTTTTTACATTTTCTTTTATTTCCGCCACAACTTTTTCACCTACTCCTGATCCACCATAACCATCAAGAACCATAAACAAATTATTGATGATATCGATATCATGACCATCTTCATTGAGTTGTAGATAAGGGCCTTGATGAGTTTGAGCTGCATATGAAGAAATTTTCATTTTAATACTCTTTTAGTTTTAAAGATGCTTTACGGAAGTATTCGCTATCAGATGGAGATATTTGTTGCACTTCTTGAAACTTACTCTTGGCATCTTCAAATAATGACATTGATTCCGAAACCATGGCTTCACGATAGATTTTTTTTGCACGATTAAACAATTGATCTTTAATTAAACTCATTTGAGTGAGTGCTTCTTCATTTGTCGGATCAATTCTTAAGAGTTCTTGATACGTCTCGTATGATCCTTTGAGATCTTGGCCTTCATTCAATGAGCGGGCCTTACCTAAAAGAGGAGAGACTAATTCTTCAAGATTTTTACGAGAATCGGCTAACATATCTGAGCCTTCTTTAATCAGATCATCATCCATCTCTTCAATTCTTAAAAATTCTTCTAGTTTAATAATCGCTTTATACCATTCTTTTTTTAAATAAAGATCTTTCCCTGGCTTTAACTCATTAATTCGTCTTTGTCGTTCAGCTTTTTTCTGGGTTTCTGCAAGTGATTTTTGTTGTTCTGCCTTTTGCCATTCATCTAATTCAAATTTAAGTTCAGTTACTTTATTGTTCTCGGGATCTAACTGTAAAATCCTATTAAAAAATGCTTCTGCAGTTGTGACTTCGCGTTTTTTTACAGATTCTTCAGCTTTTAAAACTAGTCCATCAACTTCTAGCTTTATTCTTTCTTTTTCTTCTTTATCCTTTAATTTTCTTTCTTCCTCTTCTAATTCTGCCAAACTTTTCTTAGCGACATTTTCATAATCCCTTGCACGCTTATAATTGTTTGTAATTAAAAATATTTTATCTAGTTCTTTTAAAGCATCTCTATACTTTTGCTCTTGAATCAAACTTGTAGCAACGAGATAGGATGATTCCAAGATTTCTAATTCTTGTGGAGAATATTTTTTTTCTTCCACTTTTTTTACTTGATCAGTGTTTACTTTTGTGCTTTTTGCAGCATCTTTTTTCTGTACCGGAGGAGGAGCTTGTTCAGTATCTAAAAGGACCCAAAGTAAAACTAGAAAAACCGAACCATAAATAAGTTTTTGCCGAGAATTTAATTTATTCCATTTAGCCTTTAAGCTTTTATCCTGATCTACTTTGAATCCTGAAATTCCGGTTAGATCTGGACCTACTTTAGTACCAAGTTTTAACTGTGAAGTATTTATATCTCGAAAATGCTCTGCCACTTCAATAACTTCTTCAACTTCTACAACTTGATTTTCAGCGACCGGCATCAGTCTATCTTTCTCACTATCGAGTAGATCTGATTTGATGATCACTTTAAAACTTGTTGAACCAACTAAAAATTCATCACCATTTCCTAAGTCTGCTCGATTAATTCGCGTTCCATTTAAAATAGTTCCATTACTTGAATTCAAATCAATCAAAGTATACGAATTATTGTTTTTTAATAATTTACAATGTTCTAGTGAGACTTCACTGTCATCAATCACTATCCCACATTTTTTAGGATCTCGACCGATCACTACCGTATCGCTATCCATTTGAAAGCGATCATATGGGGCTTTTTCGCCAAAAATTTCCAGACTTAGCTGGATAAAACTATTAAGCACTTGAGTTTTAGAGTCCTCATCAACTAAGCTAACTCCATTCTGCTGACTAAAGTCATCAGATCCTTCGAGCGTAAAATTATTTGCCTGCTCTTTGGAAGCGGACTCGGTTTGAGTAGACTCTTGTTGATCACTTTCATTTTCTTCAGAAGATTCAGAAGGTAACTCTGAGTTATCCCCACCTAATTCTATTTTGCTTTTTTCACTAAGATTAAATTCAAATTCCCTATCTTCGTTTCCTTGGATACTTGGGTTTGTTTGCTCTTTAACTGGTAGTTCTTCGAGCTCAATTTGCTTTTCATTTAAATCAGATTGAAAATCTTCTTGATCAGAATTAGATTCAAGGGCGAGACTTTCTACTTTATCGAGTTCAACTTGATCAACTCTCAACTCTTCTGGAATTTCGTTGGAGGATTCTGAGGACAGTTCTGAAGACTCTTCTGAAGATTCTAATGAAGACTCTGTTGCCGCATTATTCTTTTGCTCTGACCCTGCATTGTCAGCATTCTCATCAGGATTGGAGAAAACAACTGTGGAGCTTTCAGCATTTTGGGTTGGCATAACTGTCGTTTCATTTGATTCATTTGCTGCTGTTTGAGAAAATTTATTAACATTATTGTTTAAAACACTAATGACAAAATCAGAAACGCCGATAAGGTCACCATTATTTAATCTTGATTCTTGCACGAGTTCACCATTAACTCGAATATGACCAAATTCTGATACTTTTAATATCGTCCATAATCCTGCTTTATTTTTTAAAATTGCATGGTGACGACTTATCTTTTTATCATCCAAATGAATTTTACAATCACTTGATCGACCTAAGTAATACTGAACTTCGTTGGCCAAGGATTTTGAAGGTCCTTGCATATTTTGTAAATGATTACCCATGAGAACTTGCTGATCTATGGGAGCACCATCAAGTTCTAACTCTTGGATTAATCTATTGTTTTTAAAAACACTTAATTTCATTTTCTTCCAAGTCCATTTGTTTTTCTAAATCACGTAAATGTTTTTGTGTTTTAATGTAATCTGGATCATCAGGATATTCTTGCAAAAGTTTCAATACGTTACAATAAGTACTCATTGCTTTAGTATACCTAAGAGCATCTCGATCTTTCGTTGCAGAAACAATATTAGATTCAATTTCTTTATCTAACTCTTGTTTGGCCAACTTCAAGTAAAAAGATGCCGTAGAATTTTGAGGACTCAAGATTAACGCCATATTAAATTCTTCCATCGCTCGAAAATAATTTTTTTCTCTTAATTCGCGTAGACCTTTTTGATAAAGGACCTCGAGTTTTTTTGTCAGCTCTCTATTCTCTTTTTCTTGAGACTTTAAAACACTTCTTGAGAAATCATCATTTTTATTAATGATATCTAAAGAGTCGATTCTTT
>JBIKWR010000141.1:0-8297 GCA_044356225.1 Bacteriovoracaceae bacterium | reverse complement strand
ATCCCCACTACTGAACCAAACTTCTTTTTAACCGAAAAATGCATTTTTTCAATTTTAGTCTCTTTTTCTTTGAGCGTCCATGGAGATTGCAGCGTCGTTAATGTTGGAGATAGCTGGAGATGAATTTTATCATAAGCGCCGATTAAAACATTTCTTAAGTAGCGGATCGTGATCTCTCCTCCTAACGCGTGGGTAAATTGACCAAATCGCAAAATGATGGTGCGAATTCCTTCACGTTCATCTAAGACAAAATCGCCATTCAGGGATTTCACATCAAAAGTTTTGCGATAAGTTTTTGCACCTGAGTTTAAATCATAGGTGTCGAGAAATAGTCCATTGATCACACCATTTTGATCCAACCCTAAAACCATTTGATAGTAATAAACTTCTCCTGGAAAATTATTTGTTACCTTGACCACCGCATACTCTGATGGTGTTTGAGAAAAACCATGAAAACTAAAACTTAGAAGTAAAAATAATATAATTTTTTTCATAAATTCTCCCTTCCTTAGAGACGAATAATTTTTAAATCTTGCACGATCACATCTTCAATCGGACGATCTTGTCGATTGGTAGGAGATGATCCGATAACATGAACTACATCCATTCCCTTGATAACTTTTCCAAAAACAGTATGATGATTATCTAAATGCGGTGTTGGCCCCAAGGTAATAAAAAATTGTGAACCGTTAGTTCCAGGGCCAGCATTGGCCATCGATAGAATTCCTTCGGTATGATGTTTTAACGTAGGATGAAACTCATCTTTAAAACGATATCCAGGTCCTCCCGTACCGATGCCTTGCGGACAACCACCCTGAATCATAAAGCCTTCAATGATTCGATGAAAAATAAGCCCATTATAAAATGGCCCCGACTTGGGCGTTCCTTCTTGCCTGCCCTCGGCTAAATTAACAAAATTCCAAACTGTTTCGGGTGCTTCTTTGACAAATAACTGAACTTCAAATTGCCCAAGGTTAGTGGAAAAGTTGGCAGTTAATCCTTTTACATCTTCGCGATAACTTGATTTTACAGTCATAACAACTCCTAATACTTTCGCAGCACAAATTTTCCTGGGAAAATCGGTGGCAGTATTTCAATAGGTGAATAAAAATAAAATTCTTTCATTTGGGGAAATAAACTTTCTAAATGTATTTGAAAAAAACTGAGATCTAACATATTGGCATTTAAAGGTGAAAAACTCTCAATTCCTAAAATCTGCCAATCTCGTTCTTCAAAATCTTGTTCTAATAACCATTTTTCTGTCTGCCCTTGATCAAGACAAGTGGAAATGATCACCGGAAAACCGCGGTCCATTTCGTGCGATTTCATAATTGTTTTTAGATTCCGCAGCGCAGAGGTCGAAACAAGTGCTTGATCGATCCAGACAAAATTTAAACGTTTAACCGCTGGAAGATTGATCGGGCCTTCCGCCGCGGTGATTTTTGCCAAGACCGTATGAAAAAGTTTGTCTTCTCTTTGGGGATCAATTTTTAAATGATTTTGATTTTGGATAGATAATTTTTGCAATTCATTTTGGTATTCATGATGAAAAAGCATTTGCAATTGTAACGCTTGAGCATAACTAAAATTAAAACTACTGCTGATTAAAGGTAATTGAAAATAGCGCACAGGCTGAGTCACCGGACATTGCCCATAAATTGAAAAACGGCCCCAAGCAGGCAACTCACCTAAGATATACTGTTCAAATCCGGAACTCTGATAAAATGAATTTTGCGTATTATTTTTATCCGACTTCGAAGATTTTCCCGAACATCCAAACATCAATCCCAAAATGCTCAAAAAAAATATCGATGAAATGGTTGGTAAAAATTTATGAAAATGCAAAGTGGAATCTCCCCGCTCAATCATCCAATTTATGAAAAAATTGTAACATATTATCGATGGCGGGGAAAATTGCTTGGATATTTTGGGGCCAATAAAAGCCAGGCTCCAAAGCAACACTGGAGATATTCGATACCTTTAAGGAACTTAGGATTTCGCCCACATCTCGACCACCATTTAAAACTAAAACTTTGTCGGTGCGACGAGTAAGTAAGGGTGCCGAGCGGTCCTGCTCGATCGCTTCAAGAGTGAGAAATAGTCCGGGTTGGTCGCTGAGTGCATCGATGGAAGTTATGCCGTAACCATGAAGCTTTTGCAGTAAGGGTGTGGGTTCCGCGACTGAGTGTAAATGTCGTGAGTCGCTAGCGGATCTTTGATTGCGATAAAGCAATTCTTGTTGCGCCAAATCTGATTTAACTTGAGAGACAATTTCTTGAATGGATTGTTTTTGTGTTATTTTTTTATGGTGATTATCTTGATCGAGTGGATCGATTTTAAACCATGCGCGATTGGTACATACTGACAAAATTTCAAATTTTTCTTCAGTTCTTTTGCGTTTAAAAAGTTTTTGCAATAAGGCCAAGGCCAAAGGATCATCGCCCACAATAGTTATATGTTGATCATTTAAATTTTTTAACACCTCTGGATCAAAACAGTCGAGGCCGTAAAAAATTTTGCCTGATTCCGCTAATCGTTTTTCATTCAACGCGGGGGCATCGGCAACGCCCGCCCATTGTGGTAAAAAGGTTTCGGTGGGAAAAAAAATTACAAAATCAGCGGTGATAAAATTTTCTAACTTTAACTCCAGATCATTTTTCTCTCGGGCGGCAAGATTGAGTGCTTCAGTTCCTGCTAAATCAGGTTTTTCAGAATAAACCACTTTAAATTGATCTTGCATGCGATGCTGGTGCTTTTTGGTAAAAAACATTTTCTGCACCCTGACCACGTGCCCTTTTTTTATTCTTACCTGGTTTTCAAAAAAAAAATTTTCTTGCGAATTCAACATTTCAAATTGGTTTAGGTGAAACGATTTTTCATCAGGAAATGACGTTGCTAAAATTTCATGACGTTCACCAGGTAAATGGTTTCCAATAAAAAAAAGCTCTGCTCCTAGCTCATGCAGTTTTTGGGAAATGAAATAAAGACCTGGATGGTCTCCAATCAATGCGATTTTCATTTTTTGGCCGTGATTTTTTTCGTTGATTAAATCAACGCCAGCCTAACACAAGCTTTGGTCTTGAGGCTAGAGGAAGAAAACCTGGTGCGTATCACCCTTTTCATCCACTGAAAGATCAGCATAATTATAGAGAAAATCAATAAAAGACTTAAGGGCAGCGTAACTGTGTGTTGTAGTATCAAATTCACAGCCATACTGCATATAGGTGTGACCTTTATCGTTCAAGTACTCATTGCCATACTTAACTTTGACGATTATTGGTAAATAGGTTTTTTGCGAAAAATACATTCGTAAATTTATTTCTTTGCCCTTTTCAAATTTTTTATCATTTTGCACATTCCAAGGAACTTGAAAGAGGCATCCAGTTTTCGAAATATCCACCATTTCAATTTCATAGATGGATCCAGCGTTATCGATCACCGAATAGCTGCCTAAAAAATTTTTAAAGACCACACGCTCAAAACTGCGGCGTTTTTGTTCAACTCGCTCTTTACGTTCACTGTTGAAATCTAATACCTTCGCCATGATAACTCCCACTTAATTTTGATCAGACTTTAATATGAATCAGCTTCAATTCTCTTCAGGACTTATCGTCATGAAATAGTTAAACTTGAAGAATTATGCAGTTTATTTTGACCCTTTTTGTCCTTTTCTTTTTAGTGACTTGTCGGCCTAAAAGCCCTAGCAAAATTATCAGGATTGGCTTTATCGATTCGGTGGTATGTCCTGAAAAACTCAAGGTCAATCTTGGCGCGGTTTATTATTCAACACCTTGGAGTCAAGATCCGTGTGCAAATTTTGATCCCCAGCTAAAAAATCAACAAAAATTTCATGGTCATCAAATTTTGGAATTATTTTTTTCTATGCTAAATCCCAAAATAGCATGGGAATTATTTCCGACGGTGGTTTTTAATGAAAAAGGCCAATCTCATCCTGACGATTGGATCTCTTCCATCAATTATTTACAGGAAAAAAAAGTTGATTTTATTTTTTCTGCCTCAGGATTAATCTTAAATAATCATCCGGCCCCTCAAGCAAAATTTAATGTTTTGAGTTTTTTCCCCGCCGGCCAAAAAGGATTAGGAGTGCATTCGCAAACAGAACTATGGCCGCAGCAATTTTCGGTGCCGAACACTAAAATCATTGGTTATTATTTGCAGTTTCCCGGAGCTCAAGTTCAACTTCTATACCCAGTGGATTTAATCAATGAAAAACAAATCGATTTTTTAGTGTGGGAAGGCCCGATCAATTCCCAACTCGCGATGCGTGCCACTTCAGCGGCGGTCGCTCGCGCCAGTGCACTTTTTATTAATGCCTGTCACTCTTTTTTCCCTGACCAAAAATCGATGAATAATTGCTTAAACCAAAAACTGCAATCCCAAGTGTTTGTGAATAAATCTGAATGGCAGAATATCTTGAGTGAGTAACTGCTTACTTACGTTTTTCCCAATCCGGTATTTCTTCTACTTCGCTCATTATTTTTTTAAAAGAATCTAATCGCGATAATAAAAGTGGGTCGGGATTTTTCCAAAAGGCGCAGCCTTTAACTTTTTCATGATGATCACAATTACTAAACTGGCAATGAATGGCAACTGCCGCCAAATCGGGAAAATAACTGATCAAATCTTCTTCTAACAAATCATCTAGTGAAAATGAACGCACTCCTGGAGAATCAATAAACGAAAAAAAATCAAACAAAACTAACTCCGCCCAAGTGGTGGTATGTTTCCCTTTGCCTACTTTTCCAATTTCTGCACTTTTTAATTCTACTTCTTGCCCACAAAGAACCGAAATCAACTGGCTTTTACCAACACCGGACTGACCTAAAAAGATGGCGGTTTTATTTTTTAAATCTTGTTTTAAATCTGCTAGGCCTGCCGCAAAATGTTTAAGCTGGTAAAATTCATCTTTGGCACAAATTTCATACTGTTTAACCACTAAATTTTTAAAGCGATTTTGAATAAAAGGGATATCAAATTGATGATCAAACTGATCCATCTTATTATGAACAATAATCGCGGGAATGTTCCATTGTTGGGCGCGCACCAAATAACGATCGATTAATCCTAACTTAAAGGCGGGTTTTGAAACCGAACTCACAATCACAATCACGTCGCAGTTACTAGCGAGTATTTTCTTTTTTCTCTCGCGAGAAATTAAACGAAAGATTTCATTTTTTCTGGGGGCAATGGCGACGATGACATACTCATCTTTTTGTTTTTCTAAAAAAACCACATCTCCCACCACAATATGCTCATCAAAATCTTTAATCAAACTGGCCAGGGCAGCGGCTTTGACGGTTATTTTGGAATCAATAATTAAACAATCAAAATCCCTTTTGGCCGATCTTAAAATTCGAGCGAGGATTTGAGAGTTGGTCATTCTTGCATTCTCATAAAACCTTCTGGGAAAAATTGGAGATGCGGATCAAAATGTTTTTTCAAATCCCTAAACATTTCTTTATGAACATCTTGATAAAAATATTTAATGTAAGATTGTTTTAAAAGCCCTACTCCGTGCTCAGCAAAGGGAGATCCTTGGAGCTCTTTAATTTTTAAATAAAACTCGTCTAACAGTTTTTTGGTTTTGTTTTGCTGAGTTTCATCTGGCAACAAGTTAAAATGCAGATGGCAGTCACCCGCATGGCCAAACAACAGAGTTTCTATGCCATGCTCACTCATTTTTTGATAATACCTTAAGAGATACTCAAAATTTTCAACCGTCACTTGGGCATCGGTACCAAATTTTTGTCGTCGATGATGATTTAAATATTCTGATAAATACCGCGGAATTTCCCCTCGCCATAAATCAAATTGTTTTTTGCTGACTTGAAAAACTTGATCATCACTAATAGATAATGACGAAATTTTTTGCATGGTCTCGATGTTTTGAACCGCCATAAAAACATAATCATGCTCTCCTAAATGATGTTCTCCACGTATGAACTTAATCGAAGCGGCATCAAAAAACTCACAAAAGCCTATTTCCCCTCTCATGGTCTGTGCCTTCAAAACGATTTCTTTTAAGACCTCAGGTTTTTTTCGCCATGAAGGTAAACGAATTCCAAAAATCATTTCATGGAGTAAGGGTTCTGTTTCGATCACCACTTCAGTGACGATTCCTAGCTGGCCTTCGGTGCCAATGAAAAAATCTGTCACCAAGTTAAAGGCGGGGGCCGGAGGATTTTTAAAATTGGCATAAAGTTTAAGTGAGTTTTGATATTCAGCAAGTCGCAAAAATTGTTGCTGGTCGATGGAAGTATTGCGAGTGTACTCCACTTCTTCCCCTTGATAGTTCATGACTTTGATGGAAAAAATTTGTTTTCGTAAAGGTCCAGCAGCAAAACTTTTTTCTCCGGTGCAACTGGTGGCCACACCCGCCAAGATGGTCGCTAATTTTTCGGTGGGAGTGGAAGGTAGACGTAATTGAAAACTCTTTAAAAAATCATCCGCTTCTTCCCATGAAACTGGTCCCCGCACTCGCAATCTATTCTCGGCCAAAATTTCTTTTTTTTTGGGCAACAAGGAAAGATCCACTAACTGACTTTTTAAAGGCAAAAACTGGGGGGTATCAAAGGGAGTAACCCTAGAAGTTTTTGCTCCGACGGCAACGATGGGGCAGCGCTCCAAAATGATGTTTTTCAAGTCTAGCAGGGATTTGGGACGAAAAATTAAACGTTCGATCACACTCACCTTTGAAATCTTAAAGCTCTGGCCAAGATTAAAATGCTGTTTTGATTCATTCCTAAAAATAGCAAATTCTTGACTTCAAGGCCACGTAACCATATCTTGGCCGTGATTCTTCCCGTCCTTGGTTTTAATGTGAGCTCGGAATCGGGCCTAAAACTTTGGACGGGGGACTTATTTTCCATTATATTGACCCTCAAAATCTCAACATCATTATGGTTCCGTAGCTCAGCTGGATAGAGCAACGGATTTCTAATCCGTTGGTCACAGGTTCGAATCCTGTCGGGACCGCCATAAATAAAATAAGCCTCTGGAATTAGAGGCTTTTTTTTTGCGAAAAATTGTCGCAAGGGAAAATAGATTCCGCCAAATTGAGTTTTTCTCCCACTTCTATCACCGCTTTTTTTTGATGAGCATTGGGCGCAAACTAGTCATGAATAACTAACAGTCCCCTTTTTTCCTACAAATTAAGACAGCTGCATTTTATGCTGCCTTCTTAAACGAAGTCATAATCTTACAAAGTGTATCCAACGAAGGATTCCCATCTTCGCCTATCGCCTCATAAACCACCGTTCGGCTCAAACCAGTTTTTCGACAAACATCTAAAATATTATGGGCCCTTACGTAGCCTGATAAAATATCTACAAAAGCCTCTCTGTCCCCATCCATAAGTGCTTCAAACAAAGCAGCTTCAATCTCTTTATGATTTTTGAAAATGGCCGATGGATCATGAGCAACTAACTCAACACCATTAATCACCATGGATTTTTTCGGCAGTTTTTTGAGCTTTTTTGATGTCTTTTTCTTGTCCATTTTTATTTCCTCCAATGATTAAAATCACTGTTTTTCTATAAATAATCTTTTCTGTGAAATATACCGGTACTGGTTGAGAATTCCAGTGAAAGCTTTGTCTCAGGTGCGCGAGATTGATTTTCAAAAATATGAGGTTTGCCTAGAGGCAAATCGAATATTTTTGGGAATCAAGATTGCGTGCATGAGGCGAAGATCCACTGGAAAACTCATCCAGTGCTGGTATATATCCTATTACCGTTATTAAATTTTAATTCTGACAAAACGGTGCTCAATTTTTTCACGTGTCCATAGTGCTCAGACAGCATCATTCTCTGAAGTCTGCTATCAATCTGGGCCCTAATCTTAGGTGTCTGTGAGTTATACCAATTTTCAAAATCTATTAGCTTTAGAATTGAGATCACAAAGCATTGTACGCTAAACCGTTCAAAAAATCAAGGCAAAAAAATAATCTAAATTAAAACAAAGTATCGTAAAAAAAATGTCTTAAATAAATTCTAATGTTTTGATTTTACTAAGAGATTATCCTTACCTTTCGGGACCGCCATAAATAAAAATAACCACCGCTAGGTGGTTTTTTTTTAAGCGTCTGACTTGGATTCGAAACGAAATCACGACATTTTCAAAGGCCCAACAAGGGGCTTTGGAAATGGAAGTCAAATAGGATGTTTGACTTAGTGATTGACCCCGTCTCCGGGACGACGTGCGGGAAGCGAGGAGCGGGAGGAACGAATCCTGCCTCGACCGTCTTTTTCAAATGTAATATAGCAAATTGCTATATT
>JBIKWR010000140.1:0-8343 GCA_044356225.1 Bacteriovoracaceae bacterium | reverse complement strand
CAGTAATCACCTTTACCGTTAGGATGAGGCAACGAAACAAGGGTTCCATTAATTGCCACATTTTCATAATTGTAACATTTTTTATTCGCAATTTTCGCCGTAGAGCACGAGGTCACTAAGAGTTGTATTGAAATTGTAAACAGATAAAGGGTTGAAATGAATATTTTAGATTTATTCAATTTAGTCATTTAACTTCCTTTCTAACTCAACAAGAAATTTTTTGAATTCTACTTCTATGTCAGGTGCATTTTTGAGACTAGAAGTGGCGCTGGCCCATCCTTTCTTTAGAAGTTTTAAATCAATAGAATTTAAGCTATCGATAAGATTATTAGGAATAGGAGTGTTTCTGTACTTAAAGCAAGCTTCAATTGACTTTATTAAATTTTTACTATTGGACTGAGGTATAAAATTTGCTAAATCGAAGATATCTTTCGATCGTGAATTAAATTCTCCACGATCAATGAGGGCATGAATTTTCTCTGCGATGATAGTTTCTATCGGATAGACAATCCAACTTAGTTCTTGTTTACCGATTAACTCTGTCATCTTATTTTCTATAGGATGAGGAAAAACTGGATCGCCGACTCCCAAGTCAAAATTAATAATTTGAAACTTTTTAATTTCTTGGGGAGGTGATCCAATTCCTGCCCGATAGACTTGTCGTATTCCTCCATATTCCCCTTGAGTCTTTAAATCAATTTCTTCTTGAAATCGAAACCATACTCCATCATTAAAATCTTTCTGAGCGTTGGTTTTTATGGTTTCGAGGGCATTCGATAAATTTGATTTTACCAGGAGAGCGTCGAGATCAATTGTGTATCTGGGTGAATGGTATACGCGAAGTCCCACGTATCAACCTTTAAAAACTAAGGATTTGTATAGTTCGTGATTAGAGGTTAATCGTGCAAGCAAACGTTCAAGCAAGAATGAAGTGACCACATTTTGGTAGATGAGATCATGTTTTTTGGCATAGTTCCCAAGTTTTTGTTTGATTGATATAGCTAAATTTTCTAAATTCAAGGAACAATGACCTCCCAATATTTCTCTAAGTGCTTTTTCATTTTAAGTTTTTTTGCCATATTTCCCAATTTTATTTCGGTAATTTTTCCTTCTCTTAGAGCTTTTCGTAATGCCTGTATGACAATCCTTGGCCCAATTTTACTTGCAAATTTTAATGATTCGACAAGAGTTCTTTCGATACCTGAAATTTTGTAATATTTGTATTTTTCAACTCCAATATTGTGAGAAGTTTCAACTCTGAAACATCGATAGCGTTTACTCTTACCTTGTTCCTTTTTATTTTGGGGCAATACTACCCAAATTTTTTCTGGGACTTGTTCAATAAGACCATAGTGGAAGAGGGCAGAAAGGCCTCCAATGATGGCCCTTGAACCAAAATGTGAACATGCTATGGCAAAATCCAGATCTTCAGGATCGATAGGAGCTTTAGGATGCATATAAAGACCGCGGGCCACTTTATGGATTAGGCCTTTTTGGGCCCATCTCGAAAGTGTCGGTTGTGAGATCTTGGCATATTGAGTGGCTTCGTTTATTCGGAAAATACCTAGCTTTTTAAGTATTTCATATTTTTCTAGATCTAATATTTGCACTTCTCTATTATGAATTAAAAAAGACAAAAATCAATATAAATGTCTTTATTTATTCTTGACTACATGTTTTGCTCAGTGTGCTAAATTCCGAAAAAACCGGGGAAACGTTCGGGGTGGCAAAGGGTGCGCTTGCTGTAGAAAAAGGCCAAAAAAGCAAGGGGACCCTTGCTAAAAAGTTCTTTATTTTCAGATAGTTTTGTTATCCATTGTTACACTTGGCTGGCCAAAATTTTTCTCGCTTCTCACTCTGGCCGCTGGTCTAACCAACTCTAGCAAAAAACCTGATTTTTGATAGCTATAACCAGTTGAAATTATTGGAAAAAATTTTTTGGGAATTAGTTAACGTTCTTCACTCTTAATGGAGCGGGTGACGCGATTCGAACGCGCGACAACTTGCATGGCAAGCAAGTACTCTACCAACTGAGTTACACCCGCATTGAAATTAAAGGGACCGTGAAGTTATAAATGATCTAAGAGATTTAGGCAACGAAACTCATGAAAATCAAAATCAAAAAAGATTCCGGTATTCAATCAATTGCAAATCTTTATTGATAAAATGCCCAGAAAATTCCAGCTGTTCACTACCTATGGCCAGAACCTTCCCTTTACCTCCTGGCAAATCCAGCACGTAGTGGGGCAAGGCCCATCCTGGGAGCTGATTTCTGAGTGATAAATAGATTTTTCGGCCTTCTTCGATGGATAAATAAAAATGTTTTCCTCCCAAAACTTGATCGGGATGATGAAGGTAATAAGGCGACATTTTTAAGTCGATGATTTGAGTAAAAAGCGTTTTTAAGGTTTCTGCCGAATCATTGACCCCTTTGAGCAATACGGTTTGGGTTTTAACCACTGGCACTTTCGCCAACAGCTGTTTTAGGGCAGTGGTGACATCGCAGTCTAATTCATCGGGATGATTGAGATGGATCATAAACTGAAAATGAGTAAATTTTTGCCAACTGTCGGCCAAAAAATCCACCAGCTCGGAATCAATTCTGGAAGGCAAAACCAGCGGTGTGCGGGTGTGCAGACGAAAATACTTAATGGTTTTAATGTCTAACAACTGATCCGCAATCTTTTGGAGTTTTTTGGTGGATAACATCAAGGGATCGCCACCACTTAAGATCACTTCATTAACTTCTGGGTGGAGCTGCAAATAATGGATCAACTCACTTAACTGCGACTTAAAAATATCGTCGTGATTTTCAATTTCATTTTTGCGAAAACAATAACGACAAACAATCGGACAGGTCATGGTGGGAAAAAACAGCAATCGATTGTTATAACGATGAATTATGCCACCAGGCCTTGAAAAATTTTTATCGCCGATGGGATCATAATCTCCCTCGGGAGCATTCTCGTCACGATGGGGAATAAACTGGCGCCAAAGGGGACTATTGGGTCCGGCGATTTGAATTTTTTTTGCCAGCGTTCTTGGCAGAAAAACTTGGTAAGGTGTTGCGGGAATAGAAGTCTTTAAAAACATTTCTAAATCGCGGCGTGATTTAATCGCTTGTCGGATTTCATCTTGCCACGGGGGAGGGGATGAAGGGATTAAAAATTCATTGACGACGGGATTCAAGCCTAAACCTTCGCATCGCCAGCCAAGCTGATGTGCGGATCAGCAAACCACCATAGATGCTCAGACCGACAAAATGCCACGCTAAAGTGGCCATTTCAAAATGGCCGCCTTCTTTTAAAACATAAATCATCCAACCCAACATAAAAAGATGAGCGAAAATAATAATCACTTTTTCGTAAAATTTGAGGGATTTTAGTTGGTTCATCATGATGAGTGACTCTCGTCATTTAATTCATTTAAGTCGATTAACTCATTATGTTCAATGTCAACTTCCGCCGCGGGAGCTTGGAGCAAATTTCTTTGAGCATTAAAACCTGCGATTTTTTTTAAATATTTTTGCATATTTTTTTCAGGTGGTTGGCGAAAAGTGCCAATCTTTTTTAAATAAAAACTTTTATGAGTTCCTGATAATAAACACAATCCGTGCAGCATAATACCTTTGGGAAAAGGTAACAGCCCAATCGGCCTAATTGGTCGATACCGTCCTTCGGAATTGCCCTTGGACTGCTGGGAGTTTTTGCTGCCACTGTTGTACTCAAATTCAAAAATGGTTTGATCTTTAATCAGTTGCAGTAAAGGTTGAAACTGAATAGGTAAATCAAATATTTCCACGCGACCAAAATCTTGCAGTGAAAAAATCATGGATTTTTGATACAGGCCTGGCCGATTATGCTGCCAGTTTTCATCACTAAGGGCCATATGGCATAAATTTGCCAAAACCCATAAACACGCCTGGGCATCATCTAAGGCCCGATGAGTGTTTTCTAAATGAATCTGAAAATGCTTGATTAGATTTGAAAGTTTATGGGATGGTGCTTTAGGCATTAAACTGCGCGATAACCTCACAGTGCAAACCACATCATTTTTCATCCCAAACTCAGTGCCCTTAAGAATTTCTTGAAAAATAAATCCCATATCAAACTGCGCATTATGTGCGACCAAGGGAAGATCTCCAATAAATTGTTTAAAATCTTCGCTGACCGCTTCAATTGGCGGAGATTTTTGCACCATCTCATTGGTAATATGATGAACCGCCGTGGTTACCGGTGGAATATCAATTTGCGGATTAACTAAAGTGGCCAAGGTGGTCTGGGTACCCTCTGGTAAAATTTTAACGGCACCAATTTCAATAATTTTATCGGTCAAAGGCGAAAGTCCGGTGGTTTCAAGATCCATGACCACCAGGCCTTTAGGGAAAAAATCCATCAAGGCATCGATCAGCGCTTGCGGCATTGAATTTAGTGGGGAAGTTATCATGGGCGAAATGGCGTCGACCTTTTAGTTTATTTCAACAGTTTATTTGTTTGGCGAATCGTAGTAGTCTGTTACCCTATTACCCTAATTCTATAATAAAAACCACGATTTAATTCTCCATTAAACAGGTTCGAATCAAGACGTGATAAGGAAATAGATAATCATGAAAAATGTTGAAGTAATGGTTTTAGGTTCAGGGCCCGGGGGCTATATCGCCGCCATTCGTGCCGCTCAATTGGGCAAACAAGTGGTGATCGTCGAAGTGGAAACCGCGCTCGGTGGGGTGTGCCTTAATAAAGGCTGTATCCCCACTAAAGCAGCGTTAAAATCTGCTCATATGGTGCATGAACTAAAAGACTGCCACGATTTAGGAATTGATCTGACCATCAATAAACTCGATGGTGCTCAGGCGATTAAACGCTCCAAACAAATTTCCGATCGCATCTCAAAAGGTGTGGAATTTTTGATGAAAAAAAATAAGATCGAAGTGATTCGCGGTTATGGAAAATTGCGCGACAAAACTTCGCTAGAAGTAAAAAACGACAAAGGCCATAGTGAAACTTATACCTTTAAAAATTTAATTATTGCCACAGGGGCCCACTACAAAACTTTTCCCGGCTTAGAGCACGATGGTAAAAGATTAATTGGCGCATGGGAGGCGATTAAGTTAGAGGAGCTACCAAAATCCATCGGTATTATCGGCGCAGGGGCAATCGGTGTGGAGTTTGCTTATTTTTGGAATGCTTTTGGCGTTGAAGTTCATCTTTTTGAATTGCAACCTAGACTTTTACCAATTGAAGACGAAGAGAGTTCGAAGGAAATTGAAAAGTATTATAAAAAATATGGCATCAAAATGTCCTTGGGAATTGAAAAAATTGCGGCGAAAAATAATGGCAAAAACGTGACGTTTTCTTATGTTGAAAAAGGCCAGAATAAAGAAGCGCATTTTGAGATGGGATTGATCGCAGTAGGGATGGTCGGCAATATCGATAACATTGGCCTAGAAAAGGCCGGCATCACTACCGAAAAAGGTTTTATCAAAGTCAATTCCATGCACCAAACCAATCAACCGCATATTTACGCCATTGGCGATGTGAGTGGACCACCCTTACTCGCGCACGCAGCTTCGCATGAAGGAGTGGTAGCGGCCGAGCATTTGGCGGGCAAAAATCCTCATGCCATGGATAAACGAAATATCCCTGGTTGCACTTACTGTCAGCCCCAAGTGGCCTCGGTGGGTTATACCGAAAGAGAATTAAAAGAAAAAAATATCGCTTATACGGTTGGAAAAATGCCTTTTCAGGCGAATGGTAAGGCCATGGCTTCTAAGGAAACCGAAGGGTTTATCAAAGTGCTGATGGGCAAGTATGGAGAAATGCTCGGGGCGCATATTGTGGGGACGCAGGCGACTGAACTCATTCATGAATACACTTTGTTTCGCCAGATGGAAGGGATCGATGAAGAAATTTTTGCCACGGTCCATCCCCATCCGACCTTAGGTGAATTTTTAGCCGAAGCGGTTTTAGCATCCAAACAACGGGCCCTTAATTTTTAATAAATATCGAGGAAAAAAAATATGGCGATCCAAAAAATAGTCATGCCCCAAATGGGCGAGTCCATCACCAACGGTACCATCACCAAATGGCATAAAAAACCGGGTGATAAAATTAAAATTGATGAAATTTTATTAGAAATTTCCACCGACAAAGTGGAAAGTGAAATTCCTTCACCTTTTGAAGGGCGAGTGGAAGCGCTCCATGGGGCCGAAGGTGACACCATCGATGTGGGCATTTTGATTGCCGAAATTCAAGATGATCCCAGTGCGGCTTTTGCCGGTGCTGCTCAATCAAATACTCCCAGGCCATCAAGTCAACCTAGTGCTGGCGCAACTGTTGCGATAACCGCTTCAAGCCCCGCAGTCATTGCTCATTCTGAAACTGATTCCGATTCCGAAAAGTTCTACACTCCCTTAGTCAAGGCGATGGCGAAGGATCATGGCGTTTCGCTCAGTGAGCTCGATCAGTTAAAAGGCAGTGGGGCAGGTGGTCGGGTGAATAAACACGACTTTCTTTCTTACTTAGAAAATCGTGGAGCAAAAACTTCTCCATCGGTTCAATCTCCAGTGGCCACGTCGACCAAAACGACTGCTGTCGAAATGCCCACTTATCAGCATGGTGAGCGCATTGAAGTGGTCATGATGGATAACATGCGCAAGGCGATTGCTAAAAACATGATTTTATCCAAACAAGTTTCGGCCCATGTTAATTCAATTTCAGAAGTGGATCTTAGTCATCTGGTTAAATTTCGCGAAAGCATTAAACATGATTTTAAAAAACAAGAAGGTTTTAATTTAACCTATACCCATTTTATTGCTATGGCCTTGATCCATACTCTGCGCAAATTTCCGAAGGTGAATGCCAGTATCGATGGCGATAAAATTTTAATTAAAAAAGATATCAACTTAGGAATTGCCGTCGCGGTTCCAGGGAATGGACTGGTGGTTCCGGTTATTCATGGCGCTGATAATTTTAATATGATTGGTCTATGTCGCCGAATTAATGAACTGGCAGAAAAGGCCCGCACCAAAAAATTGACCATGGATGATTTGCAAGGTGGAACCTTTACTTTTACCAATGTGGGAAGTTTTGGAACTCTTTTTGCAACTCCCGTCATTCTGCAACCACAATTAGGTATTTATGCTTCTGGTGCAATTCAAAAACGCGTAGTGGTGTTAAAAGATGATGCTATCGCCGTTCGTTCAATGATGTATGGCACTCACACTTACGACCACCGAGTGATTGATGGTGAGATGGGCGGAAACTTTTTAGAAGCTGTTCATCAGTACTTGCGCGAAACCGATCCCGCTTCATTGTTTTAATTTTAATTCTCAATAAAAAAAAAGAGGACCTTAAAAAAAGGTCCTCTTCCCCACTTTTGTCGCTTTTGTAAGAGACTATTGCTTTACTATCTGAGAACACATCGAGCGAGAGGGTTTAGCCCCAAGCTATGAAGTCTCATCAGTTCACGTTGACATGCATGACGGGCCTTTTGACAGGCCAATTGATGAATGGGTGCTCGCTCCACAAAACTATCGATGGTCAATCCATTGCGATTGATCAGATCAGCACGGCATATTGATCCTAGGACTGGTCTTTCAGATAACTCCACTACAATTCGCAGGATGCGAACATCGCCACGAATATCTAACTGCCAAACTCCTAAACCATTGGGATGAAAAGGAGCTTCAAGACTTACTCGAGAAAAAGTTTGAGGTAAGAGAGATTGAAAAGCACCAGGATGTCCAGGGACATGGGCCGGTTGACTAAAATCATTTCCAACTCGCAAAGAAATTAATCCATTATTGAGTCTGGATTTTGCTAAAACAGTCACTCTTTCGAGTCTTTCCCTCGAGAGATCAAGATGAGGATGTTGTTGTCTGATCCTCTCTTTGAGTCTTAAAACATTGAGACCACGGAATTCTTGACCTTCTAAGCGCAAGACAATTCGTGAGCTAGCTGGAAGATCATAATCGTCGTATTGAAAATCAAAATCGGTGAGTCCGCCAAACTGGGCGAAGGCACTACCGAGACTTATCGTTAGAGTACTTAAAACAGAAAATAAAAATTTCATTTCTCCTCCTCTTTTGGGGTTGCTGGTTTTTCATGGTCTTCATGGCCATTGGGATTGGGGGTGATTAAAGCAATTTTGGGGCCAAAAAATAGGGAACAATTTTGGTAAAATTGGCGGTGATTGGTTGCATTTAGCATCTACTAAAATGGAAATGGTAAGTTAAAATGCACCTTGCTTTGCGTTGTTATCTGATTTAGTGCTTAGGGATTGAATGACAATGCTTCCCACACAGTCGCCAAAAACATTGAGGGTGGTGCGAAACATGTCGAG
>JBIKWR010000139.1:0-8346 GCA_044356225.1 Bacteriovoracaceae bacterium | reverse complement strand
AAAACAAATCCAAATGAATTAATCGATTTGCCTTCCGGCGATGGCCAATGGGATTTAGGTGTTGGGGTGGTTCAGGACTATTCATTGAATAAAAATTCCGCCGTCGTCACTTCTTTTGGATACACCAGACAATTTAAAGATACCAAAGCGATGCGTGTGCCTGAAGTCATCGATTCAGCGCTGACTCCCGATGTTGATACTAATGTAGAATTTGACTTAGGCGATATTTTCTCCTCGCAACAGGCTTTGCATTTTAAATATTGGTCAGGTTTTGAAACTTATTTTGCTTATGGACTCCAGTATAAACAAGCTGATCAGTTTAGTGGTTCACTCTATGCTCCTGAACGGTATTCTTGGCTTGAAAATAATAGCGTACAAAATATGCAATCGGCTCAAATCGGAATTGGCTATAGCACGGTGGAGCGCTTTCGCGCCGGCCAATTTAAAGCACCTTTAGGAGCGACCATTAATTACACCCATATTATATCTGGTAAAAATGTCGTTAAAGATCCTTTAACCAGTTTTGATTTTTATTTATTCTTTTAAAAAGTTAGCAAGGTTAAAACTATGAAAAAATCACTCTCTGCTTTAAAATTTATTTCGGGATTAAAGTTTATATTGGGATCGATGATTCTGTTATTGAGCTGTAGTCCAGATCCTAAAGAGCAAAGAGCACCAAAAGACATCTTAACAAATACCCAAAATCAACAGTACCTGACAACTGGCAAGCTAGATCCTGCTCCCTTTGTCTTCACTGCCTTTGTCTGGCCTGAAAGAAAAAAATCTGAATCAGAATCTGACTATCAGCGAAGGTTAGAAAAAACTTCTTTTATCATCACTGAAAATTCCAAAATTATCGATCGGGTTCATGGGGCACTTTATCTGATCGAAGCAACGATCAATGGTCTAAAGACCAAAGAGAAAAGTTTAGGATGTAAAAATTTATCCACCGATGCTTCCGCTGACCTCATTGCCCAATGCCAATCATTGGCCAGTTCTATTAAAAATAAAGAAAAAGAGTTTGAACTCAAAGATGAAAATCTCACTCCAAAAGTAGGTGAGTCATTAGAAAAAATATGGCAAGTCCTTGATGATGATATCGATGATCAAAAAAATTGGCTGATCTCTGATGAGGGAGTCGAAGAAAGTCGGTTTGAATTGATCGGGAACAACCCTAAAATTGAAATCCTAGGTTTTGGCAGCGCTAAGGATCAATTGTATTCATTAGAAAATGGTGGCCTTGGACAATTCAATTTAAATCTTAGTCAAAATCGTTTAAAATTTGTCCTCTTTGAAAAAAATGCTGATGGTTTATTAACATCTAAAGTTTGGCATTTTGATTTAACCATTGCCCCATTTCTTAATCGATTACGAATGGGTGGTGCGATAACTTTAAAAAATCAATTGAATCGAACTGAACGCCAAGGCAGAATTAAAATTGATCTTTTGAATATTCGGTAAATAAGAACGAGCGTTTTTTAAGAGTCATTATTTTCAAAAAAATCAAAATCGATCGAGATCGCCGCTGCCAAAAGAAGTGCCTTTTTTTCCTTTGGCCAACTTTCTGCAACACCATACTCCACCATAAAACGATCGGCATCGGTAAAGGACTCTTTTAAAAATCCGCCCCATTTTTTGGCAATCAATCCAACTTGATGATCCATTTTATCTTTTATCGGGAACTGCCAAATTTTCCAAATAGGAGAATGAACTTTCGCAATGAAGGAATGAAAATGATCAAAAATTTCATATTTTTTTGAAAAAAACGAAAACCTTCGTTCCACGACACCAATTTTTTTTTGCTGGGAATCACAAAGAGTAAGAGTAGAAAAAAACCAGAAAAAAGGTCTGGTGAGAACAAAGTTTAACTGCCCGTCATGATTTAAAATTTGAATTTTTAAAGGACGGTGAGAGCGCAAGAAAAAACGCAGCATATGACCAGTAAATCCTCCCGCCTCTTCTTTAATAAATCCTAATGTTTGTTTTTTATCATCTTCTAATACATATTTATTCTTCGTTTCCCAATTGATGAGAATTTCAGTTAGTTCTTTTTTTTGTTGGATAAAAACACGAGGCAACTCTAAATAGTTCATAAAATTAATTATACTCTCTTGCTTAATGATTTCCATTAAAATGAATGCTCGTTAAAAGAAAAATCTCAATTCCATATCGTATCGATCATAAGAAGGCACATTCTCACCGGCAAATTGGCGCGAGGCCATAAAGTGGGCGGTCATAGGTAGCAAAAACTTTTTTCGATTAAAAGCATTCACCGATGAAAGCTTTAATCCCAGAACTGCGGTTTGCACTGTCACGGGTCCTCGAATCTTTTCTAGAACCTGGGCCTGAGGTAAATAACTTTGATCAACTGGGTCGTACTTCCAACCTTCTTGTTTATCTAAATAATATTCTGGAATAACTGTTAACCAGTGAATTGGTGAGACTTCCAAAAAACTTCCCACTCTGGTTTTACTTCCAGGTTTTATCACAAAATCAGCTTTATTTCTGGTTAGAGTAAACTGAGGATTGTCAGGCGCTCTTAACTGACGTTGCATGGGAAACTGATAGATATAGGTGGCCAACCCGTTAAGAATAATATGTTTGCCAAAAAAATAGGAAAAACCTACTCCTGTCAAAGCATCCCACTGGCCATCTCCAAAAGCATAATCTTGTAATATATCGGGATTATCTTCTCGACCAGTCGGAGCAATCACCGCCGCTTGAAACATTAACGCCAATTTTTTGCTTTCATACATACGGTAGCGGAGACCAACCTCAGTATCACCAAAACCTTTTCCACTCCAATCGCCTAAGGGTTGATACTGATAATAATTAACTACCATCGATTGTAATAATTCTGGATTAGCATCTTGAAACTGCTCGGTTAACTGCCACAGTAGTGTGGAAAACTCATTTTTCTTTTCAGTATTTTTAAGCAAATTGACCACCTTGGAATAATTATTTCCCTCAGTGCGTCGGATATCGACATCGACATTGCCTTGATAATAAGGAGCATATCCATAAAGAGTTAAACGATGTGTAAGACCATAACCTAATCCCATCACTTGGACGTCTGCTTGCGCGGCATAGTCAATCGAGTAGGCCCCCATTGAAAACGCTTCGTAGGCCTCCAATGAGGCCTGCTTTAACTGCTCAAAATAGGCATTAGCTGCGGGGTGAGATTTTTCTAAGGTTTTGGCATTTAAATTTCCCGAAATGCTAAAAGGAACTTCTTCGCCATTTTGATTAAATTTACTTTGAATCGAAGTTGTGGACACATACCGATAATTAAAAAATCGCACACCTTTAGGTAGTGTTTCGGTTAACACCGCTTGGACTGAAGGTGAAAGAAAAATAAAAAGTAATAAAATTTTTCCCTTAAACATTCCCCACTCCTAAACTTTTCCAACCTTTACCTAAACTCCCCGTGCTTTTACTTAGCATCGCAGAACCACAAGTTCTACTTCTTCTCACTAAACAACGAAATTATTACTACCTGTCTCGCCCATTTAATCTAAACAAAGTAAAACTGATTCTGATTTGCGACACGGGGTGGGGAAAATGTCTCAAAAATTATTTTTGATCATTAAAAGTATTAGTAATATTGGCCAAGCATTGTCGCTTTGCGTCTTATTTTTTATCCTGAGCGCTTGTGGTGAAGAAGAAAGGCTCACTCCGGCCTATGAGCCTATTCAGTATTGTGAGCAATACGATGCCCAGTTGGCCAACAGCAATTTATGTATCCTAAAGTTTGAATATAACTTTGATGAGTTTGAAGTTAACCGAGTGGGTAATTTAAAAGGCTTCCCCTTAATCACCGACCTGCTCAATGGGCTCACTAATTTTTTTGCTTCCATTTTAACCAGTGTCTCAAAAACAAAAGTTCCTTTTAAGCCCATTGTGATTGAAGTGCCAAAATTAGATCGCAATTTTATCAAAAGTATCCGCTTAAAAGAAATTGTTTTAGGAGTGACCGACTCTTCTGATTATAAGGCGAAGTTGGATTTTATTAATCGACTAAAATTGAGAGTTGGAACCCCAAAGTTTGAATACCATCTCAAATCCTTTTTACCGAAGAATCAATTTGAATCCATCAAAAATGGGGATATAAACGAAAAACCGTCGGAAAAAAAAGATTTAGTTTTTACCGATATTGGTAGTTATGAAAGAGGCAAAAGCTACGAAACCAAACGTCAGATAAAACTTGATGTTCCCAATATTAATTTATTAGAACTTATCGGCAATAACGAAAGAATAATTGTTCAACCGGAAGTTATTGTAGAAGATAATCCCAATAAAAATATGGGACTCAATGGTTCCATTGAATTCGAAGTAGAATTTAATTTACCGTTTTAAAACAAATTTCCGTAAAATCTTTAATGCACAGAAGTTTACTCAACTGGTTGGACTGGTGGTTTTCAGACGAACGCAAAACGTGAACAATCATTAAACCAACTTCTTGGGCAGCCATTAACTCTTCTGCGATATCCGATAAGAATAAGATTTTATCTGGAGCTACTTCTAATTCATCAACAATTTTTTGATAACTTTTTTTTTCTCTTTTCATTCCAACACGAGTGTCAAAATAATAACTAAAAAAACCGTTCAGATTACCCGCCTCAGTGTATTGAAACAAGAGTTTCTGTGCTTCGACCGAACCTGAACTATAGATCCCAATCTGAATTCCCTTTTGCATCCATTGTTTGATGATCGTAGGAACTTCTGGATAAAGATGAGTGACATAATCTCTATTTTCATAACCTTTTTTCCATAAACGACCTTGGAGACGTTTAAGGGCAGGATGTTTTCGGTCATTTTTAATCCACTCTTGGAGGACCTTTTTGACACCTAATAAATCGATCACCAAATGCTGTTCCGCTTTTACGGTCGACTGCACTTCTGCAATGATTTCTGCTAAAAATTTTTCGTGACTATGATCAAAAAAAAACTGATCTAGATTTTTCGCAGAATAAGGAAAAAGTGTATCATGGACAAAGGAAATCGAGGTTGTTGTTCCTTCGATATCGAGCAGAATATGACTAGGCCTTGCCACCTCGATCATGCTTCATAGACCGGATTAAAACTCAGATCAATTTTTGATCCGGTGTAATGAGGTACCCAACCGGCCGGATCGATAAAAATACGAATCACTTTGACTGATGGTTTGGGTCCTAAATCAAACCAATGTTTGGTATTTTTGGGAACTGAAATAAGATCCCCGGCTTGGCAGAGCACATTAAAAACATCTTCCTGCGCTAAATTAAACCAAAAGAGACCTTCCCCTTGAACAAAAAAACGGATCTCATCTTCGGTATGAGTATGTTCTGATAAAAACTTTTTTCTCAGTGCTAAAAGATTTTCGGTATGAGCATGAACATTAATCACATCTGCTACGGTGTATCCTCCAGCGAGCATAAAAGGCCGCAATTGGGGGTCATAGGCATTCAAAATCTCTTCTTGAGAAGCCTCGAGGGCGACCGCCTGTTCTGCTTTCCATTGATCAAAAAAAATTCCACGACTCGACAGAAAATCCTTGATTTGATCAGCATGATTAATGGTGCGACCTTTTTTAGGAATTCGCAGGATGGCCATAGGTACTCCTTAATTGACTGATTTAAATGGCAGGGACAACTCAATCCCGCGGCATTTTAACAAAAACTCTAATCCTTCGGTATGTCTTTTCGCCTCGGCCAAATCTTTTCCAAAGGCATAAAGACCATGACCAGCGAGTAAAAAACCTGGCCAACTTGCATCGATAGAAAATGAGATCTGATGAGCTAAGGCAGAAATATTTTGGGAATTGGGGAAAATTCGAATGCTGGTAACTTGTTCATGGGTCACAACATGAGGAAAAACCTTTTGCATTTCAAAATTTTCAAAATCAATTTTTCCTTGCTCAACAAATCGTCTTGATAAAACGGTGCCCCAGGTACTATGGGTGTGTAAGACACAGTTGATCGCCGGAAATTTCTGATAAATCATCGTATGCAGAAGAGTTTCAGCTGACGTCTTCTCCGTGGAGCGATCCAGCTTTTGCCCAGAGAGATCAATTTTTATCAGGTCTTGTTCTGAAAAATGCTCTTTATCGATGCCTGATCGACTGATTAAAACTTCTGTTACTGAATTGCGAAGTGAATAATTCGTGCCCGTAGCATCGGCCCAACCGCGGCGATAAAAACCTCTGACGACTTCCGATAATTTACTTTTAACTAAACTATTCAACATGCAGGGATTTAACAATGAATCTCAAATACTGTCTAGGATGGATGAAAGGTTATTTTTTTTTGGCGGTTTTTTTAGCGACTTTTTTCACAGTGGTTTTTTTAGCTGCTGGTTTGGCCACTTTTTTGGCGGGTTTAAGAGCAGTTTTGGCGGCAGCTTTTTTGGCAGGTTTTTTGGCGTCAGTTTTTTTCTCAGGTTTCTTGTCAGTTTTTATATTGTCGGTTTTAGTTTCAACTTTTTCTTTTTTAGTTTCATTTTTGGCAGTGATTTTCGCAGCTGGCTTTTGAATCGAATTGGAAGTCGAAACTTCTCCTACTTTTTCATGTGCCTGCAAAATACGATACTCTGGTTTTTTGACTTCTATTTTTTTCTCTACTGGACCTTTATCCATCTTAGGATTGACCTTTAACTGTTTATATTCTTCTAACAAGTCTTGGTAGAACTTGGCGGTCTCATCCATCGTGATGGTTTTAAAACGGTTTTGCAGGCGTTCCCAAACTTTATTATTCAGCTGTTTGATGAGCATTAAAACGTAAATACACTTTCCGCGAAAGTTGCCTTTACCTGCTTCATTTTCATTAACAAACGACATAACTTGCCCAAAAAGAAATTAATCTTGGTTTTATTATAAACCTAAGTAGTGGATTTAAAAAACTTTTTTACACTTGGGGTCGAAAATTATCCATGACTCATGGCGCAAGTCGGCGTAAAGTCCGCTGATAACGAGAAGAAACTATATCCCACAACGAGGTGCTTTCATCGTTATTGATTCCTTCCATTTCCGCCATTTTTTGATTGAGCGCTGAATCCCCAGTTGTCAGTGCAGAGTTCGCCAATTGATCACCTGTGGACTGGGTTGTGAGGGATTGGTTATCCTCAAACCCATAACTAAGACCATTACTTGAACCACCAGCTTGAACACCTTGATTCCCTGATCCAAACTGCGGATTGACACTGGCAAAACTGCTCGATTCTTTGGTTACTTCGCTGGGAGATGGCACTTGATTCAACAGACCTAAGCTCGATCCTTGCAAGGTCGCCAAACCTCCATTTTCATCCACCTTCAGCCCAACTTTTTTCAGCAGTGAAGCTTGTAAAGATTTTTCCTGACCAGCAAAATCCACCGTTTTTTGACCATTTTTTTGTAAAAGATTATTTAAGGCAGTTTGCATTTTTTTGTTTCCAGCGGCCAGACCGGCGGCATTTTTGCCCAATTGCTCTGCGGTAATCGCCGCCGCACTCAAGTTACCATTGGCAATTTGCTGGGCCAATTTTTGGGTATCATTCGCCGAGGTTTGGATCAACCCAGGATTGGGAAACTGACTTAAGGCCTCGGGTTTTACCTCAACATTGATTTTGCTACAGCTATTATTTTTTTTACAATCACAATTTTGATCAAACCCGGAAGGATTGGCGTTCGTTCCTTTGGCAAAACAAAAATCCGGCATTTTGATCGATGAGTAATCAATTGCCAAAGGTGGCGCTAGTACATTATTCGCGCCGACTTGTTGCAATTCGGTTGCCGCCTGATTCTCGATTTGTGTACCCGCCTCGATGTCTTTAAATTTTTGCCCTTGCGCTTTTAAGTTATTCGCTTCTTTTTCATATTGGTCTGCCGATTTTTTCGCCATCAAGGCAACATACTGCGCGAGAGCGCCAAACACTCCAAATAAAACCGCACGCGAGCTAGCATCACCAAGCCATTCTAAAACCTGTACACCCACCAATGATTTTGTTCCAAACCAAAGGGCCAGGATGGGCCCTGCAGCAATTCCTAAAGCACCTAGCAACTTGCTGGCATCAGCTTGAGCTGAAGGAAAGAGTAAATCACCTACTTTTGAGATTGAACTGATCAACTGTTTTTTTACGGCATATCCAATATTTTTAAATTGTTGATTAAATTTTTGCGCCTCTTGATACTCGTTAATGCTGAGAGATTGAGTTTTTCCTTGTTGAAAATTGACCCAGTCTTGATAAAGAGCAAAGGCCTCAGTATCTGATGAAGCTTCTTGAATATCTTTTTGACGTTTTTCCCATTGAGCATTTTTTAAGGTCTTTTCCCAAGAAGAATCATTGTCGAGAGTTTCTAAAGTGTGTTGAATGTTACTTTTGGCCAACAGTTTT
>JBIKWR010000018.1:0-28523 GCA_044356225.1 Bacteriovoracaceae bacterium | reverse complement strand
CGCTGGATTTTGTGAAATCTAATTTTCCGCAGATTGATGTGATTGCTGGCAATACTGCCACCGCCGAAGGGGTGCGGGGTTTAATCGAGCACGGTGCCGATGCGATCAAAGTCGGTATCGGACCTGGTTCCATGTGCACCACCAGAATCATTACCGGTTGTGGCGTTCCGCAATTAACCGCCATTGCCCTCTGTGTCGCCGAGGCAAAAAAACATGGCGTACCTGTGATCGCCGATGGTGGCATTAAAAATTCGGGCGATATGGTTAAGGCCTTATCCGCCGGTGCGCAAACGGTGATGTGTGGATCACTTTTTTCGGGATGTTTAGAAACTCCAGGAGAGATTCACGGTGGACGAAAAAAATACCGTGGTATGGCCTCGAAAGATGCTCAAGTGAGCTGGCGCGGCGACCTTCCCGAAGGCATGGCACCAGAGGGTGAAAACACTTGGGTCGCTTGTAAAGGCAGTGTGGTGGATTTAGTGCATGAGTTGGCCGGAGGTATTCGTTCTGGAATGACCTATCTCAATGCTCAAACCATACAGCAAATGGCCGAAAATGCACTTTTTATGGAGATGTCGGCTTCGGGCATGCATGAATCACGACCTCATGGACTCAATCAATGATTTCACCTTCGTTAGCGAGTATTGAAGAGATTGTTCTTAGTTACCCTAAACTTGCGGCACGAATAAAAACGGATAAAGATCGACAGAAAGTCAAAAACGATTTTAAAGAAATGGCCGGTCATTTCAGTTTGCCGGTGGTGAAAACGGTTTCTAAAATGATCGATATTACTCTCGCCAAACTTTATGATGGTGTGAGTTTTGAAAGTATTCCCAATGTGGATTTTTTGGATTTAGTCAAAAATAACTCGCTGGTTTTTGTCCCCAATCATCAGTCCCATGCGGATTATATTGCCCTCACTTATGCACTTTATAACCATTATAAAATTCCGATATATGTCGCCGGGGGAATTAATCTGAATGTTTTTCCTATTGGGTACATGTTTCGCCACAGCGGTTGTTTTTTTATTCGCCGATCTTTTGGCAGTGATATTCTGTATAAGCTGACGCTCGAAGCATATTTGTATTACCATCTTCAGGTCGGTAATCCCTTAGAGTTTTTTTTCGAAGGAGGTCGTAGTCGAACTGGTAAACTTCTGCCACCACGTTTTGGTTTTTTCTCGATGCTCTTAGATGCTCATGAAGAGTTACGAAAAACTTCGCAGCGGCCTTTATTGTTTATTCCCGTCTCGATTGTTCATGAATTTGTACCCGAAACAAAATCCCATGCGAAAGAGCTGCGCGGAAGTGAAAAAACCGCGGAGAGTTCCAAGCAGCTACTTAAAATATTTAATCTCTTTGATAAAAAATTAGGCTCTATTCATATCAAACTGGGAACTCCCATAGAGGCGAAACCATTCACCGATATCAAGACCTACACCCAGCAAATGGCGTTTGATGTTTATCGTAGTGTCGGTAAAATGATGATGGTCACACCGATCTCGATCCTTGCTTTGGTTTTGCTCGACGAACCATCCGGGGCGGTGACGTGGGAGCAAATTTATGACAACGCTCTCAAAGTTTTAAAGTACTGCCGCGATTTTCAAGTTCCCATGAGTGAAAATCTATCTCCGGAAAAAGAACTTAAAAGTATTAAACACGCACTCAATTTACTAGTTGATAATCGCCAAGTGGATTTGATTAAAAATGAAAAACTCAGAAAAGATTATTACACTATCAATAATGAAAACCGCCCCGATCTTCTCTATTTTAAAAATACTATTCTTCATCATTTTATTGTGCCCTATATTATTAGCGCAGCTTGGGTGAGTGTCTTTAATAACAATATTAAAAACCTCGATGAACTCAAGATTTTTTTGTTACAACAACGAAAACAATTAAAGTATGAATTTTATCTGCCAACGGTAAAAGAATTAATCACCTTGGGACTGAGAATACTTGGTCATTGCACGGGAAAAAAAGTTCATTCTTTAGAAGAAGCAATGGATTTAAGTGCTCGCGAGCTTTACCAAATCATCAGTACGATTGGGGTCTTTTCGCGCGGATTTAATTACTTGTTTGAAGCCTATTACGTCTCAGCTGCAACCTTAAAACACCTAGGAACTAAAGAGTTTACCCGCGATGTTTTTTTAAAAGACAGCAAAGAAATCTTCGATCTTGAACTTAAACACGGTCGCTTTATCAAATATTCAGAAAGTTATGCTCAGCCGATATTGAAAAATAGCCTGGATTTTTTTCTCAATCAAAAAGTTTTGACCAAAATTTCTGGGAGTGTGTTACAAGTAAGTGATATGAAACTCGTCGATCAATTTATGGAAGGCTTTGCCAGACATTTGCTCGATTTATTAACTATTAATTTAAAGGCCAATTCGCCTTAAATTAAGGATAAGGTATTTATGACCAAAAAAAAATCAGATAAATCAACATCACAAAAACAAAAAATTGCCGGTTATTTAAAAGAAATTTTTGCCTATTTAGGAGAGAATCCTGAGCGAGAAGGTTTGGCGGGAACTCCTGAGCGCATGATCAAATCTTGGGATGAACTTTTTTCTGGTTATAAAAAAAGTCCTAAAGATATTTTAACGGTTTTTAAAGAAGATAATGTCATTCCTTATGAACAAATTATTTTGTTAAAAGATATCGAATTTTTTTCCACTTGTGAGCATCATTTTCTGCCTTTTGTGGGAAAAGCGCATGTGGCCTATGTTCCACGTGATCGCGTCGTAGGCATTTCAAAATTGGCAAGAATTGTAGAGATTTTTGCTAGACGATTACAAATCCAAGAGCGAATCGGCAATGAAGTGACAGAGACGATTATGAAAGAGTTAAATGCTTTGGGTGGGGCTTGTATTATCGAGGCCCAACATTTGTGTATGTCTTGTCGAGGGGTTTCCAAACAGCATTCGGTGATGGTGACTTCCAGTTTGAAAGGGTGTTTTATAAAAAACGCCAACACTCGCAAAGAGCTCTTAAGTTTAATTCATGGATAATCATTGGCAACAAAAAGGGAATTCACGACTTTTTGGCCAGCGAATTTCAGCCACTGATTTTCATTCGGTTGGCCTATTCAAAATGTTTTTAGAAATTGACCAATTTTTAGAACAACAAAATTTTTTAAGAGTCTTCTCAAAAGAAAGAATTTTGCAAAAAGGACTCAAGCAAAACGACAATGATTTTTTTTTAGGAAGAGAGGTCATTGGATTTCAGAATGCAGAAGAAATTTTGCCTTTTGAGTTGATCGATTATCCCGTCACTTTTTTCCAAGAATCGGTGCTCGCTAGTTCGCTAGTACCTTTTTCCAAGGATTGGGAGAAAATTTTTTTTGAAGTGAAGCCCCACTCGATAAAGAGACAGAGATATTGCTTTTGGGGCCATGATGTTAAGAATTTGAATGAAGTCAGATCCAGGCATTGGCAACACAAAATACAATGGTTTTCTGCCGGTAATCATCTTGATCAATCCGGCATGGTTTCAGACCCTACTTGTCATTAATTGTTTTAGGGTGTAGGTTAAAAATCACTACGGAGGAAGGAAGTACTTGAAAAATAATAATAACGAACGCCCCGATTTGCCCCCTCGCGGTCGAGGCGGAGACAATCGATCTGATAATAATCGCACCAGTGAAAAAGACCCTCGAATCAACGGTCAAATTAGAGCTTCAGAAATTAGATTAGTAGGTGATGACGGCCATCAATACGGTGTGGTTTCTATCAATGAGGCCTTTAGGATCAGTGATGAAAAAGGGCTTGATTTAGTCGAAGTCAGTCCCACCGCCAAGCCCCCTGTCGTCAAGTTGATTGATTTTGGTAAGTTTAAGTACGAAAAACAAAAAAAAGCTTCTGAGGCCAAGAAAAAACAAGTGGTCATAATGCTTAAAGAAATTCAGTTTCGTCCTAATATTGAAAAACACGATCAAGAAGTTAAATTAAAAAAAATCGAAGAAATTTTGCAAAATGGCGACAAAGTAAAACTCATCATGCAGTTTCGTGGTCGAGAAATGGCCAATAAAAGCATTGGTCTTGAGAAGTTTGACCAAATTTTGAAAAATGCTGAAGAAATGGGTGGAATTATTGAATCGCCGGCAAAGTTTATGGGTAACCGGGTGATTGCTATTTTGGCCTCAACCGCCAAGAAAAAGCCGAAGGAAAAAAATAAGCCCGAGGCTTCATCTTAATCTTGCAAATTCCTGGTGCTCTGTGGTAGTAATTTGCTTCTCGGCAAAGCAATTATTCATAAAAATGTAATAAAATCAAGGAGATAGCATGCCCAAAATGAAGACAAAAAGGGCGGTGGCCAAACGGTTTACCAAGACGGCCAACGGAAAATTAAAATTTCAAAAAAGTGGGTTACGCCATATTTTGACTAAACATTCAAAAAAGACCAAAAGAAAATTGCGTAAAGCTGGATTTGTTCACGGCACAGACTATGGCCGAATCAGCCGTTGTTTACCATACGCTTAGATCATTGATGGAATAAAAGTTAAAAAAGCTTTTTCGTGGTTAAGCGGTGAATGTCAGGCACAATCATCCCCCGAAAGGCCATTTATAAGAGGAGTTAAATATGTCACGTGTGAGAAGAGGTTTTAAAGCTCGTAGAAGAAGAAAAAAAGTTTTTAAATTGGCCAAAGGTTTTCACTTTGATCGACGAACAACTTTTAGACAAACCGTTCAAACTGTCGTTAGAGCTCTTCATTATCAATTTATCTCCAGAAGATTATTTAAACGCGATATGCGTGGTCTTTGGATCACAAGAATTAATGGGGCCTCCAATCAATTGGGGATTTCCTACTCAAAATTGATTCATTCACTCAAGTTAAATAAAATAACCATCAATCGAAAAATGTTGTCGGAATTGGCGGCAAAAGATCCAAAGGGCTTTGCAGCTGTGGTTTCAGCGGTCCGATAAGTTCTGCATTTTTTTAAAATCGAATATTCTAATATTGCAGTGAAAAGTCCCTGATAACAGGGACTTTTTGTTGGCAACTATTTAAAATCACTGTTACAATTAATTAAGAAATCAAGGGTTTAAGATTCAGGGAGGAATTTTATGGCCATGACCAAAGCAGACATTGTCGATCGTGTCTACAAAGAGGCCGGATTTTCAAAAAAAGAAGCTGCCGAAATGGTGGATTTGGTGTTCCAAACCATCAAAGATACTTTGTCTAAAGGTGAAAAAGTAAAAATTTCTGGTTTTGGAAATTTCTCCATCCGCGATAAAAGTATTCGGGTTGGCAGAAATCCTCAGACCGGCGATGCGATGGAAATTTCCGCTCGTCGAGTTCTTACGTTTAAACCCTCTCAAGTATTAAAAGAAGATGTTACTAATCGCTACGGTCATCGCATTAATGAAGTGGGTGATGAGGATACATCGATTCCAGCAAAAGAAGGAACACCTCGAGCTTTAAGTTCTTTCCTTAATAATATCGACGATCCATCAGAGTAAGATAAAAGGATTTATCAAGTGGAACAAATCATTATTCCGAATAAATCACACTTTAAATTAAATGAAGTTTGCGGCCTAACCGGTGTTAAACCTTATGTCTTAAGGTTTTGGGAAAGTGAGTTTGAAGAAATATCACCTGTGACATCAGCTTCTGGTCAAAGACTTTATGAACATAAAGATATAGAAAATGTTTTGTTTATCAAAAAGTTTCTTTTTATCGATAAAAAAAATATTGAAGAGGCCAAGCTAGAGTTAAAAAAGTTGCGAAATTTACAAAGATTAGAAAATGGATTTATTCCTCAGATAGCAGAAGAAAAACCCATTTCGAATACACATACTCATGCTGATACTGAAGAAAATTGTGAGATGAAGACTGACGATAAAATTAAAGAAATTTTTATCGACTCCACTCACTTACCCATCGTTCAATCTCGACTCACTGAAAAAGAGTTAAAAAAATTGTTGGTGGCAAAAGAAAAACTACAACAATTAGTTCAATCTTCAGGACAAATTCTTAATTAAATTTTAGTGATTTTGGGCTTAGCAAAAGTTCCACTTATCTTGCCTTGGTAAAAATCACCGTTAGGCGTAAGGGATCCTTTTAACAAAGAGTCAATTAAAGGAATCTGTTGATTGATTTCATTGCCAACTTTTAACTCGAGTGTGGATTTTATTTCAGAATTGGCGATACTAAAGCTGTTTAGCTCAATAACTCCTCTTAGATTAAGCATCAAAGAAGTTTCTGGTGAACCAATGTTTACACCCATGGATTTGTCATCATTATCTTGAAAGAAAATAGTCTGTTTGCCATTTTCATTTTTGTATTGGCCTTGAATCACTAGTTTTCCAACATTGAGATTGGGTAAAGTCATACCAAAATAACTAATGGGGAGGATTGATAAATTTGTTGATTCAATCCTAAATTGCCCGGATTTTAGTTTCAGCTTTTGCCATTCGATTACGGCGTTTATGCGCAAAAGAGCTTTAACTTTGGCAATATTTGGTTCAAATGAGGCCAGCGCTTGGCTTTGAATTTGATTATCTTTCATGACAAAAGTCATTTGAGTAAGACCGACGATAAAATGGAACAAGATGGGAGAAGAATTAAGTTCAGTTTTTCCAGTAAACTTCAGTCCAAGAGGGGAAAAGCTTGCTCCAGACCAGGAAATATTTAAATGGGGTAAAAAAACTTGTTGATCACCTTTATTAAAACACTGACCAGGTATATTAATATTTTTAAAAACTACTTTTGGCATTAAAAATCCATATTGGACTTGCCCAATGCTGAGCGGGCATTTTTGCGAACTAAAACCAGCGATGACTTTTTGAATTTGAGTATCGATAATTTGAAACAAGGGAAAATGGAGAACAAAACTAAAAAGAACAATACCAATCAGAAAAGTTGCTCGACGTTTGATTTTAATATTCATGGGCTGATAAAATTCAACCGATAAATAGTTTTCGGGTAGTTTTTCGGCCATTTAGTTGTTTTTCCCAAGATGCAAGATGGTCAACTGACCAGAGATGTCTTTTTCTGTTTCGCCAATGGTCAATCGAGTTTCTTTAATAATAAATGATTCATTGGTAGTGAGAACATCAATGGTATTTTTTAAGTCGTTAAGCGACATTTGATTGATCACGAGTGCCAATTGGACTTTGGTGATACTGGTACCAACTTTTTCTTCGGTATAATCCGTTATCTGAATTTTTTTGAGATCAACAGATTTAGTGCTCAAAAGTGTACGAATTCTTTCATTCACCATATTTTGACTACTAAAGGCAGTAGGCGAGATGGTTTTTCCAGAACCAGAGAGAGAAGATAATGTATTGCTGGTTTGTTGAATCATTAAAGCTTTGGATAAAATATCTTGTTTTTTTTCTACTCGATCAGATAACTGCCAATTACTGTACTTGAAAATTCCTAAAAAAATCAAAGGTAGGGCAATGACTAGAAACATAATAATATAGTTAATTAATTTTCGAACGTCTTCGTCTAATGCTGATATTTGCTCAGAGAACTTCATATATGTTTGTGAGGTTTTAAACTTGTCGATCAATTCAAAAATTGCCGTATCTAATTTTAAAAATAATGAACCAATTTTTGCACTTATCATAAAAAATCCTTAAATCATTAAGTCATTACATATACCGAAATTTTATTTCCAGAGATTGAGCTGATTTTTCAATTTTACTTTCAAGTAAATTCATATCTTGTAAGGATTTCTCGAGCTGATCCCATTCTTCAAGCGAAACATTTTCTTGGGCATTAAGAGGTTTAAAAAGTGCACTGGCGGTTTTATCCATGCTTTCAAAACTGGCCAGGTGCAGTTTAGAAATTAAGTTAAGTTGAGAAAGCTGGGCAAGAGGGGCCAAGGCATTGACCGAAGAGGATTCTTCAATGGATTTTATTTCTAACTGAAGCTCTTTAATTTTAGAATCTATTTTAACTAATCCTGTTTCCGGTTTAAGTTTCATCGTACGCAGGTTGAGAACTGTAAACCCCAGCAATGGATCTTTTAAAACTTTGTTTAATTTTAAATCAAGTGAAAGATCAAACTTGTTGAGTTGGTAACGTTCAATGGCAAAGGCCAACATCAGCAACATTGACATCAGCGCCACTCGAACTCCAGCAAAGGCGGCTGAGTGTAGGGGTAAATCTTCAAAATGAGAAGCGGCATAAGCACCACTAAGGAAATTTAATGGTGGCGTTTTTTGGCCGATAGACTGGCCCATCATGTGGCCGATAGCAAAACATTTTTGCTGCGATTTAGTCAGTTCAATCCTGCCAAAATTAAGTAATTCGTAGGGAAGAAAATTTTTAACTGGTAATGAAGTATGGAAACTTAAATAGGCCTTAATATTTTTAAGATTACTCGTACCACCGCAAATATAAATTTTTTCGACAACTTCTTTATGAGCAACTTTAAAACCAATCAACCAGCGTTTTAAATCATTCATTAACTCTTCTAAAATTTTATCCATCATTTTAGAAAACTCTAGTTGATCTTGATCGATATTTTTATCTTGACCAGGAATGAGAACAAAAGCATTTTGATGTTTAAAGGTAACCGCCTCTTTAAGAGTGATTCCGTAGGTCTCACTAATCACGGCATCGATAATTTGGCCGCCTACTGCAGAACGATGAGTTGAAACGATTCTTTTATCTTTGACTAGATAGGCCTTCGTTGTTTTGTGTCCAAGATCAACGATCATATAGTTTTTTTCTAAATTCGCTGTCTGCACATAACTTTGTACGATGGACACTTCATCGGTAAGATAAAAGGGAAGTATTTGTTGTTGCGAAATTTTATCGTGAAAATTTTCAAATTTAGTTTTATCGACGATCGACGCTAACGCCTGAATCTGATTTCCTTTTTTAAAGAGCCCAGATGCATAATGAAACTGATGAGCTAGAAAAGGCACGTCTTCCTCTAATTGAAAGGGAATCATCAGTTCAGCCTTTTTCTTATTATTGGTGGGCAAACCTAAAAAACGAATCGTTGTGAGCTCACTAGGAAGTTGAAAAATGGTTTTAGCGTCGTATTTTGCCTTTCCTAAAAAACTAGCGATGATTGAAAACTGAGTTTGCAGAGGATGATCTTCAGGAGATATATTTTTAATTTGATCACGATAATCGGCCACCACGACCTCATGAATCGCCTGATGAACCAGATTTTTTCTTTCTGCGATCGATTCAAAAATTTTTACGGAATATGTACCCAAGTCGATGCTGATAATGTTCATAGATAAATTTTATCAAAGAACGGGATTAGTCTCCAGTTATTTCAATGAGTCTTGGGGATAAGAATTGGAGTGCTCGTTTTTTTGGTGGCGGCTTTTTTTTCGCCGGCGAGGAGGGATTGGTAGAGGGAATATCATTGGGGTCATTGGGGTCATTAGGGTCATTGGGAAGTCCATCAGGATCATCACTTCCAGAGGAATTGGGCTTTTTGGTTTCCGGCGCGGGAGGAGGCTTGACCGGCATCAATGCCCAAGCGGAGATCTGATACTCGGCATTTCCCACTCGACCTAGCGAGGAAATTTTAAACAAATTACTATTCCCACCAAAACTGAGGCCCGCCTTTTTTAACTCTTTTACTCGGGTATCAAAATCTTCTTCGGTGATGAAATTTTCCGCTACTACATATTTTTTTACATCATCAATACTATCAAAATGATGAGGGTCTTCGGGATTGTCACGGTAATCAAAAAACTGAGTGATTTGCTCGTCCGTCAAATCAGGAGCAATCAGCTTGAGAATACTGGCATTCATTTTATTGAGATCAATTGCCATCGATCCATGGACTGTGACTTGATCGCGAATAAGATCAATAATTTTATCATCCCACTCTGGTAATAGATAAAGTTCGCTCAGACTTGAAAGTGGCCCGTGTTTTGGCGTAATATTGGCCTCGCTAAAAATTTGCTCAATTTCATTGAGCTCAGGATCTTTAGCGACTTCTTCTCTCGAGTTCACATAAAATTTTAGAATTTTAATTAATCGATCGGCTTCCACGTTGGCGTATTCGAGAGCAAAAAGTTCGTCGTTATCTTTTTTTAATTCAAGAGCATTATTTAGCATTTCAGTGAGTTTTTCGGCCACTTTAGTTAAAGGATTGCCAGTATCATCGGAGTCAGTATCGGTTTCATCGTCTGTTTTTTCTTCATCTTCTTTTTCGGCGTCTTCTTCGCTTTTTGTTTTTTTGATAAATTTTTTGTTGGGATCAAAATCTTTAATTGTTTGTAATCGCAAAAGATTGAGATTAATTAAGCTAGAGGCTTCTTGAATAAAAACTTCTAATCCTCCTGTCAGCAACGTCTTTTTTAAAAACTCTTCAACTAAAGATTTTTGTTTAACATCAAATGAGGCCAATAAAGGAATGGGGTAAATAAAAGGAACATTATAAATTTTGTTTAACAAAGTATTGGGTAGACTCTTTTTTCTTTGCGGATTTTTTTCGATGAGATTTCTTGCTTCTTGATAAAGATCTAGTCTGGCCAACGCCAGCCTTATTCCTGCTTCAGCATTAAGTCTGGCCTGGGCCTTATCTTGTTGATTATAGACTTTGCGTTTATTAATTTCGGTTTCAAAACGAAAATCAGCTAAAACAAAAATCATGATCATCACCGCTGAGAGGACCATCAGAATAGCAATGCCTTTTTGTGACTGCAGTATTATTTTGCTATCGGTTAACAATTGGATAAAAAATTTATTCTTTTTTGGTATCTTCAATTAAGTCTTCCTCTCGGTCTTTTTTGGTTTTATAAAGATCTTCCAGCTTTTCGGGGGTAAATTCTGGCCATAAGGGATAAAAAATTCTTTCAACGATTCTTTCAACTTTGTTGGCATCCAATTGATTAATAATAATTTTGACCGCCTTAACAAAATTTTCTCCTCCGTTGACTTCTTTTAAAGACTCTTCAAACTTTTTGTCTTTTGGATCCCAAAATTGAAAGGCCAAACTTTTAATATGATCGACGAGGACAAAACCTTTGCCGGTGGTCAATTCCGAATTATCTTCGTAAGGATCTGTGGCTTGAAAAACCCTTACGAACCGGTATAACTCTTCATCTTTTAATAAAGAGTCCTCAGGGAAATCAGTTTTTTCCATTCGTTCTAATTTGTATTCGACCCAAGCATAAATTGAGTCTTTGGAATTTTCTACTTTGCGGCGATTGCTGGTGGTCATAAAGGCAAAGGAGCTTTTATCATTATTTTTATATATTGGAATATAATGTCCTTCTACTGAAACTGCTTTATATCGCTGATGTCGTTGAAATGGGCGATTGGCATCAAAAATTTTGTCAGGTTCTTTACCGTAATTATAGGGATCAGTTTTCGGATTATACTGTCGAGAATAAAAGAGTGGTGAGTACAAATGAATAAAATCAGTTTCAAAACGGCTTAGGGCCGTTTCCAGTTGCAAAAAATCTCGATCTTCTGTGATGATGCGGTCTTTATTGTCGATAGAATTATTCATGATGGTGATCACCATCACCATCAGGAAACTTAAAAGGGCGATCGCCAATAAAACTTCTATTAATGTCATCCCTCTACAATCAGAGAAATGACTAAAATTTAATTTTGGGTTTTGCTTTTTCATTCGTCAACCAGGTTGAAAGTGAATATAAAAATCCACTATCTTTATTTTTTACTTCGACTTTAACTTGCCAAATACGATCTTCAATATACTTTTTGATTTCATCAAAAACTCGATTTTCTAAACCACTTGATTGATTGGATTCGGGTTCTTCTTGGTCTTCTGCACCTTTGCCTTGAATTTGCGCTAAATTCGGAATTTCTAATTTGGCATAAGTGACCGTGTACTGATACTGCTCCATCCCTTCCTGTTCAAACGTTTTGGTTTCTGGAGCGAGGGTTAAAGCATCATCAAATTTGGGTGGATCTAATTTAATCAATTGAATAACTTCATCGGCCAACTGTTGCAAAATTAATTCTTCTTTGATGGCGGTTGAACTGGCCTTGTTATGGCCATCGGAAACCACATAAGCCGTGGCAAAAAAGGCAAATATTGTCGTCGCAATTAACACTTCCAGGATAGAAAATCCCTGTTTAATGAAGTTGTTATTTTTGTTTAAACCATTCTTCATAAATTTCTTTACCTCGTTTCACTAAATATTCATCCAGATCGCTCACTTGATTAATATCGATATTATAAAATTGAGTTTTTACCCCGCTGACAAATGGAAAAACTTCAAACGCTAAGATCGACTGATCGTCGGCGAATAAGACAAAGGCACTATCTTTTTCACCGGTAGGATAAAAATAAATATAAAGCGACTCTTCATTTGAAAATTTATGCCCCCGCGAACTTGTGGCATGGCCTATGAGCTTAACTCCTTCAGGTAAACTTAACTCTTTTTCTGAAAATTCACTGACGGGTTGAAACTGTTGATCAACTTTTTTTTTCAATTCAGTCAGCGCTTCTTCTTCTGAAAGACTCAACGACGTTTTTTCATCAAAATCTTTAAACTCGGGAATGACAAATCCACTTTTGGGGCCATACTCTACTAAATATTTATGAGGGGTTGCATCCACATCGATTTTGATGCGAACAATAGCACCTCTTAAAATAGTTTCATTGGTGGCAAAAATTACGGTTCTTTCTAAATCATCGATTACTTGATCTAGTGGTTTTCGGCCAGAGACCAAATTGTTGATGACCACACCAGAGATTAAAGCTGCTAGGGCAATAGCAATGAGAATTTCAAGTAATGAAAAGCCAGTATTTGTTTTGACAATAAATTTAGGGTTCAGTTGGTTCGCTAGACTCAGCATTGTCTGCTGGTTCTGTGTTCCCACCTTTGGCCTTGTTGAGAGGGATGTCGGTATCCTCACCTTCGCCCCCAGGTAAACGGTCATTACCATAAGATATTATGTTAAAGGTTTTTCCATCAGATTCATAGGCGTAATCACCTTCCCATGGATCGAGCGGTATACTTTCAGCTTCAATATATCCATTGGGATTGTAACGGTTACATTCAAGACCAGCAGGTTTGTTGAGTAGGGCATCGAGGGTTTGTTCAGTGGTGGGGTAGCGTCCACAATGACGTCTAAAATCATTAAGGGCAGCCGCAAAGGATTGCATTTGAACAACGGCAGTGTTCACTCGACCTTCGTGAAGAGAGTCGAAAACTTTAGTGACGACGAGGCCACCGATTAAGGCCATTAAAGTAATGGCAATGAGAATTTCTAATAAACTAAAACCAGCTTGCTTAATATAGAAAGTGGCGTTTTTTTCTTGAGGAATGACGGGGAAAAGAGGCATGAGAAACTCCTATAAAATTTAATCCGATTAGTTCATCTTAGTTCTTTGAGAAAAACATCTTAACAAAAATCATCGCCGAATTGAATTTAATTCCATGATGGGAAGTATTACCGATAGCACCACAAAAAAAACAGCTCCACCCAACAAGACCATCATCAAGGGCATAAGTAGTGCGGTGATTCGGCCAAGCTGAGTATCGATTTCATTCACATAACTTTCAGCGACAATGTTGAGCATCGGTTCTAATTCACCAGAGCGTTGTCCAAGGTTTATCATATGAGTCACCATGGGAGGGAAAAGCCCGGAGTCAATCAAGGGACCGGCAATGGATTTTCCTTCGGAAACATCCGATTTGGATTTTTCCACCGCATCTTGAATATATAAATTGGTAATCAGATTTTTAACAATTTTCATGGCGACAATTATCGGCACACCTGAGTTTAACAAAGTCGCTAGAGTTGAACAAAAGCGGCTGACATCGATCATCACAATAAGTTTTTTGACTATCGGGGCGCGCAGTAAAAAAGAATGCCAACGCCGTTTGCCTCCTGGAGAGTTGATATATTTTCTAAATATAAAAACCAAGGAGAAGATAGACACGATAATGATATGCCAATACTCCTGGATACCATTAGAAATCGCCATGCAAATACGAGTTTGAATAGGAATTTCTTTTTTCATCGTTTCAAAAATTTTGGTAATTTTAGGGATAACAAAAATAAAGATAATCATCATCATCACAAATCCGATGGTGGCAATGATAATGGGGTAAAGCATCGCCCCGACAATTTTCGATTTTAATTTTGTTTGAGCATCGGTAAATTCCGCCAGTCGATTTAAAACAATATCGAGTGTTCCTGAGGCCTCGCCGGCTTCCACCATGTTGACATAAACTTGATTAAAAACTTTGGGATAATCAGTGAGCGCTTTGGCCAAGGAAGAACCTTCATTAACCTTTTGTTTGATCTCTGAAAGCACAATTCTTAAGTTAGCATTATCCACCTGATCGATGAGCGCCGAGAGGGCCTCGACAATTTGAATTTTTGCTTTAATTAATGTCGATAACTGTCTGGTCATGATCGCTAGATCTTCGATCCTAACTTTTCCGCTGGATGCACCTTTGATTTCCACACCTGATTTTTGTAACGCCAGGCCCACCAGCATTATGCCCATTTGCCTAACACGAGCTTTGGCGGCATTTTCGCTATCGACGTTAATGGAACCTTTAACATCTTTGCCGAATTTATCAATTCCACGATAACTATAGATGGGCATAAAAATTAACTTCCGGTTTCATCCTCGTTGATGGCGCGAACGACTTCTTCAATCGAAGTTATTCCTTTAAAGATTTTTTGAGTGGCATCAGTTCTCAGTGGTACCATGCCTTGAGAGATCGCCATTTTTTTTATTGTTCCACTATCGGTACTTTTTAAAATGAGACTGCGAATTTCATCGGACATCACTAGAATTTCGGCAACATTTGTTCGTCCACTGTATCCGGTGTAATTACAACGATGGCAACCTTTCGCCTGAAAGATGGTGGCGTTTGGCGGGATACGATCGACTCCTAACAACTCGCGATCAAAATTGGTTAACTCGTGAGGGATTTTACAATCTTTGCACAAAACGCGAATAAGCCTTTGAGCAATGATGGCAATGAGAGATGAACTGATTAAAAACGGTTGCACACCCATATCGATCAGACGAGTGGGTGTTGAGGCTGAGTCATTGGTGTGAATAGTAGACAAAACAAAGTGACCAGTAAGGGAAGCGTTGATTGCCATTTCCGCCGTTTCATAATCCCTGGTTTCACCCACCATAATGACGTCGGGGTTTTGTCTTAATATTGATCGTAAAGCGCGGGCAAAAGTCAGTTCAATTTTTGGATTCACTTGAATTTGAGAGACTCCTGGTAGTTCATACTCGACGGGATCTTCGACTGTAATAATCATTTTATCAGGACTATTAATTTTATCGAGAATCGAAAACAAGGTGGTGGTTTTCCCGTGGCCAGTAGGACCAGAGACATAAAGCACCCCATGTTTTCTTTGCATGATATCATTGAGATGTTTGAGGACGTGTTCGCCAAATCCTAATTTTTCTAACTCTAAAATGGAATTATCTTTTTCTAAAACCCGCATGACGATTCTTTCTCCACTTTGAATCGGGACGGTGGAGAGTCGAATATCAATGTCTTTCCCAGCAATTTTTAATTTTATTCGTCCATCTTGAGGTAAACGTTTTTCCGCAATGTCGAGTCTGGCCATCACTTTGATTCTCGAACTGACAGCGGCATGAGTTTTTTTCGGTTGACGATTAATTTCGGTCATTACTCCGTTGATGCGAAATCGATACACCACATCGCGATCGTATGGTTCAATATGGATATCAGAGGCGCGTTCTTTTACTGCTCGAAAAATAATGGAGTTAACAAAACGTATAACGGGAGCTTCATCCGCTCCGGCATCGAGAATATCGATGGGACCTTCTAAGTCTAAATTTTCTTCAAATTCATCTTCGATCGAATCAACAATATTTCGGCTGGCCTTTTCATACACTCGATTGATCGCATCCTGAATTTTCGAAGGATGGGCCACTAAAATTTTAACTTCTTTTTGGAAAAGTGAATAAACGTCATTGATGGTATTAAACTTAAAGGGATTTCCCAGGACGATGCTGACCGATAACTCCGTTTCTAGATAGGGTAATATATCGTGTTGTTTAGCATAGTTGATCGGTATATGAGTGGTAATTAAGGGATCGATATCATCGACTTTAATTTCGTCCAGATAAGGCACATTGGTTTGGATACAGAGCACTTTGATTAAATCTTGTTTTTGAATAAAATTTTTGGCAATGAGAATATCGCCGAGCAATTCCCCAGTTTCATTCTGCTGATCGAGCGCCTCTGATAACTGCGCCTTAGTCAGGGCGGTATGTTTAAGTAAAAGGTCGCCAACTCTCATCCCGGCAGAGTGAGCGTTGGTTTCAGTTTGTTTTTGAGTTGTTGGCGCCATTAATTACTACTCGGTGGGGTTGGTGATTGGTCATCAAAAAGAGGAGAAGTGGATTGAGATTCATCTAAGATTAAATCATCCATATCGTCTTGATTGTTTTGATTAAGTTGATTGAGAGGATTGATATTTCCTTGCGCTTTCAAGGCCTTTTCTTCCTCATCATCTGTCCCTAAATAGGGAGCTCCACCGGGGGCGGTGTAACTTTTATTTTGTTTGAGATATTTACTGGCGTCTTCTAAGTCATATAACGGTCCGGCCGATTGTTTGTCCGCTTTTTCGTAAAGTCCTTTCATGGTGGAGTTATGGAAATCGTCTTCACCCAGTGAATTTTTTAAATGAGCACTGCGACGGTTGGCCGATTCTTTCACATGAGCGGCAGCGATTTTTTCATAAGGAGCGACAATTTTTGGAGTTAAGAAAAAAAGTAAATTGACTTTTTCATGAGTTTTGCTTTTTCGTTTGAATAACCACCCCAAAACGGGGATATCACCTAATAAAGGAACTTTATTTATTGAATCAGTTTCTTTATCTCGCATGAGACCACCCATGGCAATGGTGTCCCTATCGCGAACCACCACATTGGTTTTAGCGGATCTTAAAGTGGTGGCCACTCCTCCTTGCGAAGAAACTGCTCGACCAGAAAAATCTTCAATCTTTTGATCGATATCTAAACGAATAAATCTGGTGACTTTGTTAATTTGCGGAGTGATTTTTAAAGTGAGGGCCACTTTTTGTTGATCAATCGAAGTGGTCGTCGCACCACTAGCAGAGTCCGTGGATTTAGGAACGGGCACGGATTCACCCACTTCAAAAATCGCCTCTTTATTATCGAGGGCCAAAATTTGCGGCGTGGCCAAAACATTAGTACGATTGTCGGCGGCAATGGCAGAAATTAATCCATTAACACTATTGACGGAAATTTTGTTTCCGCCTACATCGAGTTCAACTTTTTTCCCCACACCGGCACCCACAAAAAATCCACTAAGCTGAGTAATATTATTGGTGAGTAAATTAACTAAATCGGAATTGCCGCCGGTAAAACCGGCTTTTTGGGCATTACCTGAACCATAAGCGCCTAAAAGACTAATGCCAAAAGAATCATCTTTATTCACCTGCGTTTCCATGATCATGCCTTCCACATAAACTTGATCGCGAGGGATATCTAATTTATTGATGACGTTTTCTAAAGTAAGCCAGTCGGTGGGAGAGGCAGTAACGACTAAGGCATTGTTTTCTTCATCGGCGGTGATTTTCACATCGGCACTAAACAATTCACTGTCGTTTGATTGTCCCTGTAGCTGATTTCTTGTCGCTATTCTAGTTTGCGCCCCCCCTTTGGCGGCATTGTTACCAGAACCAACTAACTCAGATAAGGTTTTTGCTAAAGACTTCGAATCACCATAATTGAGATAATAAACATGAATACGTCCGCTTCCCGAAGACACTAATTTGACGTCGAGCTTTTTAACAAGATTATTCAGCTCCACGGCCCCAGCAGATGTCGCCATGGCAATAATTGAATTGGTTCTAGGTTCCGCAATAATTCGACTAATTTCATCACCACTTTTTTTAGTGGTAGCAGCACCGGTAAATCGTTTGGTGTCTTTGCCTTTTAAAATTGTATCGAGCAGTTTGGCAATTTCTTGGGCGGAAGAATGTTGAACTTTGATGATGTGCAAACTTTCCTCGTGACCTGGGACATCGAGAAACTTAATGAGTTTCATTAAGCGATGGATGTTACTACCAGTATCATGGACGATAATGGTGTTTGTTTGTTTGATGTCAATTAATCGTCCATAGCGCGACATAAATGGTCTAAAGGATCGGGCAATCTCGGTGACGTCGATATGTTTAATTGGAACAATTTTCATAATGTAGTTATCGGTGTCGGGAGTGAAGGCCCCGGTGTAAATATTAGTGGGAGTGTAACGAATATCTCGCGTGGCAACGATTTGGTAGAATGCACCAGACTTAACTAACGTATAGCCATTAAGATTGAGCACCGTGAGATAGGCCTTCCAAGCATCGCCGACGGTAATCGGACTAGGCGCCATGATACTGACCTTGCCTTTAACTTCTTTATCCAAAATAATATTGAGTCCAGTGAGCTTTTGCATATGTTTAGTGAGGTCTAGCAGTGTGGAATTGGGAAAATCAAAACTAGTAATGACTTCTGGACCAAAAGCGGTTTCCGGATTGAGGTTGACGTATTTTTGTTCTTCACTGGTTTTGGCTTTTGAGGCCCCGGCCAGACCGGTACTTCGACCAAAGTAATCGTTTCCATTGGCAGTATTTCCCGCTCCAGAGGCATTGAGGGGATCTGCCGAATTATTCATCTCTCCACTACTATCATTGCTACTATCATTGCTACTATCATTGCTACCATCACTGTCTCCATCCTCATCATTATCAATCATACTATCTAAATCACCACTGGAAATGGGATTATTGGGAGTAGGTGGGGAAGCGGGTTCTACTGCCGGAGTGACGGTTTCATTCGCCTTTTGATCAGCACTGGGATTATTAAACTGTCCGCGAGATTTGAATTTATCAAACTGCGCTTCTCCCTGACGGGATAATAAAAACATGAAAATCAGCAAAATCATTTTTTTCATAAAGCATCCTTGCTTTCGCAGTCTGGTGATTTGTCGAAGTTGTAATCAAAAGTCACTTCGTCTCCACCGCGGTTGATTCCTAAATTTAAACGGGCCATTTTTGAAATTTGATTAAAGAGGTTCATGACTTCTTGCATCGAGCGAATTTTATTTCCATTGATGGCAGAGATCATGTCGCCTTCTTGCAGACCAAGAAAACTAAACACTCCACCTGGTTGGACTTGAGACAATTTAAAAGAAAGAGTTCCATCAGGGTTGGGAAAGGGATCGGCTTTGGCCTGAGTTAAGAGAGTAGAAAAATCGGCCATTTGCGAGTCAATAAACGTGCTACAAATGGCATAATTGTTACCTTCGTTTTTGATTCCTCTAGGTTTATTGGTATTTAAAAGTGCTTTCCCTTCTTCTGGCGCTAAAACATTAAAACTAAAGTTGGCATCAGACTGAGCACTATTGTTCCAAAGATACTCACACTCACCAGAATTCAAGTTGCGAATAAAGAGTTTCAGACGATCAATTTTTCCAACTTTGGCCAGCCCATCGATCACATCTCCTTCGCGAATGGATTTAAATTCAGCTCCCTTTTCTAAAGAAGCGACCGACTTGGCAGAATCTTGCAATACCACTGTATCGCGAACTTTGATGTTGAGTGAAGAAGAGCGATTGGCAGCGAGACAGGGACTGTTATCAATTTTTTTGGTAGGCACACATTTATTGTTGGCCGAGCAGCTAAAACCGGGAGCGCAATCAGTGCTATTTTGACAGCCAGTGGCCTCTAACTCAGTGACAGCACGAAAGAGATTGGTCGAGGCGAATTGTTGAAAGTCACCGCTAAAATCGCCAGCAGGTTTGAGATTAAAACTTAAACTTTCATGAGTGGATGGGGCCAGATCATCACCTTTCAAAAAATCGGCGGTGATTTTTCCGGTGGAGTAGGAGAGTAGTGATAACGTCGTCATCATAAATATTTTATGAATGGAAGGTCTTTGAGCTGGGTCATAAAAGTTTTTGGCCAAGCTTTCAGGCGATATTTTTTTTAACCAGTTTCCGATTGGAAAAGATGAAGTTCCCATGGGACCAGGCATTTTTCGCAGGGATGGTTGCTTATTTTTAGTCAATTTTTGTTTTAATGCAGAAAAAAAACTTAATGAAGATTTTAAACGATTGATGAGAGGAAGTCGTTGGGGTGTTTCTTCGGAGTCCAGAGAGTCCAGGTCATCATCTGAAAGTTGTTCGAGGTTATCTTGGAGATCGTTTACGCCATCGGCATCAAAATCAATAGATTCATTTTTTTTAGCAAAACGATTTTTAATGTTTTGAGCAAGATTTTTAAATTTATTTTTTAAATTCAATCTTCGTCTTCCTTGAACGCCAAAAGATTTTAAACATATAAATTCCAGAATTTCTTTCTTACCTTATATGTTTTCTTATAATTCTATTTCTTTATGCTGCTTTTGAGTACGATTTTTTTAATTTTTTTCAGAACTTGGCCACTTAACCGTGCAGGATGGTCGGAAATTTGGATGAATCTTTGTGGAATCATTTGTTATGTTTATCAATATAAGTTTATCAATATAAGTTTCTCTATGGATCACTCCAACGTATAATAAATAAAAAATAACCACCTTCTTTTTTAAAGGACAAAGTATGGCGTCACCAGCGATCAATAAAACCACTTCCCCATCGGGTCAACATGCAGATGAAAAACACTCCGTCGTGCAAAGTCTTTTTTTTGGAGATATCGATGAGTCCTTAGTTTTTCCTTTTCCCTATTTTTCTCCCGAAGAAGTAGAAATTGCTAAAACGATGAACGATGCTTTTAATAAATTTGCCGCGGATAATATCGATTCTAGAAAATTTGATCATGACTCCAAAATACCACCGGAAGTCTTAAAAGGTTTGGCGGATCTTGGTTTATGTGGATTGGGGGTACCAGAAGAGTTGGGTGGTTTGGGGTTAAACGCTCGTTTGTACTCTCGGGTTTTTCAAGAAGTGGCGGGAGTCGATGGTTCAGTGGCCACAACTCTTGGCGCCCATCAATCGATTGGTTTTAAGGCCTTACTCAATGAAGGAAATAAACAGCAAAAAGAAAAGTGGTTGCCTCTTTTAGCTTCAGGCCAAAAATGGGCAGCTTTTTGTTTGACTGAACCTGGATCGGGATCTGATGCGTATTCAATCAAAACCAAAGCGATTGATAATAAAGACGGCACTTACACTCTGAATGGTCAAAAATTATGGATCACCAATGCTGGGCTGGCCGATTTTTACACCGTTTTTGCTAAAACAGAACATGATATTGATGGCGAGAAAAAAGAAAAAATTTCTTGTTTTATTGTGGAAAAAGACTTTCCAGGAATTAGCTTTGGCGAAAAAGAAGATAAGATGGGTATCCGTGCGAGCGAAACCAGGGCCGTTTATTTTGACAACGTCAAAGTTCCCGCCGCCAATATTTTAGGACAGCTAGGTAAAGGTTTTGTTATTGCCATGAATGTCCTTAATACTGGCCGACTCTCTTTGGGATCAGGTTCGGTGGGAGCGATGAAAACAATCATTAAGCACGCGGTTGCTCATGCTAATGGACGAAAACAATTTGGCAAAACCATCACTGAGTTTGGATTGATTCAAGAAAAAATTTCGCGCATGAGTTTTAACTGTTATGCCGCTGAATCAGTTGTTTATTTAACCACAGGATCAATGACTTCAGGTCTTAAAGACTACGCGATTGAATCGGCGATTTGTAAAGTTTTTAACAGTGAATGTTTATGGGAGTGTGTCGATACCGCCACCCAAATTGCTGGCGGTTGTGGTTATATGAGAGAATACCCCTATGAAAGATTAATGCGTGATTCACGGATCAATCTTATTTTTGAAGGAACGAATGAAATTTTACGATGTTTTATCGCTCTGATGGGAATCAAAGGACCTGGCGATGAAATGAAAGATTTAGGTAAAGCGACTGATATTTCTAAGGCGTTACATGATCCAATTAAATCCTTAGGAGTGTTATCGGGTTTTGCTAAAAGAAGAATTGGCAAGTGGGTTGGCAACAAAGCTCTTTCTCAATGTCATCTAAGATTGGAAGAACATGCCACCAACTACACTCATATGGTGTCGCAGTTTTCAATTGCGGTTGAAAACTCAATCATTAAATGGGGATCAAAAATTGTCGATCGCGAAATGGCGCAAAAAAGAATTTCTGAAATGGCGATTGATCTTTATGTCACGATAGCGGTTTTATCAAGAACAACCGCCATTCTAAATAATAAAAATGTTCCGGAAGATAAAAAAGAATATAGTTATTTAATGGGCCATCTGGCTTGTCGAGAACGCCATAAAAGATTCAATATTAATTTACAAGCGATGGGTGGACTTGATGATACTAATGCGCGAATGGTATCGGACTTCACCGCAAAATTTGAAGGTTATGGGTTGGAAATTTTAGACTATTAATGAGTGCATTTTTATTGGAAAATCATTTATTAAAATGAATTTTTTTTTCAGCTCTATATTTTTATTTTTTTTTTTAATGGTGGGGTCATTTGGATGTTCCACTCATAAAACAACCCCACCAGCGTCGACTACGAAAGCAGACAAACCACAAGTCAGTCCGACTGAGCAAGAAATCTCAGGGCCTCCCACGTGGCATAAACGTGCTGGTCTAGTGATGCTTGATGTAACTGAAAAAGTTGGACTCCAAAATGTCTCGGCAGTTCATTGGTACGCGGTGGATTTTAATCATGATGGCGCAACTGATCTTATCGCATTAAATGATTTTTATGCCATTCCCGACTTTTATCTTTTTAATCGTAAAAATAAAAAATTTGAACTTATGGTCACCTCACCTTTACCCAAAAATTTTTATGCTTCATTTATAGTGGTCGAGGATTTTGATAACGATCAGGTTTTGGATTTGATTTTGGTAACCCTTCATCAAAAAACGGATTTTGAACCAATTCCGATGGTTTTTTTAAAAGGAGAAATTTATGTTGAGAAACAAAAAAAGAAAAATATACGTTACCATGAAATCACCCCGTCACCTCTTTCCATACTAGGTCTTCCCACCTCTGCAGTTTCGGTGATTGATTTCAATCTCGATGGCCATCTCGATTTATTTTTGGCCAATTGGTATTCACCAGAGAGTCAAGGCAAGGCCAGTACTCCAGATCTACTTTTTATGGGCAATGGAAAATGGGAATTTAAAAATGCTTCTCACTTACTCTACTTGGAAGATGCCAAGGCAGATTCTGGCACCCAATTTCTTAATGCCAGACCAACATTTGGTTCCTCCACCTGTGATATCAACCAAGATGGACGGATTGACATCCTTACCACATCATCCAACGGCTTTAATAATAAGCTATGGATTAATCATTATAATCGAACTCGAAATCAATTTTCTTTTCAAGACTTGGGAGAAGAATCCCAGTATGCCAAAGACTTACGAGGCCGAAATTTATTAACCGGTGGGGGAAATTCATTTTTCTCAGGTTGTGCAGATTATAACAGCGATGGATTGGTCGATGTCTTTGTTGGAGAACAAACTTTTTTCCATGATCATGAAAATGTTGACCGCTCAAGTGTCTTAACGGGAAGTGTAAAAGGATTTGTTCCCACTTTTTTAAGAACTGAGTACTCTTATGGCGAATCGGTTCAAGGGCAACATCAAGGGGATCGACGCGCGGTTTGGGTCGATCTTAATTTTGATGGTAGAATTGATTTGTTAGTTGAGAATTCAGGATTTCCTCCCCATTCACGTTTGGTTTATTTTGAGCAACAACCTGATCGAAGTTTTGTCAATAGGGCGATGGAAATAGGGATAGATCTTATCAACCCTGCGGGGATCGTAACACTTGATTATAATCAAGATGGTAAAATGGATGTTCTCAGTGGGCAAACCAGTGTACGAGATGGAAAAATTCAAAAACGGGTTTGGCTTTTTGAAAACAAGATGTCAGTGCCTGCAGGTTCATTACGTTTTCGCGTGTTATTAAAAGGACAAAAAAAGAATCTCAATGCAGTGGGGGCGAGCGTTTCGCTGGTTTCAAATCGTGAAACCAAATGGCAATTTTATGAATTTTCTCAAGGTTCATTACCTTCAAAAAATGAGGTCGCACTTTTTTTTGCATTAGCTCCAGATGAGAACCCACTCTATTTTGAAGTTTTATGGCCGAAGATGAATAGTGAAAATGAAATCATCAAAAAGAAATATCTCTTGGATAGCAAAATACTAAAAAGTGCTCACCAAATTGAGTTGTATGAAGATGGAACTTATCGCGAAAGTTTACTTTGACTTTGGATGACTTCAATTATTTCTTGTAAATACTGAGGCATGGATTTAAAGCTAAGTGTTGCCATGTAGATCATGGATTTTGGTAAGTTTTTAATCGGATAAGATATTAAATTGTCGCTACTTTTTATAAAATGATCTGGGACGACAGCAACCCCAACACCATTTTTGACTAAATTTAAAATAGTCGTCATGCTATCAACGGTAATGAGTTTAAGACTTGATTTTTTAAAGGCCTGAAAAATGTTATCCTCTTCATTAAAAGCAATCCACCTAGACTCATGAACTTTGGAAAGTTCAATTTCTTTTTTACTAATCAAAATTAACTCTTCGTCAAAAAGTTTGAGAGAGGAGATTAATTCATTTTGGATGTTTTCAGTGGTGAAAATAAGATCGAGTTCGCCATTATTGAGAGATTTTTTTAAATTAGCAGGCGTATCGACTGTCACCATCAAATTGTTATTAAATTTTTTGTAGTATCTAACGAGAATAATATTCAGCCAGTTTTCAACGAGCCCATCGAGAGTGCCAATTTTTATGGTTTTTTGTGATTCTAGCGTTAATAAGTTTTCGAGGTTTTGATCAAACTCCATGGCCGCTTGATAGAGTTCATGCCCTTTTTGCGTCAGCAGAACTTTTTTTGATGACCTGACAATTAATTCAAATCCAACCGAGTCCTCCAATAATTTAATTTGTCTTGAAACAGCTGATTGCGCGATATTCAGTTCGCTGGCGGCTTTGGAAAAACTGGCGTTTTTGACGGTTAATAAAAATGCTTTGAGATAACGATAATCCATCATATTGCGGCTCTCATTTGGACTAGACGGAAACATCTTGTGTTTTTTTAGCCGGAGGAATTAAATGGTTTTTATCTTTCCAAAATTTTCCATGAAATTCATCTTGAAAATTATTGGTGACGACAAAACCAAATTGATTAAAACGTTTATCTTCGATGTAATCGAGTTGACCATCGCGAAAATAAAAAGCGATAAAAGGGTCGAGCAAAATTTGAATTTTCCTTTGTTCTGGTCCTTTGATCGTCAAAGAAAAATCTTCATGGTCGGGAGGAGTAAATCCACAGGTATAAGTGAAACCATCACATTCTTTGCCATTAACTTGAATACGAAATTGTTCGTTAGTTTGGGCAAACTCCATGGATTTAATTAAAAAAATTTGCTCAAAGGCCATCCTTGAAATGCGAATTTTAGGCATCGGAATTTGTTGGCGATCGATTTGATAAGTTTTTTTGTCGGCTGATTTTTTCATTTTAATTTTTTAGTTAATTTTTTAGTTTATTTTTTTGTAGTTATTAGTCCTAACATCGACCAATACTTTTGCTTTCATTAGTAAAATTGATTATTCTTAACACTTCAAAGGCAATAAGACAAAAGGCAATGGGACTATAAATCTAAAATCTTACTTTAAAATTAAGGAATAAGGCCGTGGCACATCTGCATTATCAAGTGATTATCGAAAACCCTGAACACCATTACGTTAAAGTAAAAATTTCGGGTGAAAAAGCTAAAGGACAAAAATCGCTCACATGTTTTTTACCATCTTGGTCTCCTGGCTCTTATTTGATGCGAGAATACGCTCGAAATATCAGATGGATAAAAGGATCAATCGGTAACGGTGAAAGACTTTTTCACCATCCTGAAAATAAAAATACTTGGTTATTTGATTGGCAAAAAAGTGAGCTTAATACCGCACAAGAAAAGATTCTTAATCAATTTTCCATTGAGTATGAAGTCTATTGCCATGAATTGACGGTTAGAACATCGCATATCGATATTGGGCATGCTTTCCTCCATGGCCCTTCTTACCTGCTAGGAATTGAGGGAATGATGGAAAATCCTACTATTGAATTTAATTTTCCAACCTTGTGGTCAAAATTATCCACAGGTTTAAAAGAAATTTCTCAAAAAAGGGAAGAGTTTATTTTTTCGGCAAAAAATTATGATGAGTTAATCGATTGTCCAGTAGAAATTGGATGCCACGAAACAGATGGATTTTTGGTCGATAATATTCCTCATGAATTGGCGATTTGGGGTCAGGCCTTTCCCCATCAGAACCACTTTAAAAATGATATCGAAGTCATTGTGAAGCATATTCAAAAGATGATGGGTGGAAAATTACCCTACGAAAAATATGTTTTTATCGTCCATTTTGCGCGCCAAATGTTTGGTGGACTGGAGCATGCGAACTCCACCGCTCTCCATTATGACGGCAGATTATTGGGAGAAAGAAAAAGTTATCTGGAGTGGTTAAATTTAGTTTCTCACGAGTACTTTCATCTGTGGAACGTCAAGCGGATAAGGCCCAAAGAGTTTGGCCCTTTTGATTACCGCAATGAAGTGAACACTTCGCTTTTATGGTTATCTGAGGGCATGACGAGTTTTGTCGATCAGTTATTTGTCTATCAAGCCGGTCTGATGTCACTAGAAGAATACTTAGACATGATTAAAGGGGATCTGGAAAAATATTTTTCCTGTCATGGAAGAAAGTTTCATTCCTTAGAGGAAAGTGCTTTTTATGCTTGGATTAAATTGTATCGAGCAGATGAAAATTTTAAAAACTCGTCAATTAGTTATTATTTAAAAGGTGGCATCGTTTTTTTTCTGCTTAATTTATCTCTGGCGATGTCTGCTGATCGAACAAAGAATAAAAAAAGTTTTCGTGATTTGTTACTTAAACTTTGGGAGCGTTATCTTAAAAATCCCGAAGTAGGAATCATTGACCAAGATGTTTATCAAATGATCGCCGAGATCGCTGGCCCTGAAATCAAAGAAACTTTTGTTGAGTGGGTTACCACCACCAAAGAACTTGATTTTCATTATTATTTTAAGGCCTGTGGTCTTAATTTATGTTTTGAAGAAAAACCAGCATTAACCTTAGGGGCCAGTGTTTCTTTTGAAGGTGATAGAGTGATTGTTCAAACGGTAGATTTAGATGGACCAGCTTTTAAAAGTGGTGTGAATGCTCAAGATGAAATTTTAGCGATTAATTTTCAAAGAGTTTTGCGATCGGATTGGGAAAAGATATCGTCGCTTTTAGCGCTAGAAACTTCTTACGATTTTCTCGTGAGTCGCCAAGGACGAATTTTTAGTTTGACCGTCGTTCCTGGGCGCATGCCGGCCAAGCTTTTAAAAATTGAAATTACCGATCGGGAAAAAATTGAAAAAGCTTTGTTATGGTTATAGCGGCACTGGATGAGTTTAGATTAAAAAATCGATTTTAAGTTCTGAACCCATTTGATAATGCGCCAAGCGACCTTGATATGAGGTCGCCTCTTGCTCTAAAATATTTTCGGGAATAATCGCTTGATTGTCACACAGCCATTGATAAAAAAGTGAATGCTGCGGTTTCATTAAAAGTTTTTGAATCGATTGTTGATATCGTTCGAGAGTTCCAAAATCCCAATATTCATAGTTGAATGAATTTTCATTTTTTTGTAAGGGATAAACATGGATATCTCGGGTGCGAAAATTGGCGACAGTATCAAAAAATCCCGATGGCCCAGCTTGATAGGCCAAGTTATCTAAATTAATAAGTGCCACTCCAGAATAGGTAATCCAAGGAGGTAAAAGAGAAGAGGTCTTTTGCGGGATTATTCCTTTGAGTAACCGATGGTGATCGATGGATAAAGTATTGTAATCATTTTTTTCCGCGGCACTTAATTCAATGGGAAATAAAACCACCGATCCAGGGGATTTCACCATTTCCCATGCTTTTCTCCAATGATGAGGCGAAAAGAATAAAAACTGATCGGCATTGAGGATGATGATTGTACCCTTTAATTCATTCACCGTTTGTAAATTATGAATACTCCCCCCAACTCCGAGCAGAGTTGGCTCTTCAATCAAAATTAACTGCGCGTGATGAGTCTTTAAGAGTTTTTGGATGCCTTCACTTTCTAACGTTTTTTTGAGCAACTCTTTTTGATGAAATAAATTGATAATGATTTTTTTTATTTGCAAAGAAAGGGCAAAACGAAGTTGTAACTCAATTAAATATTTATCAAATACTGGCCACAATGGTTTAGGTAGATTTTTACCTTTTTCTCCCATGCGCGTGCCCAGGCCTGCCGCCAAAATATAAGCTTTATCGATGGACATAAGTTAACACCAATTTTAATCAAACAATCTATCTTAGTATTATTTCACAATTTTAATTTATTGGTATTAATTGTAGGGAGGAAAAGCTTTGGAGAAAAAGATTTCTCTGCGCAGCTGCTGCATGGATATAACCGGTCAGTAACAGGGACCTGCTGGCACCCGGTAAATGATAACAAATGGCCTCACCCAATTGATCTGGTTGTTCTTCAGAATTACGATCTTCCCACTTTTTGGCCAGTA
>JBIKWR010000138.1:0-8412 GCA_044356225.1 Bacteriovoracaceae bacterium | reverse complement strand
CTAAACAAATATAAGGTAAGTTTTTGTCACTATAAAGTTCTCGAACACTACCAAAATCCTGTTCAAAGTTTTTTTCCAAAGCGATGACTTGTTTGAATACGCTCGCAAGAATATCAAAAATTTTTATAAGTTCCGTGGCGATCTCTTCGGCTGCTGATAACGTTCGTAAACTTGGAGGAGGTGGAATCAGCCCTGATAATTCCTGATGTTTTTCTGCCAAAACTGTTTTCAACAAAGAAATATTGGGTTTTATGGAATCAAGTGGAGACATAAATCAGATTGGACCAGATACAACAGATAAAAATTGTATAAAGAATATTTATAGTTGAAAAAAATAATGGTGACACGTGTCACATTATGTCATAACTCCATCAACACTTAAAGCTCTAAAACGTTGAACTGAACCCAAGATCCACTGAAAAAGCAAACTCTCGAGCTCAGATCACACTAATTTGCATATTTTTCGTCATGATATAATAATTTTATCGACCCATTTCTATGGCATAAGCTAAGGCCAACTTAGAAAAAGTCGTGGCATGCAAAGCAGTTCCGCCAGATTTTTCTAGTGTATCTTCTGGCGTATGCAAGGACTTATTCATATCACTTTTATTGGCCTCAAAAGCTGCTGATGCAAAAAATCCATTTTTTGTCCATGAACCATGATCTGAACAGGCATAACCACATTTAGTGGAACCCCAGGGAGTTTGCAAATAAGTGTCAATTAACTGCCCTAAAAATCGATTTTGATCACTGTTCGTAAAATCTTCCACCAGAAAAATATTCAAATCACTGCCTTTAAAATTCGTCATATCGAACTGTAAAACACCCATCACTTTTTTATTGAGTTTTTTATAACTCTCGGCAATTTCGCCTGAACCTCTCAAGCCTACTTCTTCTGCAGCATAGGCCATAAACTGCAGGGTGCGTTTTGGTTTATGCCCGGAAGCTAATAGTAAACGAATGGACTCAGTGACGGTGGCAATGCCAGAGGCATTGTCATCCGCACCAGGGGCCCGCGCTCTGGATTTAAACAATGACCATTGATTGATCGAATCGGCATGTCCACCTAGAACGACGATCTCATCCGGTAAATCACTTCCTTCAATGGTTAAAACAATTGTCGGTTGCGGCCAACTTTTATGCACACGCTTTTCAACTTTGACATCGTTGCGGTGTTTGGAAAGTTCAATCCAATGCTGATAAAGCCATTCTTGAGAATTAACTCCATGTTCAGATTGATAATAACGATTATGAAAACTAGAAAGTTTTTCAATTGTTTGACGAATTTTTATCTCTTCGACTTCAACTAAGAGTCTTTTCACTAAATCATGTTGTTCGATAGTGTAGTCGACAATCTCGGCATTAAAATTAGGAGTTGGAAGCAACGATTCCTTAGACTCGTGAACCATGAAGCCACCACAACGTTTAAATTTTTCATGGGCAATTTTTGACATCCAAGGAATAAGTTCCTCGTCAATCTCGGCAAAAGAAATGTTTTCATTATGCTCAAGTTGTCTGCTTTCAATCTGCCAGCGCTGATTGAGTGCCTCGGCCATATCTGTCCCGAGGGTAATCAAGATTTTTTCTTCGGCCCAAGCCGAAAACGAATGCAAACTAATGAATTGTGCTAATAGTGTCGTAGTGGAAAGTGACAAAAAACCTTTAATGAATCTCTTCATGTTAACTCCTTCTAACCTTTGGTTATCATCCTAATAACTTTAATTAAGAATAAGATTAGAACGAGTTGAGAAGTTTCAACAGAAAAATAAACTGTTAGTCACTGACATTTAGAAACGATAAAAAAATTCAGTAAATGCTGTCGTCTTCTCATTAAAATGATATTTACTCTCCAGTAATCGATTACTAACAACGGTAAAATAAGGTGAAATTGTTTTCCAGTAAAAACTTCGAGTACGTGAAAGTGCATATTGATCAAAAAACTCAAGTTCTTTTCGTTGTTTTAAGAGCTCTTTATTAGTGGGGAATGTTAAATAAAAAAACCTGACCTTTTTACTTAAGATTGGAAGAATAAGTTTGAAATCTTTTGAATCAATATATTGAAAGACTGAGGTGCAAATTCCCAGATCATAAACTTTTCTATTTTTTTGGTTATCAAGACACCATTCTTTTAGATCCAGATTCAGTAGGTTGGCAGAGTTTTTTTTTAGATGATTTGCTAAGTATTTTTTTCTTAACTCAAAAATATACTCCGATGCTTCAATACCCATCACTTCCTGGGGATTAAAAACTTTTGCCATTTCTACTAATAAATCACCATGACCAAAACCAAAATCAATGATCGACTGAATCTCAATGCCATCGAGATCAAACAAGTTTTTTAAATATTGAGCATGATGATGAGCATTGCCAATTCCATCCATGGTCATGGGCTCACTATAATTTTCATTCCAATATTTTTGATCAAAACCTTTTTTTTCTTTTTGCTTCAAGTTAACAACCCCGCTCTTCTTAACAGTGGTTCAATTTCCGGTTTTTTACCGCGAAACTTTTTATAAAGCTCCATCGGATGGATAGTATCTCCTTTGGCCAAAATATTTTCACGAAATGATTTAGCAATATTTTGATTAAAAATTCCATTTTGTTTGAAATATTCAAAAGCATCCGCATCTAAAACCTCGGCCCATTTATAAGAATAATATCCTGCTGAGTACCCTCCCCCAAAAATGTGACCAAAGTGAGTGCTTTGAGAAACATCTCTATCTGTGGGAAAATGATACGTTTTCGTTTTTTCTCTTAGCTTTTTTTCCATCAGACCAATATCTTTAATCGCTTCGGGATTTCCTGCATGCCATTCAAAATCGAGAAAGGCAAAATAGAGTTGTCGAACGGTTGCAATCGCTTCTAAAAACTGGCGACTATCACAAAGTTTTTTTAGTAATGAATCGGGAATTTTTTCACCACTTTGATAATGTTTGGCAAACAAATCAAGTGCCTCTTTTTCATAACACCAATTTTCCATCACCTGTGAAGGCAATTCTACAAAATCCCACAAAACATTAGCACCTGACTGGGATAGATAACGACACTTTGTCAGTAGTCCATGCAGAGCATGGCCAAATTCATGAAACAAGGTGGTGACTTCAGAAAATGTCAAAAGACTAGGTTTACTCGCCATGGGTTTAGTAAAATTACAGACAATTCCCACGTGCGGACGATGATCATATTGATTTTCAATATACTGACCTTGATACTCGCACATCCAAGCGCCCCCGCGCTTAGACTCTCTGGGAAAAAAATCCATATAGATAATTCCCACAAACTCATCGCCTTTTTCATCAGTCACTTTATAAACTTTGACATCTTCATGATAAACATCAACATTTTTTAACAACTCAAATTTAAGATTGTAGAGTTTATGAGCAATGTGAAACACCCCTTTGATGGTATTCTCTAGCTCAAAATAGGGTTTTAAATCCTCTTCATCAAATCCTAAATTATCCTGTTTATACAAACGGCTCCAAAGAGGTACATCCCAACTTTCTAATGTTGCATCACCCATTTTCTTCTTTTTAAACAAAGCAATCGCCTCCATTTCCTTTTTTGCCTTAGGTAAACTCTTTTTTAATAATTCTTCTAAAAAATTAAAAACCGTTTCTTTGGTCTCGGCCATTCGCTCTTGTAAGACAAATGATGCGTGGGAATCAAATCCGAGGATTTGAGCGCGTTGATATTTTAGGTTTGTGATTCGTTTACAATTTTCTATATTATTAAACTGCTCGCCTTTGTAACAAAGAGTTCCTTGCGCTTGCGATATTTCTTTTTTTAAATCAGTGTTGGTGGAGTACATCATAAATGGCAAATAACTAGGATAATCCAGAGTGACCACCCAAGGACCCTTTTCTGCTGTTGAGCTGATTCCTTTATTATTGGCCAATTCAATGGAGGATGTTATGAAATCGGGAGTTAAGCCTTCAAGTTGAGCTCGATCTTTAATCACTAATTTGTATTCATTGGTAGCCTTTAAAACATTATTGCTATAGGCAACACTTAGTTTCGTAAGTTCATCATCAATGTCTCGGATTTTTTGTTTATTGGCTTCACTCAACAATGCTCCATTGCGAACAAATGAACGATAAGTGTCAGATAAAAGCTTTTTTTGGTCTGTCTCTAATTTGAGTTGGTCAATTTGTTCATACAATTTTTTTACTTGAGAAAAAATTTGGGGATCAAGTGTCGTATTGTTGTCGTACTTTGTTTTGATCGAATTAAACTCTTCCGCTAGTCCTCTCAAAGTTTCTGTTGAGTGGGCACTAAAGAGGTTGGAAAAAGTATGAGTAAGTTTAGATAGACTCTTATAGTTATTTTCAAAAACATCAAAAACTTCATTAAATGAAATGGTTTTTTTTTCTTTCATTCGTTTTAAATTTTCTTCACATTGTTTAATTTTTTCTTTTAACGCAGGAATATAATCTTGCTCTTTGATCTGAGAAAAAGGGATGGTTCCCAATTCAGTATTAAATTTTTCCTGATTCCAAAGTCCGGTATTCATATTAATTTCTCCCTTTTTATTTTAAACTTAACCATTGTCGAGCATTTTTAAAAAGCAGCTTTTCTTTAATCTGCTTATCCAGCTGTGATTTTTCTATGCTCTCTCCTGGATTTTCTTCTCCGAGAGGAAAAGGGTAATCACTACCGAGTAAAACAAAATCTTCACCGAAGGTTTCCACAATCAATTGTAAAGCAGTCTCATCGTGAACGAGACTGTCGACAAAAAATGAGCCTAACGAATCTTTTGGTGAAATCTGATTATCAATCGCACATAAATCTGGCCTTACTTGAAAACCATGATCAATGCGTCCTAAGGTTCCCGCAAAACTGCCACCACCATGAGCAAAGGCCACTTTCATTTTTGGAAAACGTTTAAAAACTCCACCAAAAATCATCGAACAAATGGCCAGGCAAGTTTCTGCTGGCATACCTACCAGCCAAGGAAGCCAATATTTTGGCATTTTAGCCGCTCCCATCATATCCCAAGGATGGATAAAAACCGCCGCTTCAAGTTCATTCGCCGTTTGGTAAAATTCATCAAAAACTTTGTTTTCTAAATTCCAATCATTGATATGAGAACCGATTTGCACACCTTTAAAACCAAGATCGACGATACAACGCCGTAACTCTTTTGCCGCTAAAGCCGGATCTTGCATCGGCACTGTTCCCAAAGCTAAAAATTGCTGAGGGTTTTTTTGACATACTTCGGCCATATGATCATTCAGAAATTGAGAAATAACTAAACCGTCTAGTGGCTTAGTCCAATAACTAAACATTACTGGTACGGTTGATAAAACTTGAGTTCTCACTAAACCTTTATTCATATCAATAAGTCGGCTCAAAGGATCAAAACAATTGGACTCTATTTTACGAAAAAACTGGCCATCATCTTTCACCATATTGGCGCATGCACATCCATTTTCCTGGAAATGTTCCAGCTGAATAAATCCTCCATAACCAAACTGTTTTTTAAATGCCGGTATCTTGGGAGGTAAGATATGAGTATGAATATCGATGGCGTGAATTTTATCTTGCTTCATTTTTTTAACTTCACAGTTTGGCATTTGGAACATTTTTGCCATGCTGGATGACTCCAATATTCATCTATCGCCGCTTTAACTTGGATTTCTATATTGGTTAGCACAAAGCTGACGGTATGGAGAACTTGGCCACAATGATCACAATACCAAACAAATGAATCGATCTCATCCTTGCGACGCTTTTGTTCCACCACTATTCCTAAAGATTTAGCATAGCGCTGAGGACTGTGAGGGACACGAGGAGGTAGTAAAAATAAATCCCCTTCGTTGATTTGAATATCTTCAAAACGCCCTTGTTCATTTTTTATTCTTAAATCCATTTTACCTTTTAACTGATAAAATAGTTCTCCGGTTTGATTAATATGAAAGTCTGCACGTTCGTTAGGACCACCTACCACCATCACCACAAAGTCACCATAATCAAAAACTTGTTTATTATTTACTGGGGGTTGGAGTAAATGTTGATGCTCCACAATCCATTTTTCTAAATTTATTGGCCTAAAAATTGTCATAGTAAATCCTTAATCAATCGTGGCAATACATTTAAGCTCAATAGCAATTGGTGTGGGTAAAGCATTGACTTCCACGGTGGTTCTACAGGGCATATTGGTTTTAAAATACTCTCCATAAATTTTATTATAAGCGACAAAATCTTTTTTCATATTGGTTAGATACACTGTCACATCGACTAATTGTTCCCAGCTCGATCCACTTTCTTTTAAAATATTTTTTACATTTTCAAACACACTGATACATTGTTCTACGATATCGTAAGAAAGAATTTCTCCTTGATCACTGAGTTTTACTCCAGGAATATTTTTTGTACCTTTTTTCCGCGGGCCAACACCAGATAAAAATAACAAATGACCAACACGTTTAGCATGAGGATATAGACCTACCGGTTCTGGAGCCGAAGAAACATTGATGATTGAATTCATTTTAAGATCCTTATAAAAACTAATAACTCATACAAACATTTTTTGTTTCGGTAAAAAATGAAAGGGCATAATTTCCACCCTCTCGACCAACACCGGAATCTTTCATGCCTCCAAATGGAGTTCGTAAATCTCGCACCATCCAGGAATTAATCCAGATAATTCCGCATTTAATTTTTTGCGAAACTCGTTGGGCCTGACCTAAATCATTGGTGCATAAACTTGCCGACAGTCCAAAATCTGTAGCATTCGCTAGCTCTACTGCTTCTTCTTCTGTATCAAATGGCATCAAGGTCGCCACTGGTCCAAAAATTTCTTCTTGGTTAGTGCGACAATTTGGTCCTAAATTTTCAATCAAGGTTGGTGCTATAAAATAACCATCCAAACCCGCAATTTTCAGAGGAGATCCTCCGGTTAAAATTTTGCCACCTTCGCTCTTTGCCAATTCGATGTAACTTAAAACTTTTTGGTAATGGCCAGGTGATACTAAAGCCGAAAAATGATTTTTTTCATCTAATGGATCACCAATTTTTATTTGTTCAATTTTTTTAATAAGTTTTTGTTTAAAGACTTCAAAAATTTTTCTCGCCACTAAAATTCGACTACCACATAAACAAATTTGACCTTGATTAGAAAAAGCAGCTCTGGCCGCTAGTGAAACGGCTTTTTCCAAATCACAACTCTCAAAAATAATAGTGGGATTTTTTCCGCCCATTTCTAAAGAATATTTTATCATCTTACTGGCGGCAATGTTTCCTAACAAACGTCCCGTTTTCGTACTGCCGGTAAATGAAAGTGCTTTAACTCTGGGATCTAAGATTATGGGTTCGCCCGCCTCTTTGCCGGTGCCATGAATAATATTAAGGACTCCTGGTGGTAAACCAGCTTTTTGACAAATTTGGGCAAAAAGAAAGGCGGTATAAGGTGTCACTTCAGATGGTTTGGCCACAACGGTATTTCCGGTTAAAAGCGCAGGAGCAATTTTCCAAGTTAACAAATAAAGTGGAAGGTTCCATGGAGAAATACAACAAACCACTCCTAATGGTTCACGTAAAGTGTAGTTGATCGCCTGTCCATTCATTACATGCGCCTCACTACTCCATTGCTCGATAGCACTCATATAAAATTCTAAATTTTTTATCGCCCGTGGAATATCAACTGTTTTGGAAATACTAATGGGCTTTCCCGTATCCATGGTTTCGGCGATCGCCAATTCTGCAAAATTTTCTTGCATCAGTTTTATAATTTTTTCAAAATATGATTTTTTTTCTTCGATCGTTTTTTGAGACCAAATGGGAAATGCTTTTTCTGCAGCATCCACCGCCCTCTTGACATCCACTTCCGAAGAACTGCTTATCTGAGAAAAAGTTTTTCCGGTGGCCGGGTTCACATTATCCAACCATAATCCATTACTTGATTGCTGAAACTCACCATTAATAAAATTAAGAATCTTAATCATGTTGATTGGCCTTTAATAATACCGCCCTCACTGGGGCCGCTTCAGATCCTTTAATTTTTAAAGGCAAAGCTGATAAAAAATAAAATCCCGGGGCCACATGTGTGAGGACCAGTCCCTCTAAAATGGCCATATCATTCTCAAAAATTTTTTTATGCGCCAATAATTCTTTATCCGTTTCAGGATCGACCGAAGGGGTATCAATCCCAACTAATTTTACTCCTTGGTCCGCCAAAAATTGAATCATAGAACTATCAAATGAACAAAAATCATGATTCCATCGATTAGGATGGGGAAAGGAATTCGTTTTAAATAGAACTCTCGGTCTTTCAATCTTCGATGTTAAGTGCTCTGGCTTGATGCGATCTCCATTTTTTATTTTCACTTCCACTACTTGCACATCCCCCACGTAATAATCCAGCGAACGTTTTTCGATGGAAACCCCTTCCGAATGATAGTGAATAGGAGCATC